>CAKKQZ010000097.1 GCA_919902445.1 Omnitrophica bacterium GWA2_41_15 | reverse complement strand
GAAAGAATCTTCTTTCTTTCAGCTGACTCCCAGAGGTTGTCCCCGTAATCTGCCTCTTGCCAGTCCTCCAGGGCTTTCTTGCGTATAAATCCTAACTCAAGGCTTTTATTATAAAGGTCAGTCCCCGGATAAGGGGTATAAGGGCAAAGGGGGGATATAAGTGCGCGGCGGTTCTCCTTCATTAATCGAAAAACTAAATCTTTGGTTTTTCGAATATCCTCCATACCCTCTTCCGGGAAACCGCACATGAAATTATACTGTACTACGATATTATGCCTCCCCCATACTTTGTTTATTTTTATTACATCCTCAACCTTCAGGTTCTTATTAACCAGTTTGAGTATCTTCTCAGACCCAGACTCAACACCGAAATGCACTTTTTTCATCCCGGACTTTGCAAGCAGTTCAAGGTAATCATCATCCATTTTAACTGCGGAGTTTATGTTTATACCCTGGACCTCCCAGAAAATATCAAGCCTTTCGCTTATTATCCCTTGCGCAATTGCAGCAGAACGTTTTAAATCTATAAAGAAATTATCGTCAATCACATAAAAACTGCCTATATTAAGCTGCTTATGCAGGTATTTTAAATCATTTATCACCCTATGTGCTGAAAAAGCCCTCCAGGAATTTTTATTGTAGGCGGAATTGTAGCAGAACCTGCACTGATTAGGGCAGCCGCGCGAAGTTTCAATATTAAATGTCCTACGGCCCTTAAAAACGGGGAGAAAATCATTTAAATTTATTAATGAAAGCGGTAAGTGCGGTAAATCATCCAGATGCGCGAATTTTCTATCGATATTCCTGATTATTTTCCCCTTATCTTTATACCAGATGCCCTGAATCCCATTTAAGGAGCCCTTAGCAACCAGGGCCCTTGCCAATTCAATAAAAGAAACCTCCCCCTCGCCTATCACTAAGATATCAACGTTGTCATTTGAAAGCGTAGATTCCGGCAGGATTGTAGCATGTATACCTCCCCAGACAACCGGGGCTTGCGATACCTTCTTAACAAAGCTTGAAATTTCAAGCGCGAAACCTATCTGGCGGCCTGTCATTGAAGTTACTCCTACACAGAGGGGATTTTCTTCCAGTTCCCGCTTTAGCCTTACTTTCCAGTTCTTTTCAAC
>CAKKQZ010000096.1 GCA_919902445.1 Omnitrophica bacterium GWA2_41_15 | reverse complement strand
ATTGGGCAAAAGAGAGTTGCGTATAAAAACTGGGAGAATGGAAAGTGATAGATTTATTTCCGATGCTGTTAATCTTTGGGAAGTATTTAACCAGGGTAATAGGGCAGCTATTGATATGGCAATTAAAAAACGCAGAAAACTAGGGGATATTTCTTATGAAGGTAGCGTGTTTTCTTTATGTCTTTTGGATAAACCCGAGATATTGCGTAAAATTCCCGAGATTAAAAAAGCAGGCACAAGTTATACCCTTTTAGAATTCTCAAGGAATATTTGGCAGCATGGGGGAAATAAAGGGGTGATATTAGTTAGGATAGATAGAGTGAATAATAAATTATACCTTGTAGGAATGGACGCCGGTCCGGGTTTTCCTAAGGATCACGAAGGCAGGCCAAAAATAATAAAAGGCGAAGATAATTTTTTTCAAAAGGTAGATGATAATAATACTGGCGCCGGCGCAGGGTTAGCTTTTTCTTATAACTATCTAGATGATTTAATAATTTTTAGTCAAGGTTATGTCTGGGCAAAAAGCAATCCTCAGCCTATAAGGGAAGATGGCGTTAAAGGGTTAAGAGGAACATTATTTTTTAGCGAAATAGATTTAGCGTTTCCGTCAATTTTTGCTCGCGGTTTACCTTTTTCACCATCTGCCGCCCCTAAGCCTAGTCGAAAGCGAAGGGCCAGCTCGCCGGTGGGGAACTTTACTTCAGATGCTCTGCAGATGTGGAGGGGTTATGCGGCTGAGAATTCCAGTTTGGGCTCAAGGAGGCGAGTGGTTTCTGGCGCCAGGCCTTCAATTATTACTTTTACAACCGGCCGGCCTTCTCGTTTTGCTTCTTCGGCAAGAGAAAGATTATATTCAGTTAGCTCGGCGTCCGAATGGTCAATAAATACAATTACTGCCTCAAGGGGTATTTTTTCTGCTACATTAGGATTATCCAAAATAAATTTACCAAATTCTGTAGATAATTCAATATTTTTATTTATCAAATTTTCTTTATCCATTCTTTTTAACCTCCTTCAGGAATTGTATCTTGTATATCCGCCAGTTAGTTTTAAGGTCTCTATCCGAAAAAGTGAGCGCTTCTTTAAAGCCAGAAATAGGCAGGGGAGTTTTATCTTTGGCCCCATCGGGATGAATAATATCCCTATGTGTAAATCCATGAGCAGTATCGTAGCGTACTATAGGTTGCCATTTGTCATTTATATATATCTCCAGTTGCACCACAAAACTAGTAACTTTATCTTTCCAGTGAGTATGGATATGCCGCAACTGGGTATCGCCACTCAAAGGAATGATGTATTCCACTTTCTTACTCACAAATTAAATATACCTAGTTTTAAAGAAGAAGTCAATATGTTTGTTCTTTCTACAGGTATGTTTTCATCAATAACAAAATCCAATTTATATGGGGAAATTAGTGACGAAATTGGGGACGGTTCTGATTTTGACTCCAGCTCGCCGGTGGGCCGACGCCCAGGCACCAAAGTTCTAGATGATAAGTAT
>CAKKQZ010000095.1 GCA_919902445.1 Omnitrophica bacterium GWA2_41_15 | reverse complement strand
TTTCTTTTATCCTTTCTATAAGTAATTCTATCGGATAGGCAAATAAATAAAAAATAGTTATATGATATTTTTCTTTCTTTAATCGCTCAAATCTTTTATATAGCCCCATGCCTGACATTGTAGTTTCAAAAGAAAAATCCGTATTATTTTTAATAGCCTCATCTATCAAGCAAAGAGATTCCTTGCCAGCATCTATATATGAAAGTTTTTTATCTTTTTTAATATCGTCTGCATTGATAAATATAAACCCTGGTTCAATAATACCGTTAGCAAATGTAGTTTTACCGCTTCCATTAGCTCCGGCAAAGATTAAAACTTTGGACATCTAAACCTCACCACCTGCGAGGAGACCTTCGGCCACCTCGCAGGTGTATTTTAAATACGATTAAAATGATTATAGCGTATGGGAACAATAAATACAATAGGAATTTTAAGATCAGGTGTTAAAATCACAGATAAAACCATGGGATGGCGGTGATATTGTCCGCGAGGACCTCTCTTTTTCCTCCCATCGTAATAACATAACCGTGTTTTGCCGACCCGGCGTAATCACTTAAGAAACTCTTTAGCCCTTTTATCTCCGATTGCGCGATAAAAGAAGAGCTTTTAATCTCTATGGGGATAACCGAACTGCCCAAATCAATAACACAATCAACTTCCGCTCCCGCGGACGTGCGCCAATAACATATCTTATAATTTTTATTTAAGACTTTAACTCTTCTTATTATTTCAAGCATAACCGCATGCTCAAAAAGAACGCCCTTCTGGGTATTCACTAAACCAGAGGTAAGCGGCAGGCGCGCCAGAACATTCCTTACCCCTAAATCAAAGAAGTAATAGCGCGATGAGGAAAGGATGCGCTTGCGGGCATTCTTTAAATACGGCTCCACCCTTTCGATAACTAGAGTATCCTCAAGTATATTATAGAACTCCTTAACCGCCGGCTGACTTACCCCTGACTCGTTTGAAAGCTTGCATAAATTCGGATTTGTGCCTGATTCCACGGCGGCAAGCTCAAGAAAACGGGAAAAAGCCCCTATTTTCCTGCTCAAGGCTTCTGCCCTGATTTCTTCCTCCATGTACATCTCTGCGTAAGCCCTTAAAAAATCCGGCCTGTCTTTCTGCGGTAATCTTACGATGCCGGGCAATGACCCATAAATAAGCGTATCCTCAAAAGAATACTGCACATTGCGGTTAATGTTTTCAATGGATAGCTCCTTTATGGCGCAATCTTTCACTAATCCCAGCTCTCCCCACAATAAAGGGTCCAGATGATCACGTTGTATTCTTCCCGGCAAAAGATTAATACCATGCCTTTTTAGTTTCCTCGCGGATGAGCCCGT
>CAKKQZ010000094.1 GCA_919902445.1 Omnitrophica bacterium GWA2_41_15 | reverse complement strand
TGATTTATTATCCTTTATCGGTTTTGATGCTGGCGGGAATTAGAGAAATTCTTGTAATTTCAACACCCAAGGATACGCCTCGTTTTAGGGACTTATTGGGAGATGGCAAGGAATTAGGTATAAGCCTTTCTTATGCTATTCAACAGGAACCAAAAGGTATAGCGCAGAGTTTTATTATTGGAGAGAAATTTATCGGTAAAGACAGTGCCTGTTTAATCCTGGGAGATAATATCTTTTATGGCGATAATCTGGTGGAATTATTAAAAGAGGCCTCTTTATTGAAAGAAGGGGCAGTTACCTTTGGTTACTATATAAAGGACCCCAGGCGTTACGGAGTTATTGAGTTTGATAATGAATGTAATGTGATTTCTATTGAGGAAAAACCAGAAAAGCCTAAATCTAACTATGCAGTTTGCGGCCTTTATTTTTACGATAATAATGTTATCGGAATTACTAAAACCTTAAAACCCTCTAAGAGAGGGGAATTAGAGATTACCGATGTAAATAATGAATATCTAAAAAGGGGAAAGTTAAAAGTTAAATTATTAGGTAGGGGCTATGCCTGGCTCGATACAGGGACTTATGACTCTTTGATTGACGCTTCCATATTTATAAAAACAGTGGAAGAAAGACAAGGTTTGAAGATAGGTTGCATTGAAGAGGTTGCTTACCGGATGAAATATATCGGCTCAAGGCAATTACAAAAGATTGCCTATTCTATAAATACGAATTATGGAGAGTACCTGCGGGAAATTTTAAAAGATGAAAGATAAGACCCTAATATTGGGTAGAGGTTATATCGGGACACGGTTACAAGAAGAATTAAATTGTGAAATTTCCGATAAAAAAATTTATTCTTATAAAGACATAGAAGCGCAGTTAAAAAAGTTTAAGCCCAAGACCATTATTAATTGTATCGGAAATGTGGGCAGAAATGTTGATGAGTGCGAAAAAGATTTGGATAAAACTTTAATAGCCAATACATTTGTCCCTATTATTTTGGCCGAAGCGTCATTGCGTAATAATATTAAATTCATTCATATAAGTACCGGCTGTATCTATCATTATGATTACGCAAAGGATACCCCCATAGATGAAAATAAGGAGCCTGATTTTTTTGAACTTTTTTATAGCCGGGCAAAGATATATTCCGATCTGGCGCTAGGGCTGTTGCCTAAAAAATATCCGGTTTTAATTATAAGAATACGTATTCCCCTAGATAACCGGCCCCACCCCAGAAATCTTCTTAACAAACTACTTAACTATAAAAAAGTTATAGACATTCCGAATTCAGTTACATATATTCCTGATTTTATCAATGCCCTCAAGCACTTAATTAAAATAAATGCTAAAGGAATCTATAATGTGGTAAATAAAGGGTCCTTGATATACCAAGAGCTTATGGAAATATATAGAAAATACGTACCTGATTTTAAATATGAGGTTATCGACTTTAAAAAACTGAATCAAATCCGGACTAACCTTCTCCTATCTACGAAAAAGTTAGAGAATACAGGTTTTAAAGTTAGGGATATTCATGAGGTATTAGAAGAATGCGTAAAAGAATACCTAAAATATTAGTCACCGGCGGCGCCGGTTTCATCGGAAGCGCCTTCGTAAGATTACTCTTAGCCGGGGACTGTCTCCAAGCAGTTAAGGGACTGTCCCCGAAGGGGACTGTCCCTGATTTTGACCTTCAAAGTAAAGGACAGTCCCCAGATAAAAAAGTTGTTGTGGTTGACAAACTCACCTATGCCGGTGATTTAGCGAGATTACAAGAAGTGCGCGGTAAGTATAAATTCTATAAAGCAGATATCTGCGATAAGAAAAAGATAGAGCAAATATTTAATAAAGAAAATCCCGATATTGTCGCCCACTTCGCGGCTGAAACTCATGTAGATAGAAGCATCCAAGATGCCAGCCCGTTTATAGAGACTAATGTCAAAGGAACACAGGTCTTAGTAGATGTTTCAAAGAAGCGCGGAGTAAAAAAATTTATTCATATAAGTTGCTATGATGAGAAAACAAGAGCTTTAACAACGGAAGGATTAAAAACATATCGAGAACTAAAACGAGGCGATAAAGTTTTCTCGCTGAATCCTACAACGCAGGAGATAGAGATTAAACCTATAGAGAAAGTAATTATTCAGCGCTACCGAGGTAAGATGATTCATTTTAAGAATAGAAGGATAAATCTGCTTGTTACGCCAAATCATAGAATGTTTATTTTTAATACCAGCAAGAAACATAGAAAGTTACTTGTTGAGTCAGCGCAGAAAAGTTCCCAAAGGAGTATTTTCTTTATGCCGGAGGTGCGTTGGTTCGGAAAAGAAGAAGAGCAGTTCGATATATCAGGATATGGTAAAGTTAACACAAAAGATTTAATGTACATTTTGGGTATTTTTATAGGTGATGGGTTTGTTGCCTATCAGGAGAAACAAATAAAGACAAAAACAGGTTTACCCAGAGAAGAATATCTTAAGAAATCAAATGAAGAAATAACCGGTAGGTTTAAGGAGATTGAAAAATGTGGTAACCATATTAGTATATCTCATGGCTATAGAATATTTTTCGATATTCCAGAGAATGATAGATGTCGTAAAAAGGTAGAAGCTGCATTGTCTAGACTGGGTATTAAATACCATTGCCATAAAGGTAAAGCAGGTACGCACTTGTATTTTACTTCAAAAATATTTATAAAAATATTTACCCAATGTGGTCACGGGGCGCATAACAAACATATTCCGCCATGGGCATTGGGGTATTCGTCAAAATATTTAAAATATTTATGGGATGGCCTCATGGATTCCGATGTTTCTCAAGGAATAATATACCATACTGTTTCAGAAAAGTTGGTTTCTGATATCTGTGAACTCGGTATAAAATTAAATTTCAAACCGAATATACACAAGAGACATAGTATTAGTTTTCTTAGTGGTAGAAAAATAGAAGGTAACGCATATTGTATCTCCTTTGGCAAGTCTTCTAAATCAATCTCCCGGCATAGAATCAAAACAGTAGAGTATAGCGGTGATGTTTGGTGTTTGAAATTAAAGGAGAATAAGAACTTTATCGTGGAAAGAGAGGGAAAACTTGATTTCTGCGGAAATACCGACGAGGTGTATGGTGACATAGAAAGAGGAAGTTTTACTGAAGACTCTCCGATAAAGCCAAATAGTCCATATGCGGCTTCTAAAGCAGCAGCGGATTTACTCATCAAAGCATATGTCAGAACTTATAGTTTCCCTGCAATTATCATCAGGCCTTGCAATAATTACGGCCCTTGGCAGTATCCGGAGAAACTCATTCCGGTAATAATCAACCGTGCCCTGCAAAACCAGAAGGTTCCTGTTTACGCCAAAGGCTTAAACGTGAGGGAGTGGCTCTATGTATCGGACTGCGCGGAAGCGATACTGCTATTGCTTAAGAAGGCAAAGACAGGAGAGGTTTATAATGTCGGTAGTGGGCATAGGCAAAAAAATATAGATGTCGTAAAACAGATCCTTAAGATATTAGATAAACCCGTTACCCAGATAGAGTTTGTTAAAGACCGCCTGGGCCATGACTGGCGTTATGCGCTTGATTCTTCAAAAGTCAGAAAATTAGGCTGGAAGCCTAAGACAAGTTTTTCTTCGGGCTTAGAAAATACCGTAACTTGGAATATATCAAACCGCAAGTGGTTGATGGGTAAAACGAAGTAGGTATAATTATGCAAAAAATTTATGGTTGGGTTACGTATTTAGAGGCCTTGGCTGCGGATTTCTGGACTATAAGGAAATAGATAAAAGGAGAAGATATGCGGTGTTTGGTTACAGGCGGTGCGGGATTTATCGGGAGTCATCTGGTTGACCGCCTGCTAAAGGATGGACATAGTGTTACGGTTATTGATAATTTTTCAACCGGAAGGCTGGAAAATTTAGCCCATCAACAAGACAACAAAAATCTTACCATAATTAAAGAAGACGTATCAGAGTTAGAAAAAATAATTCCACATTTTAAAAATATCGAGGCAGTATTTCATATAGCAGGTTTAGCAGATATAGTCCCTTCTATCGTAAACCCCGCTAATTATTATAAGGCTAATGTTTCAGGGACAATGAGCGTGGTTGAGGCATCGCGATTGTCGCAAGTCAAAAAGTTTAT
>CAKKQZ010000093.1 GCA_919902445.1 Omnitrophica bacterium GWA2_41_15 | reverse complement strand
ATGTGGGTCATCGTATTCCTCCGAGTCAGATTAATTATCGGGCAAATATCTTTGCCATGAAAAAACTGGGCGTTGAGCGGATTATCTCCGTTACAGCATGCGGAAGCCTAAGGGAAGAATTGAAGCCCATGGATTTTGTGGTTGTAGACCAATTCGTAGATAGGACTAATTACGCAAGGGATATGTCTTTCTTCGGGGAGGGGATTGTAGCGCATATTGAATTTGCCCACCCGGTTTGCGGCTATTTGCAGAATATAATTTATAATTCGGCAACGAGCCTCAATCTTACCGCGCACAACGGCGGGACTTATATTAATATGGAGGGTCCGGCTTTTTCTACGCTTGCCGAATCAAAACTCTATCGTAACTGGGGGATGGATGTGATAGGGATGACAAATTTTGCAGAAGCGAAGTTAGCGCGCGAAGCCGAGATATGCTATGCTACTCTCGCGGCGGTTACGGATTACGACTGCTGGCATCCGGATCATGCCGCAGTGACCATCGAGATGATACTTGGTAATCTGCAAAAAAATATCGAGAACGCCAAGAAAATTATTGCCAACTCAATAAAAAATATTTCGCAAGAGAGCGATTGCCGTTGTCAAGATGCGTTAAAATACGCTATTGTCACGGATAAAAAGGTTATCCCGGAAAAAATAAAAAAGGACCTGGGGATAATTATAGGAAGGTATGTCAAATAATACAGATTACAAATCAACATTAAATTTGCCGCAGACAAAATTCCCCATGAAGGCGGACCTGCCAAAGCGCGAGCCGCACCTTTTAAAGGAATGGCAGGATAAAAATATTTATCAGCTTATCCGGGAAAAGTCCAAGGGTAAGCAAAAGTATGTGCTTCACGACGGTCCGCCCTACGCAAACGGAGATATCCATATCGGGCATGCCTTGAATAAAACCCTGAAGGATATAGTTATCAAATATAAAACCATGCAGGGTTTTGATTCAGCGTATGTTCCGGGATGGGACTGCCACGGCCTGCCCATAGAGCATCAACTTTTTAAAGAACTGGGAACTGATAAGTATCAAATAAGCCGGCTGGAATTCAGGAAAAAGGCTCTTGATTACGCGCTAAAGTTTGTTTCCAAGCAAAAGGAGCAATTTAAGCGCTTGGGCGTATTTGGAGACTGGGAGAATCCTTATTTGACTTTAAGCCCTGATTATGAGTCAGATACCCTGGATGCCTTTAACTCATTGGTCAAGGGAGGCTTTATTTACCGCGGATTAAAACCAGTTAACTGGTGTTTTAAATGCGAAACCGCCCTTGCCGAAGCAGAGGTAGAATATGAACCCCGTGTTTCTCCTTCGGTATTCGTTAAATTTAAGCTTGATGAATCTAAGGATTTTAAGCCCGATACTTATTTGTTGATTTGGACAACCACACCTTGGACTTTAATAGCTAATGTGGCTGTCGCAATGCATCCGGATTTTATTTATTCTTATATTAAAACAGAAAAGGGTAATTTAATCTTAGCGAAGGATTTATCGGCAGATGTATTGCAGCAGGCGGGAATAGAAAAATACGAATTAGTTAGGGAATTTAGCGGACGCGATTTAGAGGGTTTAAATTATACCCATCCATTTGGTTTAAGGAAAGGCCGTGTTGTTTTGGCGAGTTATGTTTCAAGTGAGGAAGGAAGCGGCCTTGTACATACTGCTCCCGGCCACGGCAATGAGGATTATTTTACCGGATTAAAATACAAGTTAGAAATTGTTATGCCCGTGGATTCGAAAGGGAATTTTGATTCCAGTGCAGGAGAATTTAAGGGGTTAAATGTCTATGACGCCAATAAAGTTATAATCGAAAAGCTTACAAATATAAACGCGCTGTTATTTGATACAAAAATTTCGCATTCATATCCCCACTGCTGGCGCTGCAGAAATCCGGTTATATTCAGGGCTACGAAGCAGTGGTTTCTTTCCCTTGAGCACAAAGATTTAAGAAGGAACCTACTTGACGCGATAAAAAATAATGTCCGTTGGGTTCCGGAATCAGGCAGGGAAAGAATTTCTGCAATGGTCCAGCTACGGCCCGATTGGTGCCTTTCGCGCCAAAGATTCTGGGGGGTGCCTATTCCGGCATTAATCTGCAATAAATGTAATGATGAATTCCTTTCACCTGATATAATCGAAAAATTAATAGAAGTTGGGCGCAAGGAAGGTTTTGATTCCTGGTTTAAAAGAGATTTGAAAGATTTCTTAAATCCAAATGTAAAATGCCCGTATTGCAAGGGGGATGATTTTTCCAGGGGAACCGATATCCTTGATGTCTGGTTTGATTCCGGCGTAAGCAGTCAGGCGGTGTTAAAGAAGAGAAAGGAACTTGAGTATCCTTGCGCATTGTATCTGGAGGGCTCTGACCAGCACAGGGGTTGGTTTCAGTCTTCCCTCATCAGCGCTATGTGCATTGATGCGCAGGCGCCTTTTAAAGCGGTGCTTACTCATGGGTTTGTAGTGGATGGCGAAGGAAGGAAGATGTCAAAATCCCTGGGCAACGTGATTTCTCCTTTTGACATTATCAAGGATTATGGCGCCGATATTTTGCGGCTCTGGGTTGCATCGAGTGATTATAACGAGGATATCCGTATTTCACCTGAGATACTCTCACGGCTTTCCGAGGCATACCGCAAGATAAGAAATACTATAAAATTTATCTTAAGCAACCTCAATGACTTTGATCCCTGTAGGAATAAGGTACAGTATGAGGGTTTAAAAAGTATTGATAAATGGATACTGGTGAGATTAGGGTTGGTAATGTTTGCAGTTGATGCTGCATATGAGGCTTTTGAGTTTTACAAAGCGTATAAAAGCATCTATGATTTTTGCAATGAGGATCTATCCATGTATTATCTTGATATGATAAAGGGCCGGCTCTATACCTATGCCGCTGATTCTAATGATAGAAGGAGCGCCCAGACAGCTATTTTTGAGGTGTTGAATTGCCTGGTTAGGATTATAGCTCCATTGCTGGTATTTACAGCTGAAGAAACCTGGCAGCATATGCCTCATGAGAAAACCGATACTTTGATTTCCAGTATCCATCTGTCAGATTGGCCGAAGCCAAATCCTGCCTTTGAGCAGCCAGCGCTTGATTTACAGCCGGTTATGGAATTAATTCCCGATGTTGCCAAGGCATTAGAGGAGAAGCGCAGCGTAGGTGTAATCGGCAGTTCCTTTGACGCTAAAATAAAACTGTTGACAAAAGATGAAATTCGTTATAAATATTTAGGAAGTTTAAAGGATGAGCTTCTGGAAATTTTTAAGGTATCTCAGGTTGAGGTTATCAAAAGGAATAGCTTCGATACTGGTATGCTGAGCAAAAAACACCCTGATATCGGCGTAGGGGTAGAGAAGGCGGCCGGTGAAAAATGTGTCCGCTGTTGGAATTACAGCGAGAAAGTCGGTAAGTCCAGCAACCATCCCTTGCTTTGTGAAAAATGCCTGATAACTATTAGGAGAGGAGCGATAAATTGTCCCGAAAAATAAAGAGTAAGAAAAAAATCCTTCGTAATCGAAAAACTGCCAAAAAGGCAGTATGCTCTGGAAAAAATAAACTCAGCAAAAAAGAGTTAGCCGAATTCAGGAAATTGGTCTTGAGGAGGAAGGATGAGATCCTTGCGGATATAAAACATATATCGGATGACACCTTGAAGCAATCTCAAAAAGAAGCCTCGGGGGATATATCAGGCTACACCTACCATATGGCTGACGTGGCAACGGATAATTATGACCGGGAGTTTTCTCTGGGCCTTGCCTCTAACGAAAGAAAGTTTATCTACGAACTTGACGATGCCTTGAAAAAGATTGAGGAGGGCACATTCGGTATTTGCGAAGATTGCAAAGGCCTTATCGCAAAGAACAGGATTAAGGCAGTCCTTCATGCACGCTTCTGTGTTAAATGCCAGGAAAAAAGGGAAAAAAGGTAGAATTTAACCCTTCGTGATGATTTTTATCATCGTAACAGCCATCCTTTTTTTAGACCAGTTATCAAAATTCCTCCTAACCAGATATTTAACTGCGAATCAGAGCATACCGCTCGTTAAGGGGTGGTTTTACCTTACATTGATCCATAATAAGGGAGCCGCCTTCGGGATTTTAAGAAACCAGGCCCCCTTATTTATATCCACATCGGTATTTGCGGTAATCTTAATTTACTTTAGCCTTAAGAAAAATAAGCACAGGAAGTTATATAGTACTGCCTTAAGCCTTATTTTAGCCGGTGCATTGGGCAATCTTATTGACCGCTTAATTTTTGGCTACGTCATCGATTTTTTGGATTTACGCATCTGGCCTGTATTTAACATAGCCGATAGCGCAATTACTATCGGAGCAATATTGCTTGGATGGGAGATATTTTTTAAAAAAGATGTATCCTGAAATATGTAAATTAGGCCCCTTCACAATTTATTCATATGGGCTCATGCTGGTTTTGGCCTTCATGGTTGCAGCCGCATTGTCGTCTTCAAGGGCAAGAAAAGAAAATTTTAATCCGGATATAATCTTTAACCTTTTATTTATATCTTTTGTTTCCGGTGTAATCGGTGCACGCGTATTTTATGTAATCGAGCATATAGGCGATTACATAAGAAGCCCCTTAGAAGTAATTATGTTTCAGCACGGGGGGCTCTCATGGTTTGGCGGCCTTATATTAGGCTCTGTCTCAGGAATAATTTTCTTGAAGAATAAAAAACTTGAAATTTATAAAGCGCTGGATTTAATCGCTCCCTTCCTTGCCCTTGCTCAGGCAATCGGCAGGGTGGGTTGTTTACTTAACGCATGTTGTCTTGGGAAAGAATCTACATTTGGAATTTATTTTACTCTGCACGGCCGCATTCTTATCCCGGTTCAGGCCTACTCATCCGTACTTCTAATTTTTATTTTTATGATCTTAAGATTTCTGCAGGATAGGCCGCATAAGGCAGGCTATATATTTTTCATGTACCTGTTGCTATATTCGCTGAAAAGGTTCTTTATAGAATTCTTGCGCGCTGATAATGAAATTGTCCTGTTTGGCTTAACCTTATTTCAGGTTATCAGCATTGCAATATTCATCTTTTCCATTTACAAGCTGCTTGTAATAGCAAAAATCAAAAGAATACAGTAATGCAAGAATACACCGTCAAGGCCACGCCAGAGCAGGCAGGAATGCGTATTGATTTATTTTTGCTCGAGTTTTCCCAAGCCCACAACCTGGGATTTTCGCGCACCTGCATACAAAAACTTATTTCGGAGGGCTCGGTAACTTTGGCAAGAGAGGGAAAACTTAAATCCCATTACAAGGCAAAAGCGGGTGATGAATTCAGGGTAATTATCTACGATAAGTTGCCCAATGGGCTCAAGCCCGAAGATATACCTCTGGATATCGTTTATGAAGATGATGATTTAGCCGTCATAAATAAACCTGCGGGATTAGTAGTGCATCCAGCCCCTGGAAATTATGAGCATACCCTTGTCAACGCGCTGCTGTATCATTTTAAGAGCCTATCAAACGTAAGCCCTCAAAGGCCGGGCATTGTGCATAGGTTAGATAAAGAAACCTCCGGGCTTATAGTCATCACAAAGAATAATTCAAGCCATCTTGTTTTATCCTCGCAATTTGCTAAACATAGCATAAAGAGGAAATATATCGCGCTTGTTAAAGGAAGGGTTGAATTTGATGAGAACGAAATTGAATTGCCTATCGGCAGGCACCCGGTGAAAAGAAAAAATATGGCAGTAAGCTTTAAAGATAGCGCAAAGCCAGCTAAGACGCGCTACCGTACTTTAAAACGCGCTAAAGATTTTAGTTTGTTGGAATTAGAGCCGTTTACCGGCAGGACGCATCAGCTGAGAGTGCACCTGGCATTTATCGGGCATCCGATTTTAGGGGATGCCAAATACGGTAGGGATAATAATTTTTCGCGCTTAGCTTTGCATGCTAAATATCTGGGATTTTTACATCCTGTATCAGGGAAATTTATAGAATTTTTAAGCGAGATGCCGAAGGAGTTTAAGGAGTTTCTAAATAGACTACCCCGCTAGAAACTTCGGATTGACAAAAATTCATAAGCAAAATTGCTTACGGAACCTCTCCCGCTGTTTCCTTGGGAATCAAGATGCGGGATTAATTCGTGCAGAT
>CAKKQZ010000092.1 GCA_919902445.1 Omnitrophica bacterium GWA2_41_15 | reverse complement strand
GTGTTCCTTCCAGAAACAGGTAGTAGCCGCAGCGGTAATGGTGATGCCGCGCTCCTGCTCTTGTTTCATCCAATCCATCTGCGCTTTTCCTTCGTGGACCTCTCCAATCTTATGGGACTTGCCCGTATAAAATAGGATTCTTTCTGTTAGTGTTGTTTTGCCCGCATCAATATGCGCCATAATCCCGATATTTCTTATTTTTGCTAATTCAAATCTTGGTTTTGGCCTGGGTGTCTCTTTTGTCTCTTCTTCCTTTGCAGGCCCTTCCTCCTTTACTAGTCCTTCTGATGGCTGCTCTGCTTTTGGCGCTTCTTTAGGAATAACTTCTTCTTGAATTACCTGCTCTGCCTCTTGAGGTTCTTCTTCTTCTTTTTTTTCTGGCCCTGCCTCTATCTTTCGTGGTTGCTCTTGCACTTGCGGCTGCGTTCTCCCAGGATCATCCGGCTTGTCCTGATTTATCAATTTATTTTTTACCTGTAATAATTCCTCAATCAGAATTTTTAGTTTTCCCTCTTTCTGCTCCAGCTCTTCTTCAAGTTCAGTATACTCTTCGTTTAATTTATTGAATTCCTGTTTAGGCACCCATTCGCTTATCTTTTCTTTATTTTTAAATTCCGTTATTGTCTCCTGGAGCGCTTTTATATCCTTAGCTGCCTTTTCCAATTGATGCTTCTGCGCCTCAACCTTATCATCCTTCTCTTTAAGTATTTTATCCGAAAGCGACAATTTTTCGCTCTGCTCGCGCAGTTGTTTATTAAAATTTACATTCGCAGAGAAGGCCTCCTGCGATTCTTTTTCTTTTGCGGTGAACTGTTTCTTTAAATCTGAGTTCTCCTCTTTAACCTTATTCAACATCTCTTCGGACCTAACAACCCATTCCTGCCTACGAGACAGCTCCTCGCGGAGCTTTGAGTCATTTTGCCTGGCTATTTCAAACTTCTGCTGCTCCTTTTCATACTCCGATTTTAACTTTTCTAATTCTTTCTCCAGGAAACTGGCCTGTCCTTCAAAACGCTGGATTTTTTGCTCCTGTAAAGAAACTTCGGATTCTTTAAGCGGGCCGAATCTATTTTTCGCGCGGGGCTTTTTGTCAGATCCGCCAGAGGTAAAGATGCCGTATAAGGCATATACGATCATTCCTACGCAAAAAAGAACTGCCAACTGAAGGACTATATTCATTATTTGCCCAGCATTACATCAATGACTTTTTGGCTTACGCCCTGTTCTTTTAAATAAGCGGTGTCTGTCGCGGTTAAAGTAAACCTGGAGTTACTAAGCCGGATCTTATCAATAATCACCTTCTCATTAACCCCCTGCTTGAAAAGGTCTATGACTTGTTGCAGGGACATCTGGCTGGAATTGGTTGTTTGCGCAACTGGAGTTGTAGTTTGTTGATTTTTAGGCATGGAACTTCCTACTATTGCCCCGGTGATTGCCCCTGCTGCAGCGCCAATCGCCGCCCCCTCTCCACCGTGACGGCTCTGGTGACCGATGATCCCGCCTGCTGCAGCGCCTAAAACTCCGCCTATAATCGCGCCTTCTCCTGCGCGCGTCTGAGCATTCTGGCAACCTGCTGTCAATAATATGGCCCCCGTAGATAAAACTACAGCTAACAGTCTTTTCATATTACCCTCCTTCTGGTTTATGTGCTTTGCGGGACAGTCCCTACGTCATTCCTTTTGGCTTTGCCTGTTTGGTTTGGTCCCGCAATTTTTCCAGCCGCTCTTTAATCTTTGCCTCAAACCCTATATTTGCGGGCTCATAATAACGCAGTGCCTTTCTCGTATATTTCTGCTTTACATAATGGCCTTCGTAATCATGCGCGTATTTATAGCCCTTTCCATGGCCTAATGCCTCTGCCCCCTGGTAATGCGTATCTTTAAGGTGATCCGGCACTTCCTGGGTTTTGTTGCTTTCAATGTCTCCCATTGCTTTTTCTATCGCTAAATAACTCGCGTTGGATTTTGGCGCGCAGGAAACATAAATACATGCCTGGGCAAGCGGAATCCTTGCCTCAGGCATTCCTACAAATTCAGATATCTGTAATGCGGCGTTTGCCAACACTAAGGCCAATGGATCTGCATTCCCTACGTCTTCTGCTGCCAAAATGCAAATACGCCGCGCAATAAAACGCGGGTCTTCACCGGCATAAAGCATCTTTGCCATCCAGTAAATAGCCGCGTCCGGGTCAGAGCCGCGCATGGATTTTATAAAAGCCGAAGCGGTATCATAATGCGCGTCTTCGTCTTTATCGTAAACAACCGCTTTCTTCTGTATGGATTCTCCGGCAACCTCCAGGTCAAAATTAATAATCCCTTCTTTTGACTTTGGCGTAGTAAGCGCTCCTACCTCCAAGGCATTTAGTGCCCGCCGGGCATCCCCTTCGCACCCCTTTGCCAAAAAGACGAGCGCTTTTTTATCTATTTTAATCTTTAAATTTCCCAGGCCTTTCTTTGTATCTTTTAGGGCCGAATTAAGAATAGTTATGATGTCGTTTTCTTTCAAGGATTTTAATTCACAGACTATTGACCGGGACAAAAGTGCGGAGACAAGCGAAAAGAAAGGGTTATGCACGGTAGCGCCAATTAGGATGGGATTGCCTTCTTCTACGTCTGGAAGGAGCACGTCCTGCTGGGCCTTATTAAAACGGTGTATCTCGTCGATAAAAAGTATGCTTTTCCTGCCCGTTGTGGATTTTTTAAGTTTCGCCGCGGCAATGATCTTTCTCAATTCATCTACGTTAGAGGTTGTGGCATTTATAGCCACGTAATGCGCTTTCGTAACATTGGCTATTGCGCTGGCCAAAGAGGTCTTTCCTGTTCCGGGAGGCCCATATAAAATAAGCGAACTTATCCTGTCTGCTTCGATTGCGCGGCGCAAAAGTCTCCCCTTACCTAATATATGCTGCTGGCCGATGAAATTATCCAGGGTTTCCGGACGCATGCGCACAGCTAAAGGGATGTCCTTTAAATTATTTTTATTTTCTTGTTGGAATAAATCTGTGGATGGTGTAGACATTTTTTAATCTGAATTATCCCGCACTAATTTTATAATAATATGTTAGTAAAACTATTGCGGGATTTTTCGCAGACGCCTCAACATGCCATTGGGGCTATAACTTATGTCGTTCTTCGAACTCCATAAGTTATCTGCTCAAAAAAAATCCCCGCGAGGTGCCGTTGGAACGACAGTCTGAACCGACTTAGATTCAGGTGGGTGCCCTCTCCTAAACACCATAAGCGCTTAAGAATCTTTGGGCTCCCTTGAAATTGGTGTTGGTTCAACAATTATCAAATTTCCAACGAGCACTGCAGGGATATCTAAAAGAGCTGTTTTTTTATTCTTAGCAAATTATAACACATATTAAATGAAAAGTCAACCCCGACTTTTTATTAACGGATTTTGGCTCCGAATAGGCCTGTCAATACGTTACTAACCGCGGCGTGCAACGGATTAATCTCTGGCTCTGTCAGCGTGCGTTCATCAGAGCGGTAAAGGCATGATACGGTTAACCCCCGAAAGCCAGCGGGTATCTGTTTACCTTTATAATAGTCCCCTACTTTTGCCTCAACAAGCAGAAGGCCGCCTTTTTCTTTCATTGCCCGTAAAATTTCCTTTATGGTGGCGCTCTCTTTTATTATAAAACTTATATCCCTGTAAATGCCGGGGTATTTGGGAAGGAGAGAAAATGACTTTTTTAATTGGCTGGCTGAAAAAACCCTATCCAAAGATGCCTCTAAAACAAATACATCCTTATTTTTTATATCCAGCGCCTCCAAGGCGCTTTTTTCCAACTGCAGCATTATTCCGATTTTTTCTTTTTTTACATATATCCCTACGTAACCACTCTCCCCCTTAAAATCAAAATCTTTGATCCCCAAATTCTCAAACAACGCCTCTGTTATTCCCTTTAAATTCAACAAACCCGCTTCTTCCCTAATAATACCCCTGCTCAATGCATAGGATTTAACCCCGCAAAGAGCTATACTTAAGAGTAATTCCTCGGCCGGGACAGATGATGAATTAAGAAAGGCCCTGGAGATTTCAAAAAGGTTAATATATTCCTGCTTCTGGTTTAGATTATAAGCAACTCTTGCGCAAAGGCTGGGGATTGCCGTAGGCCTTAAAATCTCCTGCTCCTGGCTTTTGGGGTTAAGGATTTCAATTGGCTTGCCGAAATCCCGCATTGAAAAACCCGATAACAGATTCCTGTCAATAAGGCTGTAGGTTATTGCTTCATTCAGGCCTAAGCCGACTAATGTATTTTTTACTAAAGAGACCTGCCCAATTGTTTTTTCTTCGCTAATGCATGGCTTAAAAAGCGGCAAGGTTTTTGCTATGGATTCATAACCATAGATGCGTGCTATCTCTTCGATCAAGTCCTGTTCTAATGCTACATCCTGACGATATTCTGGAACTATAACAGAAAATTTGTTTTTTGATTTTGCCTTTGGTTTAAACCCTAAATCAGACAATATTCTTTTGACTCTTGCGGGCGCTATTTCAATACCCAATAATTTAGCGGCACTTGATGCTGACAAATCAACGCTTCTACTTTTTGTTTTTGTAACTCCGGACGCTTTTGCCAGGGCAATTTTTCCGCCCGTCAATTCCTGTATTAATTTTACTGCCTGCCATGATGCGCTTATGGCAGTTTCAGGGTCAACGCCTCTTTCAAAACGATAAGAAGAATCAGTCTGCATTCCGAGTTTGCGCCTCGCCCTGCGCGTAAGGAGAGGATTAAACACGGCGGCTTCTAAAAGTATATTTTTTGTATCGAGCGTTACTTCTACGGCCTTGCCTCCCATTATACCTGCGATAGCAATGGGCAAATTTTTATCGGCAATCACTAATATACCTGGATCGAGTGATTTCTCTGTCCCGTCAATAGCCACTATTTTTTCCTCTTTTTTTGCGCGCCGGATAGATATTCTCTCCCAGCTTAACTTATCAAGGTCAAACGCGTGCAGCGGCTCACCAAAGGCAAATAAGATATAGTTTGTAATATCAACTATATTATTTACGCACCTTTTACCGATAAGCTCTAATCTGGCCCTTAACCAATCTGGGGAAGGCGCGATTTTTACCCCTTTGATTATCTTGGCTGTGTATAGCGGGCAATCTGCTTTATCCTCAATATTAATACTGAAGGGCCGATAGTCGATATTCGATAGCCCGCAGACTTTTTTGTTTTTTCTTTGCACTTTGGGCTGTGGACCGCGGGCTTCCCTTAGCTTCTTTCCGGTAATTGCCGCAACCTCCCTGGCAATACCGATAACGCTTAAGCAGTCAGGCCGGTTAGAAGTTATTTCTATCTCAAAAACAAAATCGCCCCCGCGTTCTTCTAAAGAAGTAACCTCTAGGCCTGCCATGGTGAGTTTATCTGCCAGCGCCTGAGGGGATATTTTTATTTCTACAAAATCCTTTAACCAATTATATGTAAGTTTCATTTTAAAATTGTTTTAAAAACCTTAAGTCGTTTTCAAAAAATGCCCTGATATCGTTAATGCCGTATTTAAGCATCGCGATTCTTTCTATCCCCATCCCGAAAGCAAAGCCGGTATAAACCTTGGGGTTATAACCTACATGCTTAAATACGTTAGGATGGATCATGCCGGAACCCAAAATTTCAAGCCACCCTTTTTGGCCGCAGACTGAACAACCCTTTCCTTTACAGATAATACAGGATATATCAACTTCTGCCGAGGGCTCGGTAAACGGGAAAAAATGCGGCCTGAAACGCATCGAAATATCTTCCCCGAAAACTCCCTTGGCAAAAACTTCCAGGATTCCTTTTAAATCGGAAAATTTAATGCCTTTATCAACCATAAACCCTTCAATCTGATGGAACATAAATAGGTGGCTGGCGTCCACTGCGTCTGGCCTATAAACCCGCCCAGGCACAACTATTGCAAGGGGGGGCCTACGCGATTTCATTGCGCGCACCTGGACCGGCGAGGTGTGGCTTCTTAGAAGCAGTTTCTCATGGCCTTTTAGGTAAAAGGTGTCAAATGCATCGCGCGAAGGATGCTCTAAGGGTATATTTAATCCGGTGAAATTATTGAATTCTGTTTCAACCTCGGGGCCCTCCACAACAGAAAAACCCATACGAATAAATATAGCGCAGATTTCATTTATTATTTGTGTTATGGGATGTAAGTGCCCTAACTCCTGCGCAATACCGGGCATAGTTATATCAACAGTTTCTTTCGGGGTTTCAAGGCTGCCGCTTGAAATGGATTTCTGCTTTTCCTCGACAAGAGAAAGCAGTTTTGTTTTTAAAGCATTAACCTTTTGTCCAAATGCACCCCTTTCTTGGGGTGGAAGTGCGGGGATAGTGGCGGTAAGTTGGGCGATAGCACCTTTTCTGCCCATATATCTTGTGCGAAAATCCTCCAGCGCCTGAAAAGAATTCACATTCTTTATGTCGGCGTCTATTTGCGCTTTAATAGACTCAATATCCATACTGAAATTAATACCCCCAGCAAAATAAAAACCTGATTCCTCTTATCCGGATTTAGTCTCTGCGGCCTTAGCCTTCCTGAATTAATCTTGCGCAGTGACTGCGCATGTATATCCAAATCTCCGCCGTGTTCCGGGCAGGCGCGGTTGAAAACACCGGTTACTTCTACCCTGTCTCCGGATGATTTATAACTCCCTGTATAGTTTATTTCTTTAAGCAAAGAGGTGTTTATCCAAATGCCTATTGCGTTTGAACCGTCATTTACATTTATCCAGGCATTTTCCCCGCGCCTCATCACATCCCCTATAATTTCACCCTCGTAAGTTACTGTCTTTGAGTTATAGATTTTTGCGTTATTTATCAACTCTGTGCTTGAGATGGGTTGGGCATAGGCTGTGTAAAGTGTAAAATGTAAAGCGTAAAGTAAAAATACATTACACATTACACATTTAACATTAAACAGAATTTTCATCCTACTTGCCTTTGATTGCTGCCACCAAAAACCCGATTAAAGTAAAGATAGACATGAATTCCAGGCGGCCCGCCCACATCTGGATTATATAGGTAATTTTTAAAGCTGCTGGCATTCCCGTGCCCGTGATGCCACAGGATAGGCCCACATTAGCCGCTGCTGAAGTAGATTCAAACAGGGCATTGAGGAAAGGATGGCCGAAATACATGCCGACGAGAGCACCGAGCCAATAAAGGATAAAATAACAGAGCGCAATTAAAAGCGCGCTCCTCGCCACTTTATCTTCAAGGAAAACTGTTTTGATATGGTGAAATTTTTCAACGATGAATGCTTTGTCCGGAAGGATTATTCTTTTTAAATCCTCTTTGAGGGCTTTATAAATTATGCCTATGCGCAGCATCTTTATGGCTCCTGTCGTAGAGCAGACCGCTCCTCCCAAAGCCATAGCGCAGATTATACCTACTAAGCTTAGGTGATTCCATTCATTAATAAACTGCTGCGGATAGATTGTTTGGTAACCCGTGCCTGTGTGCCCTGAAATTAACTGATAAAAGCCTTTACGAAAAAGCGTGAGCGCCTGGGGATAGCTGCCTGCCTGGGTCAGGCCGACAGCAGTGATACAAAAAGTAACCATAATTGTTACAAAAAGCGTTGTTGTTTCAATATTCTTAAATATTTCTTTGCGGTTACCTGCCCAGAGATGGTAATGTAATTTGAAATTTATCGCGCCAAGGATCATAATCACAATCGTAATCAGCTCAAGCTGGAAGCTATGGTAATAAAGGATATTTTGGGACTGCGGAGCAAATCCGCCGGTATCAAATGCAGCCATAAATATGCAGGCGCCGTGAAAGAAGGCATTAACCGGTTTCATCCCGCTTAACATCCCTGTTATTCCTAATGCGAGCGTCCCTAACACCAGATAAACAATACTTACCAACCAAATAAACCTGCTTGTGCTGATAACATTAGGAAGAACCCTCTCATCGCGCGCCTCCCCAACATACAGCTTAAATGCCCCTGATGCGCCTTTTACAAAAAGTGAGAGCGCGACAATAACGATACCCTGGCCGCCGATAAACATTATCAGATGGCGCCACAAATTATGCGCAAATGAAAGATGGTCTAAGTCCTGCACCAAGGCCAGCCCCGTTGTGGCAAAACCGGACATGGCTTCAAAACATGCGTCGAGATACGATTTCCAGTGCCCGCTTAAATACAAAGGTATGGCGCCTAAAATCATTGCCGCCAGCCACGAGAGGCTAACAACGATCATCCCCTGCATCCAATTCAGGTTTTTTTGTGTATAACAAACTTTGGTTAAAAGCAAACCCGATATCAGTGCCGCTTCCAGGCCGATTAAGAAATCAAAGGTAGGATTAATCTCTTTAAACGCCAATCCGGTTATTACGGGAATAACCATGGTGAGCGCCAAACCCAGAATAATTTTTCCCAGATAATAACCGATTATTTTTACGTCTTCAAGGCGGGGCCTTAATATCATATCTTAAGAGATACCACAAGGCAGATTATGAATGCTGCCAGCATTATAATTAAGGTATATAAAACCTCGGTGCTGATGCCTAAAACTATATTGAGGGGAAATTTAATTTTCATGTTATAAGTTACCTACCAACAGGCTTAAAAGCTGCGGCTCATTACCGATTAATGTCAGGGCAATCACATCATCCCCGGGCTTAAGCACGGTGTTTCCTTTCGGCACAATAACCTCTTCCCCCCTGACAACGGAGACTAAAACCGAATCCGGGGGTAACTGGACATCCTTTATCTCTTTATTTATTATGGGGGAGTCTTCCGGCAAATCCACGCGCACAATAGCAAGTTTTCCACGCTTAAAGCTCATCAGGTTTACAAAATCGGAGAATGAGGCCTCTTCTTCAATCACCTTGGCAATTATCTTGGTCGAATCAACAGGCACATCAATGCCGAGCTCTGAAAAGGTGTGTTCGTTATCCGGATTATTCACGCGGCCTACGGTGCGCCTGATGTTAAATCTTTCTTTGGCTATCTGGCAGATTATAAGATTGTCTTCGTCTTCTCCGGTAACCGCTGCTATGACATCTGCCCGTTCAATGCCCGCTTCTTCCAAAATGTGCGGGTCGCATCCGTCACCATTGATTACCAGCGCCTCCAGCTCCTTGGCAACCTCTTCACAGATATTTTTATCCTTTTCTATAATACTTATGGTGTGTTTGCCCTGGCAAAGCCTCTTGGCTAAAAAATAACCTACTTTCCCCGCACCGACAACGATTATATACATCGTTACACCCTTTCAGGGACAGTCCCCTTCGGATGACAGTCCCTTACAAGCTGAACTTTTCTTTTATCTTCTCAAGGCTTTCGACTTTCACTACCCCCATCAAAACATCCTTGGCCTTTAAAGGCGTGCTGGACTCCGGTATCAAAACCCCGGACAATCTTCTGATGGCAACGACTAAAAATTCACCAGTCACATTTATATCCTGGATAGTTTTTCCTACAAGGCCCGCCTTCACCTCTATTTCAATTACGCCCAAGTCCTTGCTCTCGATGAGATAGCTTGAGAAACGGCTCTCGATAATCTTGTCCCTGAGCATTGAGGCAAACAGTATTGTCCCGCTAATGATATCCAATCCTAAAGCTGCATAGATGTGCGCGCGGGCGGGATCGTATACGCGGGCAATAACCTTGGGCACTTTGAATATCTTTTTAGCAACCTGCGCAGAGATTAAATTTGTATTATCTCCGTTGGTAACTGAGCAAAAAGCGTCTGCTTTCTCTATCCCCACCTGCTTTAACAACTCAAGGTCAAAGCCATTGCCTACCATTGTCAGGCCGTTGAAAGCGCCTCCCAGCCGATCAAATGAACCCTGAGATTTATCAATCACAACTACATTATGGCCCTCATTGGAAAGAAGCTTTGCTAACTCAGAACCTACCCTGCCGCAGCCGACTATTATCACATACATAACCGCCCCTTACTTTTTGACTAGTTCAATGAGTTTTTTAAATGTAACGCTATCCTTTACTGCAATATCCGCTAAGATCTTTCTGTCTAGGTTTATCTTTGCGCACTTTAGGCCGCTCATAAACTTGCTGTAGGTTATGCCTGCAGCCCTACAGGCAGCGTTGATACGCGCGATCCAGAGCCTTCTGAATTCTCTTTTCTTTACTTTTCTGTCCCTGTAGGCGTATACAAGCGCGTGCATTAGTGCGCGCTTTGCCTGCTGATACTGCTTGCTTCTATCTCCCCAAAAGCCCTTGGCTTTTTTCAATAACCTCTTTTTTCTTTTACGGGTTGCCACACTGTGTTTTATCTTTGCCATAACACTACTCTCCTTTTAATGAGCCCACAACTTACGGAATGAAATGAACGTAAGTTGTTTGGGCGAATTA
>CAKKQZ010000091.1 GCA_919902445.1 Omnitrophica bacterium GWA2_41_15 | reverse complement strand
GCTTCCTCGCGAGAAACTTCCTCTCTGGCAAACGGCTCATCCTTGGCAATTATCTCGCGCATCTTCTGTTCGATGTTTGCCAAATCCTCGTCGGTAAATGGCTCTTTTTTATCAAAGTCGTAATAGAAGCCATCTTCTATAGAAGGGCCTATGCCTAATTGTGTTTCAGGCCATAATTCTTTTACAGCCTGGGCCATAACATGCGAACAAGAATGCCTTAAGGTATTTATATCCATATTTAAGATGGTGGGCCCATGAGGACTTGAACCTCAGGCCTTTGCGATGTCAACGCAACGCTCTAACCAACTGAGCTATGAGCCCATACAATTTCATGGGCAGGGAGGGAGTTGAACCCTCACGACCTTGCGATCAGGGGCTTTTAAGGCCCCAATGTCTGCCATTCCATCACCTGCCCGGTATTATCTTGTCAAATCAAAAGGCGCGGGTGGGATTTGCACCCACGCATAGTGGTTTTGCAGACCACTGCCTTTCTGCTTGGCTACCGCGCCATTATCTCAATGCTCTCTTAACTTCCTTAATTATCTCTTCAACTTCTGCTAAACACCCTATACCCGTTGAGCCGCATGCAAGTTTACCGGTCCGCGGTTCGATAAATCCGTAGCCTAAAGATTTGAGTTTAGAAATATTGCTTTGTGTAATTTTATTCTTATACATATTTTCATTCATTGCCGGGGCAATCAGAACAGGCGCCTTTGTTGCCGCGACAATACAGGTCAATAAATCATCGCATATGCCGCTTGCGATTTTAGCAACGATATTGGCGGTAGCCGGAGCGATTAAAATTAAATCGGCTTTGTCGGCAAGTGAGACATGTTCTATCTGCCAGCTTTCGGGCATATCAAATAATCCGCAATAAACCTTGCTGCCGGAAAGGCTTTGAAACACAATCGGCTTAATGAGCTCTTCTGACTCACGCGTCATTACCACGCTAATAGAAAAAGCGGCACTCTTTAGCCTGCGCACAATATCGCAGGCCTTGTATATGGCGATGCTCGCTGTAACGCCTAAGACAATACTCCGTTTTCCTGCCACTATATTATTCTTTCGGTTTTACCCTGTTAGAAATTTTGTTATACAACCTACTCACTTGATATTTCTAACGGGGGGTTAGTTTCTTGCAGTACACTTTACCCTCGGCTATCTCATAGAGCGCTACAGTCGAAGGCTTGACAGAAGCATTTACCGCTACGAGTTTCGGCTGCCCTTCTACAATCTCAAGGGCCCTCTTAGATGCTAAAATTACAAGTTTATAAACAGAGTCGCAGCTTTTATCCAAAAGCTTTTCCCGTTCAATATACGGCATATATTACCTCACTTTAATGAGCCCACAACTTACGGAACATTAGTGAACGTAAGTTGTTTGGGCGAATTAATCCCGCTT
>CAKKQZ010000090.1 GCA_919902445.1 Omnitrophica bacterium GWA2_41_15 | reverse complement strand
GCCTTCGGCGATAACCTTAAGGTGCGATTTTCAGTGGTTAGGAAAGTGTTTTATACTTTCCTACACCATAAAATAATCAACTGGCTGTATCTAAAACTTTTTAAAATCAATGATACCCCGCAAAAAATAGCGCTTGGGTTAGGTTTAGGGGTATTTGCCGGAATCTTTCCCGGAACAGGCCCGGCGGCGTCGCTATTCCTGGCATTTATCTTCCGGGCAAACCGCGCAAGCGCGCTTATAGGAAGCCTGCTCACAAACACCTGGGTTAGCCTTGTAACCTTCCTGCTCGCCATTAAGCTTGGCGCGGTAATCTTTGGCATAAAATGGCAGGAGATACACGGTAACGGCGCATCTTTAATAAAACATTTTAGCTGGCTAAGTCTCTTTAGATTATCGACATTAAAAGTTATTCTGCCTGTTATGCTTGGTTTTATCCTGATTGCTTTTTGTTTCGGTTTATTGGTTTATCTTATTTCCCTTGCCCTGATCATCAAGGTAAGAGGCGGGCATAAGAAAGAGGTATAAGTTGGCCTTAAATAAAAGCTTCAAATTATTACTCATTATTTTCCTTATATTATTTTCAGTAGGTTCATTTTTTGCCCACCAGATACGCGCCCCCCAAAGGAATTATTCGGATTTCCATTGCTTTTATACAGCCGGAAAAAGAATATTAAACCACAAAAATATCTATGTCATCAAAGACCGGGAGACTTCCGAATTCAGGTATGCTCCGATATTTGCTCTGATGATGTCAGGCCTTGCGCTAATGAACGAAAGAAAAGCAGATACTGCCTGGTATTTGATAAATTACTTTCTGTTTATTCTAGCGTTATTTTACTTAAAGAAATTGGTAACTTTGCAGGAGATAGGTTCAAAATCAGTATTCATCCTGTATCTGGTGTCAATCATAGGGGTCATAAGGATTGCCTTCCACAACCTCAACTCCGGACAATCAAATATCCTGATGTTTGCCTCTATGGTTATCGGGCTATATTATATTCATAAGAAAAGAGAGCTCTTGGGAGCTATAATCTTTGCCTTTTCAATAATGGTGAAATACACCCCCCTGATATTTATCCCGTATTTTTTGCTAAGAAAGAAATTTAAATTAAGCCTTTACATAATATCTGCGTTTTTTGTCTATCTTTTTCTGCCCTCTCTGTTCATAGGCCTTAAAACAAACCTGGAATATATTAAAGGGCTTATCCCGTTTTTGGCTAACAGCACGATCCTTGACCAGATAACCATATTAACCGGGAAAAACCAGTCGCTATTAAGCGCTGTTTATAGAAGTTTCACTCCCTGCATCTTGTATTTTCACGCTCCGCCAATGCCTTTTCAATCCTGGAACGTAAACCCGGCCGTAATAAAAATATTATTTACTGCTTCTGCGCTAATTCTGTATTTATTGGTTTTAATCCCGGTCAAAAAAATAAATTTAAATAAACACGCTCCAATGTATTATAATATAGATTGCGCGTTGATGATGACATGCGCGGCGCTATTCAATATGAATGCCTGGGTGCATGCGTTCATTTTGTTATCTATGGCTTATTTTGTTATCGTATATCACCTGATAAGAAATAATTTTAAGGACAGAATTGTATTTTTTCTGTTAATTGTTTCTTACATATTAAATTTGTTCACAACGCAGGCAATACTGGGAAAAACTTTGATGTATAAAGCATATTTCTATTCTCCGATGACTTTAAGCGCATTGCTCACATTTATTGCACTATTAAAAATTAAATTTTCAACTCCGCTGAAAGAGGGGTTTCGCTAAATAAAAACTTATTGTGCTTGAAGGAGTCCGCGTGAAGATAAAAGCTGAGTTTATTTTTCCTAAAGAACTAAAGGATGAGCCACTGATTTGCGATATCTGCAAGCAATTTAATATTAGATTAAACATTGTGGAAGCTTCTTTTTCTACGGATACCGGATGGGCTATACTTGTGTTAGAGGCAAAGGATGCAGAAATCATTAAAACATTAAAGTACCTTGCAGACAAGGGTGTTGAGATAAAAGAAACGAAACAGATAGGTTAAAATGCGCCATATCCTACTCTCAATACTCATAATCTCATTTGCCTTCATCGCTACTCCTGTTTTTGGCGCCGAAACTACAGGCCAGAAGGCCGTGGTTTGGCCTCATTTAGCCAAAGCCAATGTTCTTCTGGGTGAGGATTACTTCCAAACCACCCACCAAGCCATCCAGAATGCAAAAGAATCAATCTACGTGGCGATGTATCTCATTAACTTAGAACCCACCCCCACTGACAACCCTGCCTCAATCCTTCTGGAAGGCCTGATTAGCGCCAAAAGAAGAGGCGTATACGTAAAGGTCATCTTAGATGACACTACTCTCAAAGTTAATTACAATGCCTATAAACGCCTCCAACAAGCCGGCATAGACGTATCCTTAGATAGCCCCAAGGCCGTGCTCCACGGTAAGGCAATCGTTATTGACTCCAAAATATGCATCCTCGGCAGCTTTAACTGGTCCCGCGCCTCTTTATACGACAACTACGAATTCGCCACTTACACAGAAAGCCTGCAACAGGCAAAGAAATTACTGGATTATATCTCTAAGATAGAACTAAGCCCTCAACCGCCCATCCAGCCTCAACATCCACAAGGCCTAAAACTGCCTGTCAGTCTCCTAACCTCTCCGCCCAAACCTCTTTTATTTGAACTCTTCACCAGCCACTCAGAAAAGGCCTTTGACCTGTATCTATATCTGGCAAAAAAAGCCCATAGGACAGAAGGACATGGTTTGCCTTCCGTTAGGACAGAGGGACATGGTTTGCCTTCCGATAGGCAAAACCATAGGCAAAGCCATAGCCAAAACCAACAAACAATCACCATAAAAATCAACTATCAGGAATTCGCCCAGGCCCTGGGTTACACCAAAAATTACTACTTTAACCTCTTTCAGCCCTTAAGAAAACTAACCCGAAAATACGGCCTTATCCAGCATAAACCCTGGAGCAAAACCCTCACCCTAAACCCTATAACTTCCCAGGAATACATCATCATCCCGTATGCCTACTGGGACTATCGGCTCGATAAAAAACTTAGCTTTCCCGCCAAATTTATGTTCCTCGTCTCCCTTGCCGAGGCCCAAAAATCACAACGCAACCCATATTGGTTTAGAAGTAACGAGGATTTAAGCCGGATATATTACATCTCCGAGCGCGCAATTACCAACGGCATAACCGAACTGGAAAAGGAAAATATCCTGGAGGTTTACCGGCATAGGCCAGAAGAGCCCGGAGAATTCGACGATCGCCCAGCCAACGACTACCGCCTTAATCCCTTGCAATCTCAGGAACAATTCCAACAGGCGCTTCAGGCCCTATCCGATAAATACGGCCTCGACCCAACCCAGAAAGCTTGTGAGCTCTCCAGCCAGCTTAACGAACCTAAAGACCTGGATAAAATCGAAACCTACATAGGGCTAATCAAAACCTACGGTTATGAAAAGGTAAGGGAGGTAAATTCCGAAGTCGCCTCAA
>CAKKQZ010000089.1 GCA_919902445.1 Omnitrophica bacterium GWA2_41_15 | reverse complement strand
GTCGAGACAGCCCTGCGATTTCGCGATGAAGTCGTAGGGCTTTTTATATGAAACTGAAAGGGTTGCGTCTTTTAAGACGAGGTTCGAGCCGCAAATTTTCAAAAAATCTTTTTTGGGGCTTAAAATTTCCTATCCCGCTTTTGCGGGATAAGTAAATTTTTGAGGTTAATCGGGACCTCAAAAACTTTCTTTGCCAAGCGACAAAACACAGGAGGTATCAGCCATGCCAAAATATTATATTTACGCCAGAAAATCTACCGATGACGAAGACAGACAAATTCTCTCCATTGAATCGCAAATAAACGAGCTGAGAGAATACGCTAAAAAAGAAAATTTGTTTGTAATGGAAGAATTTGTTGAAGCGAAAACCGCTAAAGCGCCCGGCAGAGCAATTTTTAATTTTATGCTCAAGCAAATTGAGGCTGGCGTAGCAGACGGTATTTTGGCATGGCATCCAGACAGGCTTGCCCGTAACTCTGTTGATGGCGGAAAGATTATCTACTTAATTGATGTAGGTAAGATTGGAGATTTAAGGTTTCCTACTTATCGTTTTGATAACTCTGCTCAAGGTAAATTTATGCTCTCTATTGCCTTTGGACAAAGCAAATATTATATCGATAACCTCTCTGAGAATGTCAGGCGTGGCTTGCGCGAAAAATTAAGGCGCGGTGAATGGCCCGGCATTGCACCTGTTGGATATTTAAATGACTACAAATTACACACGATTTATCCCGACCCAGAAAAAGCGCCATTCATTAGAAAAATGTTTGAACTCTACACAAGCGAAAATTATACACTTGAGTCAATGACGCAGGAAGTAAATAGATGGGGCTTAATAGGTGGCCGGGGCAAGCCTGTCTGCAAGGCTCAACTTGCGCGGATGTTAAGAAATCCAATTTATTATGGAGTCTTCAAGTATCGCAGCGAACTATATGAAGGAAGCCACCCGCCGTTAATCTCTAAGAAACTTTTTGATAAGGTGCAATGTATTTTAGATAACCGCTTAAGGAACCATAAGCCAGCCGAGCCAAAATACGCCTTTACCGGATTAATCAGGTGCGAATATTGCGGTTGCGCTATCACCGCAGAAGTCCAGAAAGGTCATATCTATTACCATTGCACCAAGAAGAAGCTCCCCTGCCCCAGCAAAAAGTTTCTTAGAGAAGAGGCTTTGCTTTCCCAGATAAATAAGGCGATTGAGAAAGTATATATTGATGATGAAACGAAAGATAAAATGCTTAATAGGTTGGATGAGTTATTTAGCGAAGAAAGCAAAGCCTCTTTTTCTCTATCTCAAGAGGTTAAAGATAAGGTTAAAGAGTTTGACGCAAAGATTGAGCGGCTCATTGATATTTTCATTGAGCGTCAGATTACGCAGGAAGAATATACCAAGAGAAAAGCGCGCTTGCTCAACGAAAAGAAAGATTTAGAGGAAAGTTTAAAAGAAATAGAGAAAAATAGCGGCGGCTGGCTCGAACCCTCCAAAAACTTTATAAGTACTTGCAACAAAGCACGTTCTGTCGCTTGGCAGGAAATTTTAAGCCCCAAGAAAGATTTTTTGAAAATTTGCGGCTCGAACTTCGTTTTAAAAGATGTAACTCTTTGCGTTTCATATAAAAAGCCCTTTGAATTCGTTGCCGAATCGCAGGGCTGTCTTGATTGGCGGGGACGATGGGATTTGAACCCACGATCACTTGATCGACAATCAAGGGCCTTAAACCAGGCTAAGCGACGTCCCCAGATTTAGTCTATAGTCCATAGTCGATGGTCTATAGTAGAAAAATTATTGTACGCTAATTTTTATTTTTTTCAACAATTTATTTTTATCTATCGACTAAAAATGGGCGATAGAGGGCTCGAACCCCTGACCCCTTGCGTGTAAAGCAAGTGCTCTAACCAGCTGAGCTAATCGCCCCAAAATCTAACATCCACCGGAGGTGGACTGGTTTCCCTTATGCGCCGGAAAATTTGCCTAAGACAACAAGGGTAAATACCATCACAAGAAGCGCTACGGTTTCAGTCATCCCTAAAACCGCAATATAGTTGCCAAAGCCCTTGCCGGTCTCCCCCATCGCATCGCAGGCGGCGGCGGAACATTTGCCCTGCCAATAGGCAGACAGCCCAATAGCCGAGCCGGCAAAAAGGCCGATTGCCCAGAGATACTGGCCGCCCATTGCAATAGAGACCATTTTATTCATTACGATAAAACCGTAAATTGTCTGGGTAAGCGGCGCGGCCACAAGCGCCACAAGCAAAAATGATGCCGACTTATTCTGGGAAAAATTCTTTTTCCATGCGCCGATGGCGCTCATCCCGGCAACTCCCGCCCCAGTGCCTGAGCCCAGCGCAGAAAGCGCCAGCACTAAAATCGCCCCCAGGTCCTTAAATTGTGTTACCATACCAGTTGGTTCCATAATTTTCCTCCTCAATGACGACATAATTTACGGAAACAGGGTTGACGTAAATTATATGTCGGAATTGATCCCGCCGAATACCTAAAAATTATCGAAGAGAATTTTTAGGTATCTTGCCCTCTGCAATTCGCAGAATTGCGAGGACTTAGTCCCTGAAATTGCTTTGCAATTTCTAGGGGTGAGGCGGGATAAAAAAATTAAACTATTTTTATTCCTTAAGCGGCTTATAGACAACTCCGCTCCAAGACACATTGGCATGCCCGGAAAAT
>CAKKQZ010000088.1 GCA_919902445.1 Omnitrophica bacterium GWA2_41_15 | reverse complement strand
TCCCTCTTTTGTGGTAAAGGACTTCCTGGAAAGCCGTAAGTAAATGAACCTTCCCAGGGGATTTGTAAGCGCAAAATTAGTTGAGAACTTGTTTATAAAATTATTCCTGGTAATCCAGTAAATAATAGGCCCTAAAACTTTACCAAGACGAAAATTCAGGATTTTTTTGCGGTATAAATCAAACCCCCTCCTGATAATTTCTTCTCTTTGCACTTTGGTAAATTCCTTTGTTTCAAATACCGGCTTGTTATCCCGGTATGAGATATTTTCTAAGAATGAATCCGGAGGGACTAAAAAGTGAGCGTACTGCTTTGCCCATTCCAAAGACTCTGTTCCCGGATATGGCAGGAGATTATAAAAATTAACGAAATTAGTGGGCAGCTCATCAGCAAAATTTAAGGTATCCAAGGCATCCCTATATGTCTCTTCTTTGTGCCCGATTATAAAATTGACTGAATTATGAATGCCTGCTGCGTTAGCGCAAGCGACGGCACTGCGTACCTGCTTTAAGCTAATCCCTTTTTTTATTGCCTTTAGTACTTTATCGTTTCCCGCCTCGCAACCGTAAGAAATAAAATAACAGCCCGCCCTCTTCATCTTTTTAAGCAAATCGGGCGTCACTGTATCAACGCGAATACCGTTATAGAGCTGAAAACGGATATCTAAATTATTTTCAATTATCAGGCCGCAGATATCAGATGCCCTTTTTTCATCCAAAGTAAAACAATCGTCGTTAATATCAAATGAATTAAATCCTCGCTCATAAAGCGTTTTTAATTCAAGATAAACATTCTCCGCGCTGCGCGCCCTAAACCTTTGGCCCATTGAAAGCCGCACCGAACAGTAATTGCAGCCGAATGGGCACCCCCGGCTGGTTATCAAAGGAAGCGTCTTTTGTTTATAGCAAGGATACTTTTGAAGCCCGAAAGAATCGTAATCCGGGAAAGGCAAAGAATCTAAATCCGCTATTAGTTCCCGGTCAGGATTTTCCCAGATACCACCATCTTTATTTTTCCAGATCAATCCTTTAATACCTGAAAAATCAGGGTCATTTTTTTGAAATTCGTTTAGCAATTCTAAAAGCGTAAATTCCCCCTCCTGTTTAACTGCGAATTCTATTTTTGCGTCTTCCAGTATCTTTTTACCGATGGCGCAAATGTGGGGGCCTCCAGCAACAATAGGGGTATTTGTTTTTTCTCTTATTCTCTTAATAAGGTTGTAGGCATAACTATAACAATAACTAAAAATAGTTATCCCTATAAGCTGCGGCTTGAAATCATCGATAATATAATCTAATCTTTTTAAACCGCCTTCAAGCCCATCGTCAAATATTTCGATATCCACATTGTGCTCTTTTAAGTAAGAGCATAAATATGCTACTCCTATATGCGGATGCGCTGTCATCCCCTTATCTCCAAAGAGGGATTTATTCCTGGGGATGACAAATAATAATTTCATCTAAAACGGCCTGCCGGTTAAATAAGCCAAACCTTTGCCCGAATAATAGGTTATATTTCTTTTCTTCATTATTTTTTCTAATATACCGGAGTCGGATACCTTCCTGATATTAGTGTTTATAAAATTGCGTTTCTTTATTAGCGCACCCGTATTCATGATATTCCACCCTATGCCTTTTAAAATCAAGAATGCATCGTAAAAGCTCATCCTTAAGGCAAAGAAACAGGCAAGCAAAATCCAGCAGACAAGATGTAACGGTAAAACTCTGATTAAACTAAAAAAATTAAGATTTTTAATTAAAGTTGTAATATAATTGCGGCAGCCGTAATACCTGACAATATACTTCGGATAATAACGCTTAAAGTCTTTTTTAGGAGTATTGAAGGCATGGTAAACTTTTGCCTGCGGAATGAATACAACCCTGAGTCCCGAAAGCCAGACCCTCCAGCTAAGGTCAGTCTCCTCTAGATACATGTAAAAATCTTCGTCAAACCCTCCGATTTTATCAAAGAGCTCTTTTTTGATAATGCTTGCAGCTGATTTTGCGCTTAAAATATCAGCGATATAGTCAAACTGGCCTGTATCTTTTGCGCTTCCAGAGCGTTCTATAAGAAAACCTAAAGGCCCGAGATAATCTCCTGCGCAGTCGTAGAGATTGCCTGTGCCCATACGCAAGAGTTTTGCCTGGGCAGCGCCTATCGAATAATCCGCTTCTAATATCTTTATTAATTCAGCGATAAAATTGCTGTCGGCCTGCGTATCATTATCAAGAAAAATAAGATATTTTCCTTTGGCTAACTTCACACCCTTATTTCTGCCAACAGCAGGGCCTAGGCTTGCGCGATTTTCTACAAACGTAAGCCGCCGGCCGAATACCTTCTTTACGTATTCCAGGCTTTCATCGGTTGAGCCATTATCAACAAAAATTACCTCGAAATTACCATAGGCGCAGTTTAAAACGCTCCTTAAGCATGTATTTACAAATTCAATACCGTTATGGTTTACAATAATAATAGAAACTAACGGTTCCGACATTTCAAATGGTTGAAATACCAGGCATAAGTTTTCTTTAAACCCTGATCTAAAGAAACGCGGCATCTCCAGCCAAGGCTCTTGGAAGCCCTAGAGCTTGATAAATATTGCCTGTCAATCTCCCCCTTTATTTTTTTCTTAGCTTTGATCAGTGGTTTAAGATTTTGTTTTTTAGCTGTTAAAAGGATCTTTTTTACCAAAGACAAAACACTTATCGGCTCGCAGGAACCGAAATTAAACGCCTCACCGGGATTAACCGATTTTTTATAAAGCTTCCTGGCTAATAATAAATAGGCATCTACGATATCGTCGATATAAACGTAATCCCTTAACGGAGTGCCGTCGCTGCGGATAACCGGTTTTTTACCGAGGATGATAGAGCGCGCTGTATCCGGGATAATCCTTGAAAAATTAAAATCTCCCGGGCCGTATATATTAGCGCACCTGGTAACA
>CAKKQZ010000087.1 GCA_919902445.1 Omnitrophica bacterium GWA2_41_15 | reverse complement strand
TGGGGTGGGTAACGGGGATCGAACCCGCAAACCTTCTGAGCCACAGTCAGATGCTCTAACCAATTGAGCTATACCCACCACAATTTATTTATCAAAAACTATTTTTTCTCAGGCTCGGGTTTCGGACCCTTCATAAATGTATCCGTGACTGCTTTTTTCAGCTCATTTCCCACTGCAAAGGTACCGTCTATAACTGCCTTCGAAAAACCGGTCATTCCTTTTACCCCGCCTTCAAGAATCTTACCCGGGAGCATTAAGAAATTCTCCGCTTTAAGGCCGCTGCCTTCCCTCGCATGCGAAAGTTTCTCCTCAAAGGCCATCCTGATATTGCCGAAGCCGAATTCAGGCCTGTTCATTTTAGTCCTTATGGTAAAATCAAGGACCACTTTTCCTTGATCCATGGTCTTAAAAATATCCAATACCGCATCGGTAATCTTTTCTGCTTTTTCAGCTGATTCTTCGGGCAAGCGGGGTTTACGCATGATGTCGGTTAATTCCAGGTGGCATTCAGCAGTGACATTGTTATTCAATCCGTGTATATTGCTGCTCAAGGCTAAACGGGCGCTCTCTATTCGCGCCTTTTGCAAATCCATCCAGTTTTCATAATACGGGTAAAGATAGATTCCGTCTATGCCTTCTATTTTAAGTACCGCAAGCATATCTTTCTTTGCGAAATTAATCCATCCGTCAGCGCTGATTTTGCCTTCTTCTTTACCCTCTTGCCAGGGGATATCTCCCTTTAAGTCAAAACTTGTGATTGTGGTAGTAGGAAACACATATATATTATTCAAGTTAAAATTAATATCTGTGACCATAATATTAATTCCTTCTTTCCCTACGGTGTGGTCTGTAAAATTTACTTTCCCGCCTTTGATGTTGAAGCGCCTAAATGAAACACGGGGAAAGCGTTTTTTTCCAATAGCCACAGGAACGGCTGGAACCGAAGGAACGGCTGGTGCTGCCGGAATTAGCGCAGCCTCGGTTACATTTGGCAAAGAAGCGTTGTTTGCCTGGCCTTGATTTCTTTCAAGGGTGAGCTCCGGCTTTATAATCCTGACGTTACTTAGCGCGATTTTACCTGTTAAAAAAGCCGGGATACTCGACGAAATAAAGATGGTATCAACATTTGCGAGGCCATTGATACTCAGGTTCTTTATTACAAGATTAAGCGGAGGCTTAAGGTCGAAATAACCGATGGTTACTTTTTTATGAGTCAACTCCTCAAGTTTTTTTATAATAATGGCTTTGCCTCTCAGCAAAATAAAAATATATGCTGCGCACAAAAGGATAGCGAGTGCAACCGCAAATCTAAATAAAATTTTTGCCCAGCGTTTCATTTCCATGTTTTTTATATCTCAATTTAATGCGCCTGGGCCGAATCGAACGGCCAACCACCGGCTTAGCATCCAGCATCAAGTTACCTTGACCACCATATGGTTTGCTGGCCGGACTTTATCTTGGGCATCGCAGCCCCGCCGCGTAAAGTCTCTACACTCCCCCTATAATACTACGGGGTAGCTCGGTATTATCCTCTTTTAAGGACATCCACCGAATTAACGGCGTCCACTTCATAAGTTTTATTCCTTATGAAGGCTCCAATAGAAGGCAGGTGCTCTATCCATTTGAGCTACAGGCGCATTAATTCCTATTTTCAATGTCGGGGCGACAGGATTTGAACCTGTGGCCTCTTGCTCCCAAAGCAAGCGCTCTAGCCAAACTGAGCCACG
>CAKKQZ010000086.1 GCA_919902445.1 Omnitrophica bacterium GWA2_41_15 | reverse complement strand
AAAATATTTCAGTTATTATCAAAGAACGGCGAGAAAATAGTCGCTGTCCCCTATTAAAGAAAATAGTCGCTGTCCCCTATTAAAACTATTACCGTTTGAGATGGAAAACATCTTCATCTATTTGATTATGAAAAAAATCCCTATACAATGCGCTTTCTGATAAAAGTTGCAGATGCGCGCCTTCTTCTATTTTCCCGTCTTTCCTTAAAAAATATATCCTGTCCGCATCTTGTATAGAGAATAACCTGTGTGAAATAATTATGGTGCTTAAGCCCTGTCTCCTCTGCCTTAGGTTTATAAATATCTTCTCTTCTGTAAACGAATCTACGGAAGAGGCAGCCTCATCAAGGATAAGTAGCTGAGGATTCCTTAAGACTGCCCTGGCTATTGCAACCATCTGTTTAAGCCCTTGCGATAGGTAAGAGGCATCTTCGCCTATAACGCTATCATAGCCATGCGGTAATTGATTAATAAAATCGTGGATACAGGCAAGCTTGGCTGCTTCTGCTATTTCTGCCTGACGGATACCTCTTAGGCCATAACTGATATTTTCTCCTATTGAAACATCAAATAAAAGCGGCTGCTGAGTAGCAATAGTCATTTTCTCTGTCAAGGAGCTTAATTTTATCATCCTTGTATCTACTCCATCCAAAAGTATTTTCCCCTTCCAGGGATCATAGAGCCTGAGGATTAAATTAATTAAGGTTGTCTTACCGCAACCAGAGGGCCCGGTTATACCTGCCCAGGAAAAAGCAGGGATAGTAAAATTAAGCCCCTTAAAAACTTCTTTTTCTTGTTGGTATCCAAAGTGCACATTCTTAAAGCAAATTTCCCCTTTTAGAAAGCTCAAAACCATTGCCTGCGGCCTATCTTTTATCTGAGGTTGGATATCCATAACCTCAAGGAATCTTTCAATAGATACCATCTCCCGGGTAAAATATCCAAATCTATGGCCTAATGATTCCAATAACCTGCCCAACTGGTTAAGATAAAGCATCGCTGCTGTATAACTACCAATGGTGAGCTTGCCTTTAATGATGAGCCAACCTCCAAAGAGGGCTATTGCTCCGAATATAGCTTTTGATAAAAAGGCAGAACTTACAGAACTGACTACGGTCCAGCGAAAACTTTTTATACTCCAGCGTATATTTCTTATCAAAGACCTTAAGTAAGCGCGCCTCTGAAAAGATTCTAAACCAAGCGCTTTAATGATCAAAACTTTTGAAAAGGCTTCGTGAATCTGTTTTGTGACTAAAACGTTATATTTCCAAATCTCTTCATAAATGGGCTTAAGCTTCTTTTGCAGATATACGCTATGCAGGAGGAATAAAGGGCTTAAGATAAACAAAGATATGGCCATTGGAGGATTAATCCATAATGAGATTCCGAGAATAATAGGTAATTTAACCATACTCGCCAAAACGTCAGGGCATTGCTCAAGCAGGAAATTAGAGATTGTCTCTACATCAGAAAGCCTGTAGGCATTCTCACCCACAGACTTAGACTGAAAAAAACTCAGGTCAAGTGAATAGAATTTTTTTATAAACTTATCTGCTAAATTGAGTTTTAACTTTATATCTATCCTATTTTTTACAAAATCTGCAACTGCCTTAACTAATGTACTGAAGAAAAAAACAACCGCTCCCAGGATAGATAGGTTTAAAAACTTAGCGATGTCCCTGCCTATAAATGCCTTGTCGATAAACAACCTGGAAAGAAACGGCCCGATTAAGAAAAAACTGGAAGAAACCAGGCTCAATAAAAACAATATGAGTATCTGTCTTTTGTAGCAGGAAAGGAATTTCAAGAAACGAAGGTTATTTGCTGAAGGTTTAAATCTGTTTAGAAATGGCATAGACCTGAGGCTGCTCTAAATCAAGAAAAATTGTCTTATGTCCCCTTTGCTTGGCATAATCTTCTAATATCCTAAGAAGCGTTGTTTTACCAACTTGACGGGGTCCTAAAAGAATAAGGATTTCCGGTTGGGTTAATTCTTGTTGTAACTTACTAAGGATATTACGTTTAATCATCGTATTGACAAATATAACCTATTAGGTCAAAAAAGTCAAGAAAGATTTTCTCCACTGGT
>CAKKQZ010000085.1 GCA_919902445.1 Omnitrophica bacterium GWA2_41_15 | reverse complement strand
CCCCGGACCTGCCAATTTAAGGCTTCTAGGGGATTGCAATTTGCCTCATGCTTTCACCAAAATGAACCAATAGAATATTGCCGCCCGCCCAAGGCGGGTAAGGCTATGATACTGGTGTTTCATTGGTGAAGAAAGGAAAAACATATGAGCAATATTTTCAAAGGGCCTGGCGAAGCTGATGGGCCGAATCCAAATCAGTTTCTGTATGTGGGCGTGGACATACATAAAGACAAACACACCGCGGTAGCCACCAATTGTTTCGGGCATAAGCTGCTGGAAATGGAATTTGCCAATACCGCCAAAGATTTTGAACAATTCGTGGCCAGCATGCAAAGTCTGGCCGATCAGGAAAACCGCCAATTCATTTTTGGCCTGGAAGACAGTTTCGGCTACGGTCTGCATCTGGCCAAACATCTGTTTAACAGTAATCTGCCGGTCAAGATGGTTCCGCCGGTGCTGGTGGACCGAGCCCGTAAATACGAAACGCACCCAGAAAAATCTGATTCTCTGGATGCGTTCGGAGTAGCTAAAGTCTTGATCCAAAGGATTGACACGCTACCCGATTACAGTATATCAATAACTGATGAACTGGCAAAAGAGATTAAGGAATTGGCTATGGATAGGGATTTTTTGGTCAAAGAACAAACTAGAATTAAAAATCAGCTGCACCGGCTGCTGCATAAAACCTACGGTTCGGAGTATCAAATAAAATTCAAAAATCCATTTTCGCTAAAGGCTCTGCGCTATTGGAAACAACATCCGACCGGCAAAGTATATCTATTGGCTGATGATAGTATATTAAAAAATCAGGTCAGAAGAAAAATTCGGAGGTTGATGGATATCAGACAGGAATGCAAGGAAATTGAAAGTGAATTAAAAGTCATGATTGACCGCTCCGGCCAGAAATTGCCAACCATGAATGGCTGCGGCACGGTGCTGGCCTCGGCCGTCATGGCCGAAATCAGAAACATCGAGCGCTTCCATTCACCGGCCGCCCTGGCCAAATACGCCGGCCTGTCGCCCAGACAAAAATCATCAGGCAAAACCATCAGGCATGTAAAAAGCAAATCCGGCAACCGGAAACTAAATATGGCCATCCACCGTATCGCCTTGAGCCAGATTAGCAACTCGGGCAATCAGTATGCCAAAGCGTATTTTAAAAAGAAAGTGACCGAAGGCAAAAGCAAAAATCAGGCGTTATGCTGTCTAAAAAGAAAACTGGTGAATATCATCTATGTGATGTTGAAACATAAGCAGGCATACCATTACCAGAAATAAATTCACCTTATCATGGAGCGGGTATTGACATAGAATATCCGCTGCCAAAATAAATCTTCGTTAAATTACTGTAACCATACGTAGCACCGCCATAACCGTTGCTACCATCAGCACCAGCCGTAGCATAACCACCACCAGAAGAACCAGAGCCACCAGCACCACAATAAGCACTATCGTAGTTAGATCCACCGCCTCCACC
>CAKKQZ010000084.1 GCA_919902445.1 Omnitrophica bacterium GWA2_41_15 | reverse complement strand
AGTCCCCATCGTCTAGCCTGGTCTAGGACAAGAGCTTTTCAAGCTCTCGACACCGGTTCAAATCCGGTTGGGGACATTTAAATAATAATTAAGGGATTTGAATAAACACGGGTTCTCACGTTAGGGCCATTATTTTTATGAATGCACTATAAGGCATTTCTAATCGCAGTGCTCATTATTGGGATACTCGTCATCATCCTCGCCCAATTTTGTATCCCCACGATAATCGGCGCAGACGGATACCTGCATATCCGTATGAGCGAATTTGACCGGCTCTATGGTATTCATTATCAATTCCACTGGGCGCGCTTTTCCACTTTTGCCGGGCATTTCGCGGACAAGGATTTTCTCTACCATATTCTGTTGGTTCCTTTTACTTTGCTGCCGGATATTTTTTTCGGAGCCAAGGTTGCCGCCTGCCTAGCACTGGTTACGCTATTTCTCTTATTTTACTGGGTGCTGCGGCTTTATTGCCGGCCGAGGCTGGTGCCTGTTTTCTTGCTCTTCTTTTTTCTCTCGGCGAATTTTTTGCACGGGGTAAGCGAGCCGCGGCCAATGGTTTTGGTTTTAGGCCTGACCTTGCTCTTTACTCATTTTTTAATCCACAAAAAACAATGGGGATTATTTTTAGTCACCGCCGCTTATACCTTGGCCCATGTTTCCGGGCCGTACCTGTTATTTTTCGCATTTTTAGCTGAAGTAGTGAGGTTTGGCAGCCAGCGGGAGTTTGCCTGGAAATCCATCCGTTCCGTCGGGCTGGGTCTGGCCTTGGGGATTTTAGCGCATCCAAATTTTCCCCACAACCTGATTGTTTTTTATCTCAACGGGGTTATCGTGCCCATTTATGCTTTGAAATGGGGGTTGGAGCTGGGCGCGGAATTCTTTCCCATTTATACCCGGGATTATGTTTTAGGCTATCCGGTGATCTTTATCGGCCTGTTTGCCTTGCTGGCTTTGGCAACAAGCGCGGCCAATAGAATTAAGCTTTCTACTAAGATCTGGATGGCGCTAAGCGGTTTTTTCTTTATTTTTTCCTTTTTTTCCCGGCGCTATTTGATTCATCTCTACCCGATGTTTCTGGTGGCTCTGGCAGCTTATATTTCTGATTGGTGGGAAAGTGCGGAAAGGTTAATTTTGCCGCGTCAATATAAGATTTTGCGTTTGTCCATGCTGGTTCTGGCGGGAGCATTGTTTATCTTGATTAGCTGGAGCACTTATAAAAATTATCGCCAGAATACGTTGGGAGATTTGCAGTATAACCGCCATTTTGAGGCGGTGTCTAAATTCATGCGGGAAAATATCCCGGCAGGGGAAACCATTTTTCATGCCAACTGGTCTGACTCGCAGTATTTTATCGGGTTAAACCCGCAAAATGATTACCTGGTAACCTTTGACCCGATGTATATGTATTACTGGAATCCGGAAAAATACAAATTGTACCGTCAGATTTCCTTCGGCGGGGCAAGCGATCCCTATGCTGCGATTAAAGAAGAATTTAACGCGCGTTATGGCTACGCCGGGAAGAATTATTTTTCCGGGCTGATTGCTCAAGTCAGGAGTGACCCGCGTTTTGAGCTTATGGCTGAAGACGGCTTGGGAGTAGTTTTTAGATTGAGGTAAAATATAGAGGTGTTTAATGTGCGGAATAGTCGGATACATAGGCGAAAGGCAGGCGCAAGGCATACTTTTAAATGGACTTAAGCGATTGGAGTACCGCGGCTATGATTCCAGTGGTATCGCCATTATTTCAAACAATAAAAATACCCCTTTCGTTAGAAAATCTCCCGGGAAAATCAGTGTATTAGAAAAATTAGTTAAAACCAAGCCGCTATCTGGCAGCATTGGCATTGCCCATGTGCGTTGGGCAACCCACGGTGCCCCTACCCGGGCCAATGCCCATCCCCATGCCGATTGCGATAATGAAATCATCCTGGTACACAATGGTATAATTGAAAATTATGAAACCTTGAAAGCCCGGCTGCTTAAAGAGGGGCATTTGTTTCGCAGTCAGACAGATACCGAAGTAATCGTCCATCTTATTGAAGGATTTTATAAAAATATTCCTTTAGAAGACGCGGTGCGCAAGGCCTTAAAATTAGTTACCGGCTCTTTTGCCATTGCGGTTATTGCTAAGCATGAGCCGGAAAAACTTGTCGGCGCACGCTCAGGCAGCCCCCTGATAGTTGGAATAGGGAAAAATGAAAATTTTCTTGCTTCGGACGCGCCGGCTATTCTTGAACATACAAAAAATATAATCTTTCTGGAGGAAAATGAAATTGCGGTTCTAGGGAAAAACAGCTGTAAGGTAACTGATATTGACGGTAGGCAGGTGGTTAAGAAACCGGTGCAGCTGGACTGGAATATTGAACAGGCCAAGAAGCAAGGATACAAGCATTTTATGCTTAAAGAAATTAATGAGCAGCCAAAGGTTATTGATAGCTTAATTAACCTTAGGATTCAAGAGGATAATAAAATTGTTTTTAAGGGGCAGGATGTCGCAGTTGAAAAATTAAAGGGTATTAAGAGCATTTTTATCGTTGCCTGCGGCACAGCATATCATGCGGGGTTAGTGGGTAAATATGCCTTAGAAACACTTTGTAAGATTCCTACCCAGATTGATGTCTCAAGCGAGTTTCGCTATCGCGACCTGCTTATTGATAAAGAAACCCTGGTTTTGGCGATTAGCCAATCCGGGGAAACCGCAGATACACTGGCCGGGGTCAAGGAGGCACGTTCGCTTGGGGCCTCAGTAATTTCCATATGCAATTGTTTGGGCTCAACCCTAACCAGAGAATCAGACGGAGTAATGTATACTAACGCCGGCCCGGAGATCGGGGTTGCTTCTACCAAGGCCTATACAGCGCAGCTGGCGGCAATTTATTTATTTGCCTTTTATCTGGCAGGCGTGCGCGATATTATCCCGCAGAGTAAAATCAATAAATTAATCGATGAATTAAGGCGCATACCTAAAAAGCAAGAAGAGATTTTAAAGGGGCAGGATGATATTGCCCGCCTCAGCCGCAGGCATTCGCATTTTGGCTCATTTTTGTATTTGGGCAGGAATATAAATTATCCTTCAGCTTTAGAGGGCGCCCTGAAATTAAAAGAAGTTTCATATATTCCTGCCGAAGGTTATGCTGCCGGAGAAATGAAGCACGGCCCAATTGCCTTAATCGATGAATATCGCGCAGTAGTCTGCATTGCCCCGGCATCAAAGGTTTATGAAAAAATGGTTTCCAATATTCAGGAGATCCGCTCTCGTCGGGGAAGGATTATTGCTATTGCCACTGAAGGGGATAATAAGATTAAGGAGTTAACCGCAGAGGTGGTCTATATTCCTAAATGCGGCGAGCTGTTCTCTCCGTTTTTAGTTGCCCTGCCCCTGCAGCTTTTGGCATACCATATCTCAGTAAAGCGCGGATGCGACGTAGACCAGCCGCGCAACCTCGCTAAATCAGTGACCGTGGAATAATGTTTTATATTGTCGCCACGCCGGTAGGAAACTTAAAAGACATAACTTTACGGGCGATCGAGGTTCTAAAGAGCGTGGATTTGATTGCCTGCGAGGATACCCGGCACACCAAAATCCTGCTTCGGCATTACGGTATTAATACTCCCACCACAAGTTTCTATCAACATAACCGGTTCAGCAAGGGTGATTATATTATTGGCTTGCTAAAAGAAGGCAAAGATATTGCCCTGGTTTCTGACGCCGGCACGCCAGGCATACTTGACCCGGGATACAATCTGATTAATCTGGCGATAAAAAATAATCTGGAGATGACTTGTGTCCCGGGAGCCGCGGCTTTTGTAAATGCCCTGGCACTTTCCGGAAAGCCGGCCCATGAATTCTTCTTTGCCGGTTTTCTCCCGAAACGCCAGCAAGCGCGCAAAAATCAGCTGGAAAAGCTAAAAAATCTGGGCTGTACTTTAGTGTTTTATGAATCCTGCCATAGAATTTTGGCTACGCTTGAGGATATAAACTCAAGTTTCGGCAGCAGGGATATTGTCGTGGCTAGGGAGCTGACCAAAAAATTTGAGGAGGTTATACGCGCCAACCCTGAATCTATCATAAAAAAGCTCTCTTTAAATAAACCCCGCGGAGAATTCGTAATCGTAGTATAACGAATTAAAATTACAATTGAAATCCATGCTTGACAAATAAGGATTAAGTGTTATATTTGTACATAAAGAGGACCTTTAAGCCGGCTCCAGAGAAGCTGGGAAGGTAGATAAAATGAAGAATAGAGTTATAGAAAATATGGACCCTTGGCCAAAAAAGCCAAGGGTTTTTTGTTGCAGAAGCAACATACTTGCCCATCCGCTTGGGAAAGGTATTATTTGAGGCCAGGCAGAAATATCCCCCCTTCTTGCTTTCGCAAGAAAGAGGGGGGATAAGTTCAGACAAATAAGTTATGTCGCCTGTTGTAAAGAAGTGCTCCATAACTTATGTCTTCACTTATGAAAGAAAAAGCCAAAATTCTGGATAAAGAAGGTATTTTGCGCGCAATTACGCGCATCGCCCATGAGATAATTGAAAAAAATAATGGCACAGACGGCCTTTGTTTAGTGGGTATCAGGAATCGCGGGGTTTATATAGCGCAAAGAATCGCGGATTGTATTAATAAGATAGAGGGCAAGCAGGTTTCCGTAGGCGCGCTGGATATCACCCTTTACCGCGACGACCTGGCTAAGGCCTGCGGCCAGCCTCTGGTGCGTAAAACTGAAATAGATTTTGATATTAATAACAAAATCCTTGTGCTGGTTGATGATGTGCTTTATACCGGCAGGACGATCAGGGCCGCATTAGATGCGCTAATCGATTTTGGCCGGCCAAAGACGATACAACTGGCGGTATTGATTGACCGAGGTCATCGCGAGCTGCCTATCCGGCCGGATTTTGTAGGGAAGAATATACCGACATCCAAAAAAGAATCTGTAGAGGTGCGCTTGCTTGAGCCTGATGGCAGGGATGAAGTAGCGATTACGGAGAAAGATTAGATGCCCTGGACAAAAAAAGATTTGTTAGGCCTGGAATACCTGACTAAGGAGGAAATAGAGTTAATCCTGGATACCGCGGATTCCTTTAAAGAGGTTTCTACCCGGGAAATAAAAAAGGTCCCGGCGCTGCGCGGAAAAACCGCAGTCAATCTTTTTTATGAGCCATCCACGCGCACCAGGGTTTCTTTTGAAGTGGCAGCGAAAAGGCTTTCAGCAGATGTTATTAATATCGCAACAGAAACTTCGAGTGTCCGTAAAGGCGAGACATTAATCGATACCGGTAAAAACATCCAGGCGCTTAAAGCCGATATAATTATCATGCGGCATAACTGCTCAGGTGCAGCCAATATGCTTGCCCGCACTTTAGATATCAGCGTGGTTAATGCCGGAGACGGCTGGCATGAGCATCCTACCCAAGCCCTCCTTGATATTTTTACGCTAAAAGAAAAGCTGGGTAAAATAAAAGGCTTAAATGTGGCCATCGTAGGCGACATTGCGCATTCACGGGTTGCCCGTTCCAATATCTGGGGGCTGACTAAATTAGGCGCTAATGTTACTCTGTGCGCACCGGAGATGCTGCTTCCGGTTGAAATAGAAAAAACCGGAGTGAAAACCTCAAGCAACATCGATGAGGCCTTAAAAAATGCTGATGCGGTGAATGTCTTAAGGATGCAGTTTGAGCGCGATGAAGGCGCGGCATTTCCGGAACAGCTGGATTATTTTAAGAAGTTTGGGATTACCGAAGAGAGATTGGCCAAGGCCCAAAAAGACATCCTTGTTATGCACCCCGGCCCGATTAACCGGGGGATTGAGATCTCCAGTGGAGTGGCAGATGGAGCGAATTCCGTAATTTTAGAGCAGGTAACCAACGGCATTGCCGTAAGAATGGCGGTTTTATTCCTAGTGGCCCAGGCAAGGGAGGCAAGTGAGCATACTGATTAAAGGCGGAAGAGTAATTGATCCGGCAAACAAAATTGATGCAGCGCTGGATATCTTAATTGAAGGTAATAAGATATCCAAAGTTGCCAAGAATATAAAAGTTCAGGCAGATAGCATAATTGATGTTACAAATAAAATTGTGGCTCCGGGTATTATTGATATGCATGTGCATCTGCGCGAGCCGGGAAGAGAAGATAAGGAAACAGTCTCAAGCGCTACGGCTGCTGCTGCCAAAGGCGGGGTAACTACTGTTTTAGCCATGCCGAATACTAATCCGGCTATGGATTGCGCAGAGAGCGTCGAATTATTAAAGGGAATAATCAATAAGAGCGCCAAAGTCAATGTGCTTGTTTGCGCGGCTATTACTAAAGGGAGGCTGGGAAAAGAATTAACCGATATAAGGGGATTAAAGAAAATTGGCGCCTGCGCTATATCTGATGACGGCTCTTCCGTAGATAATGAAGAGTTGATGCTCGAGGCATTAAAACAAGCAAAACAGGCCGGCATTTTAACTATATGTCACTCTGAGGATAAAAAACTTTCAGGGAATGGCGTGGTTAACTTAGGTTTTAATTCTACGCGGTTGGGATTACGCGGCATATCCAATGAATCAGAGTATAAAAGAGTGGCGCGGGATATTGAGTTGGCGCAAAAAGCCGGCGCAGCAGTGCACATTGCGCATATTAGTTGCCGGGAATCAGTAGAGGCCGTTGCTTGCGCCAAGAAAAAAGGCATAAAAGTAACCTGCGAAACTGCCCCGCACTATTTTTTTCTGACCGAGGATGAGCTTTTAGGCTATGATACAAACATGAAGATAAACCCTCCCTTAAGAAGCAGAGATGATATTGCGGCGATTAAGCAGGGATTAAGGGATGGTACAATTGATGCCATTGCCTCAGACCATGCCCCGCATACAGAAAACGAAAAGGAGATAGAATTTGAGCGCGCGGAATTCGGCGTTATCGGCCTTGAGACCGAATTAGCAGCCGGTATTACAGAGTTAATCGAAACACGTTTATTGGGCTGGCCAGAGCTGGTTGAAAAAATATCCCTTAACCCCGCAAAGATTTTAGGCATCTCCAAGGGCTCTTTAGGCGAAGGATGCGACGCAGACATTGTTGTGGTTGACCTGCTTGCTGAATGGGTGGTGCGCAAAGAAGGATTTGTTTCTAAATCCAGGAATTCGGCCTTCTTAGGCAAGACATTAAAGGGTGTAGTTGATTATACAATTTGCAGCGGAAAAATCGCCTATAAAAAAGAATGAAATTTTTGCTAACCAAAGAATTAGGCAGGTTAGCCAAGTGGCTGAGGATTTTAGGGTTTGATACTGAATATTTTAACCAGGACAATACAAGTTCTTTAATTATTCAGGCATTAAGAGACGAGCGTATAGTTATAACCCGAAATCATCGGCTGCCTGCGGCAAGAGGATATAAGACTATCCTCATTAAAACAGAGAAGATAAAAGAGCAGATATCAGAGGCTTTAAAGGCATTGAAGATAAAGCCGGATTCTGGTATGATGTTTAGCCGCTGCATACTTTGTAATGAAGAGTTGTCGCCTGTTGACAAGGAAAAAATAAAAGACAAGGTACCCGCGTATGTATTTAGGACACAAAAAAGTTTCATTGCCTGCCCAAAATGTAAACGCATCTATTGGCAGGGAACCCACTGGGGAAATGTTGAAGTAACACTAAAAGAGGTCTTTAAATAATGGAATTTATCGCCGACTTTCATATTCATTCTAAGTATTCCAGGGCCACAAGCCGCGATATGGATATAAAACACCTTGCGGAGTGGGCGAAATTAAAGGGGATTACCCTGATGGGGACGGGTGACTTCACGCACCATCTCTGGCTTGAGGAATTAAAACATAACTTAGAGGATTTAGGTAACGGGCTACTCAAGTATAAAGAGGTGCATTTTATCTTAACCAGCGAGATAAGCAGCATCTATTCAAAAAAAGGAAAGAGCTACCGCGTGCACAATATGATTTTCAGCCCCTCCTTTAAAACCACCGATAAGATAAATGAGAGGTTAAGCCGGGTAGGTAACCTTGCCAGCGACGGCAGGCCTATCTTAGGCCTGGATGCGGCTGAGCTGGCAAGAATTGTCTTTGACATCGACGAGAATTGTATGGTAATACCGGCACATATTTATACGCCTTGGTTTTCTATTTTTGGTTCGATGTCTGGCTTCGATAAAATAGAAGACTGCTTTGAAGAGCAGACGTCAAAAATATTCGCTATTGAGAGTGGACTTTCAAGCGATCCTGAAATGAGTTGGCGATTGAGCGCTTTGGATAGGTTTAGCATAATTTCTAATAGCGATGCGCATTCCCCGGGCAAAATCGGCAGGGAGGCAAATGTTTTTAATTGCGGCCTGGATTATAAAACTATAAGAGAGGTTTTAAAAACCAAGGATAAGAAGAGATTTTTATACACCATAGAATTCTTTCCGCAAGAAGGCAAATATCATTATGACGGCCATCGGCTATGCGGGGTTAGGCTCTCTCCGGAAGAAACAAAACAATACAAAGGCGTATGCCCTAAATGCGCGAAGAAAGTAACCGTAGGGGTGATGAATCGCGTGGACCAGCTTGCTGACCGGGCAGAAGGGTTTATGCCTGAAAACGCGATTCCCTTTAAAAACCTTATTCCCTTTGAAGAAATTATTGCCGAGACAAAGGGTGTGGCTAAGGGTTCTGTAACCGTGGAGAGGGATTACAGGAGTTACGTTGCAAAATTCGGGACAGAATTCGAGATTTTATTAAAGGCGCCAAAAGAGGATTTACAAAAAGTACTCCCTCCTAAAGTTGCGGAGGGGGTCTTAAGGGTGCGCGAAGGCAAGGTAAAGATTAATGCCGGCTTTGACGGAGAGTATGGGATAATTTCTATCTTTGGCGAAGAGGATAAGCAGGCAAAAAGCGAGGAGCAGCTAAGTTTATTTTAACGCGCCTGTCCTTCGACTACGCTTTAGGACACAGCGGATACAACTCATTATAAGCGCCTGTGGCCCAATGGATAGGGCACCAGCCTCCGGAGCTGGGTGTGCAGGTTCGATTCCCGCCAGGCGCAGATGATTGGAATCACAAGTTAAGTACTAAAATACAGGGACAGTCTCCGTTAGGATGAAACAGAAACTATTACAAGAGAGGCTGTCCCCGAACAAGAAAAGCATTACAAAGAAGCTAAGCAAAAAACATGCATAAAAAAATTGTAGCAGTTATAGGCGGTCACAAATGCTCTGATGAAGTGGAGCAATTAGCCATAGAATTAGGACAAAAACTGGCGAAAGTGGCGGAAATACTCATTTGTGGCGGCTTAAGTGGAACAATGAAGGCGGTTTGTAAAGGTTTTAAGGCTACGGGCGGTCTAACTATAGGTATTATACCGAGTTACAACAAAAATGATGCCAATGCTTTTGTAGATATAGTTATACCTACAGGTTTGGGTTTAGCGAGAAATGTTTTGGTTGTAAAGAGTGCGGATGTGGTGGTGGCTTTACCAGGAGAAATGGGAACGCTTTCCGAGGTGGCTTATTGTTTACAGTTTAAGATACCGGTAGTAAGCCTGAATTCCTGGGATATTAAAGGCGTAATTAAGGTAAAGACAACCGAAGAAGCAATAAGAGAGGTTGAAAAATGGTTCAGCAAGAAATAAAAAAGAAGGTAGTTATCTTAGGGGGCGGCCCGAATAGGATTGGTCAAGGTATTGAATTTGACTATTGTTGCTGTCACGCATCTTATGCCTTGAAAGAGGAAGGTATTGAGAGCATCATGGTAAACTGTAACCCGGAGACAGTCTCAACGGATTATGATACCTCGGATAAATTATACTTTGAGCCACTTACACTTGAGGATATAATGAATATAATTGAGTTGGAGAAACCCATTGGCGTAATTGTGCAGTTCGGCGGGCAGACCCCGCTTAACCTGGCAGTTGCCTTGCGTAAATGCGGGGTAACTCTTTTAGGCACCAGCGCTGATAATATCGATATCGCCGAGGACAGGGAGCGCTTTAAACAGATGCTGCATAAATTAAACCTCCTTCAGCCGGATAACGGCACAGCATTCACCGTTCAGGAAGCGGAAATAGTGGCTAAGAAAATCGGCTATCCGGTTTTAGTCAGGCCCTCCTATGTTTTGGGGGGGAGGGCCATGGAGATAGTTTATCAGGAAGCTAATTTAGAAAAATTCATCAAAGAGGCAGCATCAGTTTCCGGAGAGCACCCAATTCTTATCGACAAATTCTTAGAGGATGCTATTGAAGTTGATGTGGATTTAATAGGGGATGGTTCTTCCTTTGTTATCGGCGGGATTATGGAGCATATCGAAGAAGCGGGGATACATTCAGGGGACTCTGCCATGGCCCTGCCAAGCTTTAGCCTCTCGAATGAGATTTTAAACAAAATCAGAGAGGCCACTTATAAAATGGCTGCCGAATTAAATGTAGTCGGGCTTATGAATGTGCAATATGCGGTTAAAGATGAAAAAGTTTATGTATTAGAGGTTAATCCCCGGGCATCCAGGACAGTGCCTTTTGTTTCTAAGGCAATCGGGGTACCCCTGGCAAAACTTGCCACAAAAGCTATGCTGGGGAAAAAATTAAAAGACTTGGGGTTTACCAGGGAGATTATCCCAAAACATGTGTCAGTGAAAGAATCCGTCTTTCCTTTTAACCGTTTCCCCGGAGTGGATATCATTTTAGGCCCGGAGATGAAATCTACTGGCGAGGTAATGGGGATTGATAATGATTTTGGCCTGGCGTATGTTAAGAGCCAGCTTTCCGCAGGGCAGAACCTGCCAAAGAAAGGAAATGTTTTTATTTCTGTGCGGGATAAGGATAAGGGCGTGGTTGTACCGATTGCAAAAAAACTCCAAGAGTTGGGATTTTATATTTACGCAACAGCCGGCACCGCGCAAGCCCTGCAAAACAATAAGATCAAAGTAACGGTTCTGCTTAAAATTTCTGAAGGCAGGCCGAATGTCTTAGATTTGATGAAGGACGGAAAAATTCAACTGGTAATAAATACTCCGACCGGAAGGATACCGCGCCAGGATGAAGTTAAGATACGTTCGCAGGTAGTTTTATATAACATCCCTTATACCACGACTATCTCCGGAGCGCAGGCAACGGTAAGGGGTATAGAAGCGTTAATTAAGAAAGAATTGGGAGTAAAATCATTACAGGAATACCATCGTACAAAAAAGTAGAAAGAAGTTCCTTAATATAATGTCACGGGACAGCCTCCGTCAGGAGCGAATAGAAACTAACACATAGGAGACTGTACCGACCATAGCGCCCAAAAACAAGATGGAAAAGATTAATATAAAAACCGCAGAAAGAATAGAACTCGTAGATATTACCGCTGACGTACAAAACATCGTTAGCAAAAAGAAAATTAAGGATGGGGCTTGTTTGGTGTTTTGCCCGCATACCACAGCAGGCCTGACCATTAACGAGAATGCTGATCCGGCAGTAAGAAGCGATATGATAAGCGCCTTTTGTAAGCTCATACCCGTTAATGCAGGCTATGAGCATAGCGAAGGCAATTCCGATAGCCACATAAAGTCATCCCTTTTCGGCGCTTCTTTAACTGTTTTTGTTGAAGGCGGGCAATTAGCGCTGGGCACATGGCAGGGGATATTTTTTTGCGAAAGCGACGGCCCGCGTTCAAGAGAAGTCTGGATTAAGGTAATGCAGTAGGGACTGTCAAGGGACAGTCCCCTTCGGGGACAGTCCCTTGTAAGGAGTGACTGTCCCTACCAAGATAGATACGGTTTGACTGCTGCTCAAGCCAAAAAGATGTAAGCGCCGATGAACAGGAGACTTACGTTATGCCCGAGCTTCCGGAAGTAGAAACTATAAAAAGGGAATTGGAAAAAGTAGTGCTTGGCAAAAAAATTACCGAGGTTTGCGTGCATCACCCCTTGGTCATCCGTGAGCCATCGGTTGCAAAGTTTAAGAAAGGCCTTACCGGAGTTACTATTAAAAATATTTTACGTAAGGCAAAGGTGCTTATTTTAGAATTGTCGAACGCTAAGGCGCTGGTAATACACCTAAAGATGACCGGGCAATTGGTTTATCCGGGGAAAGGTCGAGCCGCGCGCGTGAGTTTTCATTTCTCCGATGGGAAGGCGTTAGATTTTAATGATCGCCGCTTGTTTGCGGACCTGCGCCTCCTTGATGACTGGCGCAGTCTAAAATTCATTAAAGGGTTAGGGCCTGAGCCGTTTGATTTGACCGCAGAAAGATTCTGCGAAATGCTTTCAAAGAAAAAAACAAAAATCAAGCCGCTTTTAATGGATCAGACATTTATTTCAGGGGTAGGAAACCTTTATGCAGCGGAGGCCTTATTCAGGGCGCGCATCCTTCCTGCGAGGCCGGCAGCAGGCCTCTCTAATAAAGAAAAAGAAATACTTTTTAAAGAAATAAAAGATACTTTGAGCGAAGCGATAAAATACAAAGGTTCATCAATTGACCAGTATGTTCAGTTATCAGGCAAGCAGGGCAGTTACGTTAAATATCATAAAGTCTATGGCCGCGAAGGAAGGCCTTGCCTGGTATGCAAAACTTCCATACAAAGAATTGCTTTGGGAGGCAGGGGGACATATTTTTGCCCGAAGTGCCAAAAATAAGTGAAAAAACGCCTTAAGATTAACGGGGTAATCATATTTGTCGCATTTTTATCAATTGCTACCTTCCCGGATTTTTTTCTCCGCTATAAGAGATTCGGCTCACGAGACGCGGCCGCTCAATTAATAGGCATAGCGCTTATTCTTTTAGGCCAGCTTTTTCGCGTTTCAGCCAGGGGTTTTAAATCGGAGAATTCTTTAAATGGCCGCGCATTGATTATTGGCGGGCCCTATACTCTTGTGCGTAACCCCATGTATCTAGGGATATTCTTAATCGGCCTGGGCGTAGTGCTTGTACTCTTTAGGTGGCAGGTGGCAGGCGTCTTTTTATTAATTTTTACCCTTCGATACATCCTGCTGATATTTAACGAAGAGAAGAAGCTTGCAAGGATATTTCCTCAAGAATATCCTGAGTATTGCAGCAAAGTCCCCCGCTTTTTTCCTTCCCTAAAAATGTTATTAAAAAAAGATATCAGCGAATACCTTCCCTTAAAATTGATTTGGATAAAAAAAGAAATCGGCTCAATATTAGCGGTGCTTTTGATAACCTTAGCAGCAGATTTTTGGCTTTATATCAAAAAAGGGGATTTGAGCGCCTATCTTCACGAACTGGTTTGGATGGCGGGAGTAATTATATTCTTTATGTTTCTGGCTGGTTATTTAAAGCAGGCGGACAAATAGAGCATGACAAGGTGTTTTCAAATAAAAGTCAAGCTTCTTTCAAATAAGAAAATTAAAGATAATTATCTGCACTGCATTTTTAATGCTCCGCAAATAGCTAAAGATGCTAGGCCGGGACAGTTCGTAAATATCAGGATAAGCGATACGCTCGATCCGCTCTTAAGAAGGCCGCTTAGTATTCACGTAGTTCGCGGCTCAAAAATAGAAATCCTTTATGAAGTCGTAGGAAAAAGTACCCGGGTTTTGTCCGAGAAAAAGCCTGGAGAATATTTGGATATTATCGGGCCCTTAGGAAAGGGTTTTGATTTAGAAAGCAAGCCCCGGGTTTCAATTTTAATCGGCGGCGGAATGGGCGTTGCCCCTTTGGTATTTCTGGCAAAGAAATTGAAGACTAAAAAACTTGCCCTTATCGGAGCAAAAACAAAAAATCATATCCACTGCGAAAAGGAGTTTAAAGAATTTGGTTGCGGGGTTAAAGTCTCAACAGACGATGGCTCAGAAGGTTTTAAGGGAAAAGTAACTGATTTATTAAAAAAGATTTTACTTACAACTTACAACTTACAACTTACAACTATTTATGCCTGCGGCCCACGGCCTATGTTAAAAGAAATAGCTTTGATTTCCAGGGAACAAAATATACCCGCGCAAATTTCACTGGAAGAGCACATGGCCTGCGGCATAGGCGCCTGTTTGGGGTGCGCGGTTGAAACGATACACGGTTACAAGCGTATTTGTAAAGATGGCCCGGTATTTGATGCGAATAAGATAATTTTTTATGGTGTAGGAAAGTATCCTTACAGGACTAAAAAGAGTAAAACAGTTTCCTACACCACTGAAACTTCGTAAGGAAAAGTCCTGAGTCCGCCAACTTCGTTGGCGGACG
>CAKKQZ010000083.1 GCA_919902445.1 Omnitrophica bacterium GWA2_41_15 | reverse complement strand
GTTATAATCAAAAAGTATAATGCGCCCGCGCAGAGTAAATACAGGGAGGGGTTTTGGGCCTCTATATGCGGTTTCAGGCAAAATGAAAACTCCTATTTTTCTCAAATTAAGGCGACAGGCCGGCTCTTATACGAGTTAGAATTTAATGAAGCAAGGAAAAAAGGTTTTGACGAAGGGCTGATTCTAAATAGCAGCGGTTTTATTGCTGAAGGCACAAGAAGCAATGTATTCCTGGTCAAAGATAAACAATTGCTTACGCCCCATCTTTCCTGCGGTTGTCTTGACGGAATTACCCGTGGTGTCATACTTGACCTCGCGTCTCAATATAAAATAAAGACCTATAAAGGTAATTTCACAATCCAGGATATCTACAACTGCGATGAGGCTTTTTTGACCAATTCATTAATGGGAGTTATGCCGCTTTCGGGAGTCGAAAAAGAAAAAATAGGCAAAGCTAAGCCCGGATTGACAAAATTCTTTATAGATAAATATAACTCTATGTTAAAATAAATATATGGCCAAAAAGATATTTCTTTTAATTTTTTTCTTGTCGCTTAGCATTTATTCCGGTTGCGGCCAAAGCGCGAGCCTTGAAAAAGCGCAACAATATCAAAAAGAATCGCAGGGGCATTATAAACATGCGCTTTCTATATATACAGGCCTTATCAACAAGGGAAAGGATCTAGATAAGCTTTATTTTGAACTTGGCAGGCTTTACTACATGCATGGAGATTTTAGCAGCGCCTCCGATGCATTGAAGAAGTCAGGTGACTTAAAGGCAAAAAAATTGCTGGGGATTTCAAATTTTCGCATGGGCAATTTTACCGATGCGCTGGAGGCCTTTAATAAATACGAAATCTCAGATGACGAATATTTATATTATTTCGGCCTAACAAACGAGAAACTGAATTTATTCGATGAAGCATTAAAGGCATATAAGAAGATACAGGGGGATGAATTCGGCACAAGGGCAAAAGCGCAGCTCGCTATAATCGAAAAACAGGAGAGCGGCCGGCACATAAAGGATGTCGACCAAAAGGCATATCAAACTTTGGTTGCCGCGCCGAAGGCCGAAGATTATCCGCAGGCAGGCGCGCTTATTTTATCCTGTGATGAAGAAATTGAGGTAAGCTCCGAAGGAACGCAGGTTTCGTATCTGCACTATCTTATTAAGATTTTGAATGAAAGGGGCAAGGAAGGTTTTTCCGAGACGCACATCGGCTACGATTCAACCTATGAAAAGGTGGAATTGGTTTACGCCCGCACCATCAAACCGGATGGGATAGTTGCGGATGTGGGGAGCCGCCACATACGCGACGTCTCCAAATATCTAAACTTTCCGCTTTATAGCAACGCCCGCGTGTATATCATATCTTTTCCCGAAATTGCCGAAGGATCAATTATAGAATACAAGGTTAAGGTCTATAAGAGCGAGC
>CAKKQZ010000082.1 GCA_919902445.1 Omnitrophica bacterium GWA2_41_15 | reverse complement strand
GTTCTTTATAAAGAAAAACTATCTTATTAACAGTAACACATATTATACGAGGAGGTGGATTATGCCGCTAGCAACATTAGACCCGATTTTAGAATTTAGAGAAGACCATAGAAAAGTAAGGGACGGGATTTTAGAGATAATTAAGTTCTTAGAGAAGAAGGATATTGTAAGCGCAAGAAAAGTTTTAGGTAATATTAATGTTCTGGTAGGCCCGCATTTTCGCTATGAAGAGGAAGCGCTTTATCCGACTCTACGAGTATTCCTGGGAGAATATGTTGACCAGTTAATATCGGAGCATGACGGAGTAATCGCTACCGCGCGAGCCTGCGCTGAATTATTGCAAAAAGATGCGCTTAGCGATGAAGAGGCAAAAAAAGCGGTTGGCGCGGCAAGGGCTCTTTTGGTGCATGTCTCAAACTGCGACGGCCTAGCAATACTTTCTGAAAGATTGAGTTCGGATGAATTAAAAGGGCTAGGGAATAAGTTTGCAGCTGCCAGAAAAGAGGGTGTTTCTTTACTAGACTGGGCAATAAAGATTAGGAAAAAATGAGCGCAAAGCCAGGATTAGGGATAATAATTCACAGCGGTTCCTATGACCGTATCTATCATGGGTTATCTTTGGCCTTAGCAGCTTTGGCGTTAGGACGGGAGGTAAAAATATTTTTCAGTTACTGGGCGTTAGAGTACCTAAGAAAGAAAGCGCAGGCGGATATTTCTTTAGATAAAGAGGCAGCCATGCACAAAGAGATAATTGAAAGAAATATAGAGAGAGGCCACCTCCTTAAGTTTAATGAACTGACTTCGCAGGTAAAAAACATGGGTGCTAAGTTTTATGTGTGTACCAGTTCTATGGGGCTGTTGAATATCGCCCGCGATGAACTTGTTCAAGAAGTAGACAAGAGCATGGGGATAACTACCTTTTTGACCGAGACAGCTGATTTTCAACTGTTATTTATTTAGTTTTTATGAAAGAAACAGAGATTAACGGCCAAAATTTAAAAGTTGCCTCAACTGTAGATGCGGTGGGATTATTCTGTCCCCTTCCTGTGGTAAAGTTAAAGTTGGAGCTGGAAAAAATATCTTTAAATGATGTTATTGAGCTTTTGGCAGACGACCCCGGGGTATTAGACGATTTACCGGCATGGTGCGGGGAGACAGGCAATAAACTTTTATCTCTAGTTAAAAATAAAGAGGGGATTTTTATAGCGCATGTCAGAAAAACGAAAGATTAATTTTGACCATTTATCGTGTTCGCCTATTTTGCCAGAGGCAAAAGAGGCAATGCTCATCTTTTTATCCGAGGATAATATAGGTAATCCTTTAAGCCGGCACATGTTTGGAGAAAAACCTAGAAAGGCGCTTGAAGAAGCAAGGCAGAATGTGGCTGAGCTGCTGAATGCAGTTAACCTAGAAGAGATTGTTTTTACCAGTTGTGGTAGCGAATCAAATAATCTTGCGATAAAGGGGCTTGCTTGGGCAAACAGCAAGAAAGGAAAACATATAATTGCTTCTCCTCTTGAGCACCATTCTGTCAGTCATCCTTTAAAGAATTTAGAAAAACAAGGATTTGAAATCTCATGGCTTAAAGTAGATAATAAGGGCGTTATTGATCCGAAAGAAATCCTCTCTCTTATTAGGCCCGATACGATTTTTGTAACGGTAACCTCTGCTTCCAATGAAATCGGCACTCTGGAGCCGATTAAAGAAATAGGTAAAATTACCAGAGAAAAGGGCGTGGTATTTCATACTGACGCTGTTGCCTGTACAGGTTTTGTGCCAATAGATGTAAATGAGTTTAATATCGACATTTTAAGTATGGCAGGAAATATTTTTTATGGGCCATTAGGAACAGGGGCTTTATACGTAAAAAAAGGGGTAAGGATTCAGCCATTAATAGAAGGAGGAGTCCAGGAGAATGGCTTAAGGGCAGGCACACATAACCTTGCCGGCATAGTAGGAATGGGGGTTGCGGCAAGAATTGCTAAGGAAAGATTATCCGAGCGAAGTATTTACTTAATTAACCTAAGGGATAAATTAATAGATGGGGTAATATCTAAAATCAGCGATTGTTTTTTGACCGGAGACAGGGTTAACCGTTTACCGGGCCATGCCAGTTTCTGTGTTAATCTTATTGAGGGAGAATCTATCCTGCTGCGTTTAAACTACTTTGGTATCGCAGGTACAAGTGGTTCCACCTGTTCATCCGAGGCCTTAAAGGCCTCGCATGTTTTGGAGGCAATAGGTATTGATACTATCCTGGCACAGGGTTCGGTCTCATTTTGCTTAGGCATAGATAACACCCTTGAAGATGTGGAGTTTTTCTTAAGTGAATTTCCTCCTATCGTAGAAAAATTAAGGGAGATGTCTCCTCTGACCGGGGCAGCTGATTTAGAACAGTTTAAATATAGGAAGCACTCTTATTAAAAAGCCCCTCCCATTCCCGCCATTTAAAAAGATTTCTCTTAACTTTTCGGCTCATTTGGGATAGAATATAGGCCTTATGTGCGAATCGAATATAGTAAAAAGAAACGGTAAAGTTGAAAATACAATCGCCGAAGAAATAGATTTTATAAAAGTTGTTTCCGCAGGAAAGCTGCTTATCAGGACTATCCTCGGAGAAGAAAAATATATTGACGGTGAGATTGACGAGATAGACCTGCACGGACACAAGGTTATTTTGGGGTGTAGGAAAAAGTATAAGAGGCACCCACTGCGAAAATCGCCGTAAGTCATCGCAAAGCGATTTTCTTGAAAGAAACGAATAAATGATAAAAGTTGCCTTCGCCGGGAAGGGCGGGGTGGGAAAATCCACCATCGCCTCCCTTTTTATAAAAGCCCTTGAAAAAGACGGAATGCGCGTGTTGGCTGTGGATTGTGATCCAGTAGCCAACTTGGGCCGTTTTTTAGGCATAAAAGATGCGGATAAAATAATTCCTATTGTTGAAATGAAGGAATTGATCAATGAAAGGACAGAGGCATCCAAGGACAGGGCATTTTATAAATTAAACCCTAAAGTAGATGATATCCCGGAAAGGTTTGCTAAAAAAATAGGCAATATAAAATTAATTGTCATGGGTACTCCAAGCCGCGGCGGCTCAGGATGCATGTGCCCGGAGGCAAGTTTTATGAAGGCGCTACTTGGCAAGCTCCTGCTTCAGGAGGATGAATCTGTAGTATTGGATATGGAGGCTGGGGTTGAGCATCTGGGGCGCGGCACCGCTAGTTTTGTGGACCATCTTTTTATTGTTGTTGAGCCGAATTTAAACAGTATTGATGCGGCAAAAAAGATTTGGAAGCTGGCAAAGGACTTAAAAATAAAAGAGATATCAGTTATAGCAAATAAAGTGAGGAATAATAAAGATTTAGATTTTGTAAAAGAGAATATAGCCGAAATTCCAATAACGGGTAGTGTTTCTTTTGAAGAAAAGTTGCTTGAGCTGGATATAGACATAGAGAAAACATCAGTTTATAAACAAGTTGCGGAAATAGAAAAAGAATTTCTTAACACCTAAACTTAAAGGATGGTTTGGTGTAAGCTTATGCTTAAAGGAGATAGATAAATGAGCAGAGAAAAACTTAAAGATAAGGCGAGTATCAAAATACTCGAAGCGAGAAAGTCCGAGGGAATGGAGACCATTTGGGATAGGTACGAGGCACAGCAACCGCAATGCGGATTTGGATTACTGGGGATATGCTGCCGTATGTGCAATATGGGGCCATGCAGGATAGACCCCTTCGGAACGGGGCCGCAAAAAGGAGCCTGCGGCGCAACCGCAGATACTATTGCGGCAAGGGATATGACGCGCCAGACTGCCGCTGGTTCTGCATCGCACTCTGACCATGCCCGGGACTTGGGACATACCTTAATAGCCATAGGTAAGGGGACTGTTCAAGGGTATTCCATAAGAGACCCTTATAAGTTACGCATCATCGCGGCTGAGTACGGAATAAAGGTAGAGAATAAAAAGGATAATGAATTAGCGCTTGAGTTGGGTGAAAGAGTGCTTCAGGAATTCGGGAAGCAGGATGATTCACAACTTACGCTTTCTAAGCGCGCGCCTAAAAGACAGCAGGAGATCTGGAAAAAATTAGATATCTTTCCCCGCGGAATAGATAGAGAGGTTGTTGAAACATTAGCCCGCACGCATGAAGGGATGGACCAGGATTATAAAAATTTGATTCAATCCACAATGCGCGTATCTTTGGCAGACGGCTGGGGCGGTTCAATGATAGCAACAGAGGTAAGCGACATTCTATTCGGCTCGCCTAAACCCATAAGGGCGCGCGCAAATCTCGGTGTATTAAAAGAGGATGAAGTAAATATTATAATCCACGGGCATGAGCCGACTTTGTCCGATGTAATAGTTACCGCAAGCCAGGACCCCGAGCTTATAAAATTAGCAAAAGAAAAAGGAACTAAAGGCATAACTGTTGCTGGCCTTTGCTGCACAGCTAATGAAATATTAGTCAGGCGCGGGATACCTGTAGCCGGAAATTTCTTACAGCAGGAGCTCTCAATATTGACAGGCGCTGTTGAAATAATGGTAGTAGATATACAATGCGTTTCTCCTGGGATAGCGCAGGCAGCGTCACATTTTCATACCAAAGTTATTTCTACATCCGCGAAAGCAAGTATACCGGGAGTTGAACATATTGATTTTCGCGAAGACAACGCTTTAGATACCGCAAAGAAGATTATTAAAATAGCGATTGATAATTATCCTAACCGCGATAAAACCAAAGTAATAATTCCGAAAGAGGCAATGGATTTAGTAGCCGGTTTTACTGCCGAGAATATCTTTTATCACCTGGGAGGGAAGTTCCGCGCTTCTTACAAGCCGCTCAATGAAAATATCGCAAACGGAAGGATCCGCGGCGTTGCGGGAGTTGTTGGATGCGATAATCCGCGCATGGGTTCAGGAAGTTCCCATGTTGCCCTGGTAAAAGAGCTAATCAAAAATAATGTCTTAGTGGTTCAGACCGGATGCGCTGCAATTGAATGCGCAAAGGAAGGCCTGCTTACCCCTGAAACAGCGATTGAGATGGCTGGTGAAGGTTTAAAAGAGGTTTGTAAGGCAGTCGGTATTCCTCCGGCGTTACATTTAGGCTCATGCGTGGATAATTCAAGGATTCTTATTGCCTGCACGGAGATGGTCAAGGAGGGCGGAATCGGGAAAAGTTTGGATGAATTACCGGTTGCCGGAGCTGCGCTTGAATGGATGGCTGAAAAAGCCATGGCTATCGGCTGGTATTTTGTGGCATCCGGAGCATTGGTTGTATTCGGAACTCCTATGCGCATCAGCGGAAGCCAGGCGGTATATGATTATGTTACCAAAGATATGGAGAATATCACTGGCGGAAAATGGGCGTTTGAAGAGGACCCTATTAAGGCAGCCCATCTTATGATTGACCACATTGACAGGAAAAGAAAAGCATTAAAGTTAGCGCCGATGATGTATACGCAATCCTATACAGTTACGGGACACCTTCCATCAGAGTAATAAAAACAGTAGCTTTAATGGAAAGTGTCCCGCCGATGAGCAGGGGACAGTCCCTGTGAGGGGATATGGAAACTAAGAAGATATTTTGCGATATAACTAAATGCGTAGGATGCAGGGCCTGCGAGCTTGCCTGCGCAGTTGAGCATTCAGCAACCAGGGATCTTTTTTTGGCGATATTAGAGTCACCAAGGCCAAAAAAAAGGATAGATACCCAGTTTATTGAAAAGGATGTTTTTCAGTCCATCGGCTGTCAGCATTGCGATGACCCGCCGTGCGTTGAAGCCTGTATGGCTAGCTGCATACATAAAGATAAAAAGACCGGCAAGGTGGATATAGATACCAAACGCTGCGTAGCTTGCTGGATGTGTATCATGGCCTGTCCCTTTGCCGCTATTTCACGCAAGGCAGCTACGGAGAATAAAGCGTTAAAGTGTGACCTTTGCCCGGAAAGAGAGTGCCCTGCCTGCGTGGATAGCTGCCCGACGAGGGCGCTTTATCATGAGGCGCGTAAAGACTGGGCTAAAAGAGAGAAGAATAAGGTGTTGATTAAGAAATGAAGGATAAGACTTTTGTGATTATTGGAAATTCTGCCGCAGGCCTCTCTTGTATTGAGGCGATAAGGGAGAATGACAAGGATTCAAAAATAATAAATATCTCTCAGGAGGCACATCCGCCTTATTCCAGGTGCCTCTTAAGTTATTATTTGGCAGGGGCAATTGATAAAGAGCGGCTCTGGGTTCGTTCAAAGGATTATTACAAAGATTTTAATGTTGAGCCTCTTCTTAAGACTGAAGTGGCTTCGATTGATGAGAAAAACAAAACCGTAAAAGTTTCCGGAGGCAGGACAATTAACTTCGATTGTCTTTTATTTGGCGCAGGAGGTTCTGCTAAAAAAGTAGATTTAAAAGGCATAGATAAAAAAGGGGTTTTTTACCTGCGCACCCTTGATGACGCTGACAGGATACGCGCAATGCTAAAGTGTGTAAAGGATGTGGCAGTGTTGGGCGGGGGTTTAATAGGCTTGCGCGCAGCTTACGGTTTGAGCAGGCAGGGTAAAAAAGTCCATGTAATTGTAAAATCAAGCCACGTATTCTCCCAGATATTGGACTTTGAATCAGCGGACATGATCAGGCAGGAGTTAGTGCAAAACGGAATTCAGATTCGCACCGGGCTTGCAGCGGTTGAAATCTTAGGTAAGGAAAAGTGCGAAGGGGTTTTGCTTGATGATGGCAGCAGATTTGAATGCCAGCTTGTAATAATAGGTAAGGGCGTTTCCGCCAATATTGATTTATTAAAAGATAAAGTAAAGATAAATGAAGGAATAATAGTTGATGATTACCTTAGGACATCGCAAGATTTTATTTATGCCGCGGGGGATGTAGCTGAAGGCTATGACGTTTTAGAGGGCAAACCTTCCGTAAATGCCATCTGGCCTGCTGCAGTAAGGCAGGGAAAGATAGCAGGTTTTAATATATCAGGCCAAAAAACTATTTACGAGGGCTCCTGCAGGATGAATTCGGTTGATTTCTTCGGTATCGCCTGCATATCTTTTGGCATCGTAAGGCCACAGGGAAGTGAGTTTGAAGAATTAATCCACGGCAACCTCTCAAAGAATATTTACCGCAAAATAGTCTTAAAAAATAACAGGATTGTAGGAGGAATATTAGTCACCGATGTGGAGAAACACGGCGTATATATGCACCTTGCTTTACAAAAAATAGATATTTCGGATATAAAAGATATACTGGTTGATGAATATTTTGATTTCGGAAAAGTTATACCGCTGATAAAAAGGCAGAAGGACAGTTTTACAAGGCCTGAATATCAGGATGCCAACTCAACTTATACTTCAATTTTTTAAGGAGGTTTAAAAGATGTCCAAGATTATCGCCACCAGGGCCATAAGAGGCGCCCATAAAATTGTAGAGAGGGCAGAAAAAGAATTAGCCAAGGCAGTTGAGGCAAAGGGTAAGGATTTTGCGGTTTCATTCCCGGATACGAATTATTATCTGCCGCTTGCATTAGCAATGTTGGGTATAAAAGCATCGAGAATCGGAGATTTAATTGAGATAATGGATTATGCCAGGCAATTGCTTCCTCCGATTCCATCCGAAAATATCTGGCTTCCTTATTTAGGCCCTACGCTTGACGCAGGTATGGCAACGTTGTTTGCTGAAGAAGTAATCGAGGTTTTAAAATACGCTTTCGGCCCTTGCCCTACTTATGATTATTGGGTGGGTTTTACCACAGACGCTATTTTGAGAGAGCAGGGGATAAAGCTTGTTGACGGAAGGATGCCCGGGTTTGCTGCTATAGTCGGAGCCGCGCCTACAAATAAAGATGCGGTGAGGATTGTCAGGGAACTGCAGGAGCGCCAGATTTTAATCTTTCTTTCCGCAACCACAAACGGGAAATGTATTGCCGAGCAGCTGGCCGAAGAAAATGTGCAGATGGGATGGGATTCATTCTTAGTTCCCCACGGTAAAGATATATCCACTACGGTTTATGCTTTGAATTTTGCAGCCCGCGCAGCCATGACCTTCGGCGGTATTACTCCTAAGGGCTTAAAAGAGGCAAGGGACATCCTGCTTTATAATAAAAACAGGGTGCACGCATTTGTTTTGGCTTTAGGCGATGTTGACGATGAAAAGCACGCTAATGCCGCAGGCGCGATAAATTTTGGCTTTCCCGCGATTGCCGATACGGATATAGACCAGATATTGCCGACGGGAGTATGCAAATACGAACATGTGGTCTCCCCGGTCTCTTTGGATAAAATAGTTGAGAAGGCAATAGAGGTCAGGGGTTTAAAGCTTAGCATTGAAAAAATCGACATCCCGGTCTCCTATGGCTCCGCATTTGAAGGCGAGCGTATCAGAAAAGAGCAGACAGGCGCTGAGATAGGCGGGAAATTCTCTAAGGCGTTTGAGTTCTTGCGCATGAAAACGTTAGAGGAAGTTGAGAATGGCAAGATACAAGTGATCGGGCGGGAGCTGGATGAATTTGAGGATGGAGCAGCTGTTCCTTTTGCCATGATTATAGATGTTGCCGGAAGAAAAATGCAGAAGGATTTCGAATCGGTGCTTGAGCGAAGAATCCATAATTTCTTAAGCGAGGCCTTAGGCATAATGCATACGGGCCAGCGCCATGTTATATGGGCAAGGGTAAGCAAGGACGCGCGTAAGAGCGGGCTAAGGTTCAAACATTTTGGGACAATACTTTTTTCAAGATTCCTGCATGATTTTCCGTCTATTGTAGATAAGGTGCAGGTTACTATTTATACTAAGAATGAGGATGTTGTAAAACTTTTGCCCGAAGCATTAAAGGCGTTTTCCGAGCGTGATGCGCGCTTAGCCGATATGACCGATGAAAGTGTGGATGTTTTTTATTCCTGCAAATTATGCCAGTCTTATGCGCCAAACCATGTTTGCATCATTAGCCCTGAAAGATTAGGCCTTTGCGGCGCTTATAACTGGCTTGACGGAAAAGCAGCTTCTGAAATAAATCCTACCGGCGGAAACGAGCCGGTGCTTAAAGGCGCCTGCATTGATGCTAAAGTAGGCGAGTGGCAGGGTATAAATGATTACCTTTATAATAAATCCAATAAGGCGTTTGAGCGCTTGGGGCTTTATTCACTTATGGATGCCCCTTCAACATCCTGCGGGTGTTTTGAATGTATTGTCGGTTTAATACCGGAGGCAAACGGCGTAATGATTGTAAATAGAGGATTTTCAGGGATGACGCCTTGCGGAATGAAGTTTTCCACTTTAGCAGGCATGGTGGGGGGAGGACAACAGGTGCCGGGTTTTGTCGGTATTGGAATGCTATACATTACCAGCCCGAAATTTATTTCTGCAAACGGAGGATTTCAACGTATTGTCTGGATGACCAAGGAATTAAAGGATTCCTTAAGCGCTCAGTTAAAAAAGCACGCTGAAGAAGCTGGCAACCCTGATTTTATAGATAAAATCGCTGATGAAACAGTAGCTACTACCGCGGAAGAATTATTACCCTTCCTACAAAAGGTAAATCACCCCGCGCTCTCCATGCCCCCAATGATGTAGGGACACCCTTGGAACCAATCGAGGGACACCCTTAGCTTTAGCAGAAAGAGCGGCTCTGCTTTGGCAAAAAGGGTGTCCCTAACTAAATATGGGAAAAATAATCGCAGTTACAGGAAAAGGCGGAACAGGCAAGACCACCTTCGCAGGCCTTATCATCAGGGCGCTTTTAGATAAAAGGTGCGGCGCGGTCCTTGCAGTTGATGCCGACCCTAATTCTACTCTGGCAGAAACACTGGGTTTAAAAGTTGAAGATACCATTTCAAGTATCTGCGAAGAAACCCTGAAGGCAAAAGAAAATCTTCCCGCAGGAATGGCCAAGGACCGTTATTTAGAATACCGGATGCAACAGTCTTTATTAGAAAAAGACAGCTTATCCGTCCTCAGTATGGGTAGACCAGAAGGCCCGGGTTGTTATTGTTACGTAAATAACCTGCTTAGAGAGATGATTAAGGATTTGATCGATGATTATACTTATACGGTTATAGATAATGAAGCAGGGATGGAGCATTTAAGCAGGAAGACAATGCGCAAGATAGACATCTTATTTGTGGTGAGTGATTTTAGCGTCATCGGGGTGCGCTCAGCAGCAAGGATTTATAACCTTACCTGCGCAATGGGGATAAAACTGGGAAAAAGTTTTTTAATAGTAAATAAAGCAAAAGACGGAATCCAAGGCTTGGATAAAGAGATTCAAAATTCAGGCCTTACTTTTGCCGGGACTCTTCCTTTTGACCAGGAAATAGAGAAGGCAAGCCTTGACGGGAAATCATTATTTGATTTGCCTCAAGAATCATCCGCCGTAAAAAATATCAATAGAATAATCAAAGAGGTAGTTTTATCCTGAACTTCTCCTTGACACGAATGCGACGACATCTAAACCTGAACCTTACGTATCAAGGATCCCCGCTTACGCGGGATTTCG
>CAKKQZ010000081.1 GCA_919902445.1 Omnitrophica bacterium GWA2_41_15 | reverse complement strand
GAAAATCTTTGTCCCCTTCTATACCACTAAGGCCTCATCGGGAAAAGGCACAGGGTTGGGGCTTTATGTTATCAAGCGCATCATTGAATTTCATAAAGGCAGGATTTCCGTCGCCTCTAAATACGGCCAAGGCACTACATTTAAGCTCGAACTGCCGCTGGCACCCGCCCCTTCTTCCTAAGCATAAACCGATAGATTAAAACCTATATGCAGGCCGCTTAAAATAACTTCGCTCGTATCAGTAAACCGGTTCATAGTAGTTAATGAGGCGGGGGATCAAAAATCTTCAAAAGCTCCTCTGCACAGTATATCTTACCACGCTCCTTATCCGTGGTTTCTCTCAATATCTTCATAGCCTCGAGCTTTTCTATAGCAGCTTTAGCGGTATGAAAGGAAGTCTTAAGCATCTCGGCTGCCCTTGGTATACTTATATAAGGATTTCTTGATATCAGATCAAGTGTTTTAAAAACATACAGAGAAGGCCTCTTTTGTTCAACCCTCCTCCTATAGTCATCAAGTAATGCAAGCACAGCCTTCGAATTATCAATGGCATCCTTAGACTCATCTGCTATTGCCTTTAAGAAAAACTCAAACCATCCGGACCAGTCGCCTTTTTGGCTTACGGCAAGCAGCCTCTCATAATATTGAGTGCGATTCCTCTCAAAATAAGCGCTAAGATAGAGCAAAGGATATTTTAAATACTGTCTTTCGCATAGGAAAAGTATGGTCAATAATCTACCTATTCTTCCATTACCGTCCAGAAAGGGATGTATTGCCTCAAACTGATAATGCACTGCTGCGCACTGAATGAGCCCATCAATTGCATCTCTGTTATGGATAAATTTCTCAAGGTCACCTAATGCCTCTTTCATCTCTTCTACCGGAGGCGGTACAAACGTAGCATCATTAAACGTGCAGCCTGCAGGACCAATCCAGTTTTGGCTTCGGCGGAACTCTCCTGGGGTTAAAAGCTGACCCCTCACGCCTTTCATAAGAATAGCGTGGATTTCCTTAATCAGGCGCAGCGATATCGGCAGCGATTCCAGCCTCTTAATACTATAATCAATGGCCTTCACATAATTAAAGACTTCTAAGACATCTGTTCTGCCAGCCTCTTTTTTCTGTTCGGCCTTGCGGGCTGCCTCGAAATAGAAAAGCTCTGAGAGAGAAGTCTGCGTGCCTTCAATTCTTGAACTTAGGACTGCTTCTTTTCTTACGTATGGAATAATCAAAAGGGCAGGATTTGGCAATTGCGTTCCTATGCCGTTTAGGTTTCCCATATTGCGATTTGCCTCTGATAGCAATTGCACGAGGCTATCGTCATAACTTACCTTGGGAGGCAAAGGATTGGGAACAAAAGCAGAGTATCCTTTTTGAGTATCAATTATTTTGCCTGCCGGGCTGTTTTTAAAAGCTTCCTTATCCATTTTTCTTCCTTTTGCGCTATTGAAGTTAACTTCAATTATACAAACCGTAATTGAAGAAGTCAAGCCTTTTCTTCAATTACCAAGTTTATCCAATATGCCGATAGTAAAGGGAGAGTGGAAGGCGCTGGATGGCGGAAACGGCATTAAATATTTACTGGCAAGCGATGAGCAAATCAGGCAGGCTAAGTAACCTGTAGTTTATCAAGTTC
>CAKKQZ010000080.1 GCA_919902445.1 Omnitrophica bacterium GWA2_41_15 | reverse complement strand
CGTGTCAAGGATAAGTTCGGCCAAATAACTTAGCCGTTCGATAAACTCAGGACTAAGTTATGGCCTCACTTATGATAAATTTAATTTTGCCCTGATTAATTCAGCTCTTTTTAAATCCCTCTCCCCTGCAGAGAGTTTTTTATTCTCGATTTTTTGCAGGTGCGCCGGCTGCGTGATAATAAAAAGCTCGTTTATGTTGCGGCGGTCAATATCCTTTATCATCCTTAAATCAACCCCTAACCTTACCATCGACAATAATTCCGTTGTTTCCTGGCTGGAAATTATACGCGCATTTTTTAATATCCCTAAACTGCGGTTAATCCTATCCTCCAGCATAACCTTATTTTTTAAAAGCAGGACTTCCCTTGCCTGGCCCTCCTGCTCGATAATCTGCCTTATAATGCCGCTTATATCCTCAAGCATCTCATTTTCGCTGCGGCCTAAAGAAACCTGGTTTGAAATCTGGAATAAATTCCCTGTTGCCTGTGTCCCCTCTCCGTAAAGCCCGCGCGTGGTAAAACTTAATTTTGCTATCGCAGCCAGGACCCGGTCAATCTGCCGCGTCATCACCAAAGCAGGCAGATGCAGCATTACCGAACCGCGCATACCTGTGCCGGTATTGGTCGGGCAGGCGGTTAAGTACCCCCAATCAGCAGTATGAGCAAATGACAATTCTTTTGCCAGGCAATCATCAACTGTATTGATAATATTCCAGGCCTCATATAAATTAAAACCTGACTGCATCACCTGAAGGCGGATATGGTCTTCTTCATTAATCATTACCGCTAATACCTCTTCGTCATCTATGGCTACCCCTTTATGATTTGTCTTCTGCGCATGTTCCAATGACATAAGGTGCCGCTCAACGAGGAATTGTTTATCAACGGCATCTAATTCCGCTAATTTAAAAAACGTGGAGGTTTTCAGGTAACCGCATCTTGTCGCGGCTTCTGCAATGGTATTTAACACCTTCTCCCCCTGAGCCTTGCTTGCCCAGTGCGGAAAAGGAATTTTTTCCAAATTTCTAGCCAAGCGCACGCGGCTTGAAATAACAATATCCGAATTCGGGCCTGTACCTTTAAGCCATTCACTGGTATGCTTCAAAAGGCTATTGAGTTGCATTTTTATTCTCCAGCTCTTTTATCTGATCGCGTATCTTTGCCGCTTCCTCAAACTCTTCCATCTCGATTGTCTTTGCGAGTTTCTGGCGTAGCTGGGCCAAATCAGGCATCTGCGCTAAATCCGGCTTCTTTTTTGAAATCTTTGTCACCTTTTCAGGTGACTTACCGACATGCTGACAAGAACCGTGAATCCGTTTAAGAAGCGGGATAAGATATTTCTTAAAAGACGCATAGCATTCACCGCACCCTAAGCGCCCGATTTTTTTAAAATCGGCGTAAGTCAGGCCGCAGTCCGGGCATTTAACACTGGTTACGGCTTCAGCTTCTTTAGCAGGTTTTTCAAACTCTGCCAGGCCTGCTAAAAGGTCGCTTAATCCGAATTGCTGCTCCATTGCCATGCTCTTTTCGTGCGCGCACCCTTCGCATAGATGCAGTTCATTCATCTGCTCGTCAATGATTTCAGTTAAGTGCACTGTTGCCGGGTTTTTCCCGCAGATATCGCAAAACATTCTCTCTCCTTAGGGACGTTTCTCAAACCAGCTATAAAGTGTCCCCTTAGTGGGGACAGTTTATATTCAACTTTAGAAACGTCCCTAGAATTAATACTTTATTCCGTCTTTCTTGGTCGCTTCTTTGAATTTTTTCATCAGGCTCAAGGTAATTTTCCCGGGCTTTCCGGAGCCGATAACGCGCCCGTCAACCATGGCCACAGGGATAATTTCCGCTGCTGTCCCGGTTAAGAAACACTCGTCAGAAATATAAACTTCATGCCGCGTAATCACGTGTTCATGCACATCAAGCCTTAACTTAGGGGCAATCTCTAAAACAGTATCGCGCGTGATCCCCCTTAAAGTACCCATGCATTGCGGAGGGGTATAAAGATGCCTATCCTTTACAATAAAGATATTGTCTCCTGTGCATTCTGCCACATAACCTAAAGAATCCAGCATAATCGCCTCATCGCAACCCGCATTATTGGCCTCAATCTTTGCCAGGATGTTATTCAGATAATTTAATGACTTGATCTGCGGATTTAAGGCCTCTGGCAGGTTCCTGATTGTAGGAACTGTGATAATCTTTAAACCCGCTTTATAGTATTCTTTAGGGTAGAGTGCGATTTTATCGGAAATGATGATAATAGCTGCTTTATCCGTGCATTTACGCGGATCAAGGCCCAAGTCCCCTTCTCCGCGCGTCACAACAAGGCGGATATATGCATCCAAAAGGCTATTCTCCTTCAAAGTTGCGATAGTCGCTTTAGTCAACTCACTCTTGCTTAAAGGAATTTTTAGCATAATACTTTGTGCTGACTCATAGAGCCGGTCAATATGCTCCTTTAATTTAAAAACTAAACCGTTATAAGAACGTATCCCCTCAAACACGCCGTCGCCATATAAAAGGCCGTGATCAAACACAGAGATCTTTGCGTCATTCTTATCATAAAACTTTCCGTTGATATAAATCTTCATTCTTCCCCCTTTATTAGGGACGTTTCTCAAACTGAATATAAGCTGTCCCCGTTTGGGGGACACTTTATAGCTAACTTGAGAAACGTCCCTAAACTAATATGCCGTCTTTTAAATGATAGATCTTGTCTGCTGCCTTGGTTAACTCTATATTATGCGTAACCAAAATTACACTCATCTGGTTTTCTAAATTTATCCTTTTAATCAAAGAGATAATCTCATCACCCGTTTTTGAATCAAGATTTCCCGTTGGTTCATCGCAAAGTAAAAGCCCCGGCTTATTAATCAATCCCCGCACAATAGCAACTCTTTGTTTTTCCCCCCCGGAAAGCTCGCTGGGAAAATAAGTAATCCTTTCGCTTAAACCGGCCTGCATTAAAAGTTTCGAGGCGGTTTCCTTTAGTTTTTCCTCTTGCCTGCTATCTGCGATTAACCCCGGCATAAGCACATTTTCCAGGACCGTAAATTCTGATAAGAGATGGTAAAATTGAAAAACAAAGCCGATCCTTTTATTTCTAACCTTAGAAAGAGCGCAGTCGCCCAGGGAATAAATATCTTCCTGCTCAAAAATTACTTTTCCTTCTGTCGGATTATCCAGGCCGCCTAATATATGAAGCAGCGTTGACTTGCCTGCTCCGGATTGGCCAACAATAGCTAAAAATGAGCCCTTCTCTATACTTAAATCAACGCCCTTTAAAACGCGAAGTTCCCTTACGCCGTTATTATAAACCTTATGTATATTCTTTGCCTGTAACAAATTTATGCCTACTCGTATCTTAATGCTTCGACAGGATTAAGCCTGCTTGCCTTATTAGCCGGGTAAATAGTAGAAATCAGGACAATCGCCATTGCAGCTGCGATAATCAAAATAATATCGGGCCACAGCTCAATAGATACCGGCAGCTTGTCAATATAATAAATATCGGCGGGTAGCTTTATAAACTGATATTTTTTAAGCAAGGCGCATAGCCCAATCCCGCCTACCCCTCCGAAAAAAACCCCCAGGCCGCCGATGATAATGCCTTCATAAGTAAAAATCTTTCTTATACCCGCCGTGGTCATACCTAAGGCCTTTAATATGCCGATATCCTTTGTCTTCTCAACCACCATTATAATTAAAGTGCTGATGATATTAAAACAGGCAACCAGTATGATTAATGTGAGGATTATAAACATGGTCAGTTTTTCTAATTTTAGAGCGGCAAAAAAATTGGCATTTGCCTCCATCCATGTCTTTAAGGTGTAATCAACGCCTAAAATCTGGCTTAACTCAAACCTCACTTTATCCGCTAAATAAAGGTTATCCAATTTTATGGCAACAGCGCTGAGCTGATCCGGCATGCCCAGAATTTCCTGGGCTGTCTTTAGGTTAGTGAAACTAAGATTCATATCGTAATCATACATTCCTGAACTAAAAAGCCCTGCTACCCTAAAGATATACTGCTTACCCAAGGGAGAATAAAGAACAAACGGAGAATTTAACTTCAACCCCAGATAAAAAGCCAATTCCTTACCGATGATTACGCCGTCGGCGCCAAGATTATCTACGTCCCCTGCCACAATATACTTTTTAATCTTGGTAACTTGTGTTTCTGTATTGGGATCTATCCCTTTTAGCCCCACTGCAAGAAACCTGTTTCCCTGTTTAACCAAGGCCTGCCCTTGGATATAAGGGCTTATTCCTTTTACGTGCGAATTAGGCGCTATTTTTTTGACGATATTCTCAAATTCGGCATTTGTGATACCCTTATAACTCGACACCGTGATATGCGAATAATTACCGATAATTTTATCCCGCAGATCCCGGTCAAAGCCGGTCATTACTGCGATAACAATAATCAGGGCCATCACGCCTATTGCAACACCCAGTATTGAAATTACGCTAATAAGAGAGATAAACTTCTCTTTCCTTTTTGTCAGCAAATATCTCCAGCTTATCATCAGCTCTGTTTGCATATTATTTAGATAGGGACTGTCCCCGTCAAAGCTCTTAAGTGTTCATCAAAGGGGACTGTCCCTTTTCTCAGATCTTAGCAATGGGAATAAAATTACTTCTCGTATCGAAGGCTGGTCAGTAAGCAGCATTACTAACCTGTCAATTCCTATTCCAAGCCCTCCTGCAGCGGGCATACCATGCTCTAATGCCAAACAATAATCATCATCCACGCTTCTTTCCTCATCGCTATTTAATTCTTTAATCTCTTCTTCAAAGCGCTTCCTCTGTTCTTGGGGGTCATTTAACTCAGAATAGGCATTACCTATCTCCAGCCCTGCAATAAATAATTCAAAACGCTCGGAGATTAAAGGATTTTCTTTTTTTGCCTTTGCCAAGGGGCTAAGGTTAGTAAAGTAATCAGTGACAAAAGTTGGATTAACATTCATCAAATCCTGCTCTAAAATATCCTCAATTATCTTATTTACCTGCGAGCGGGTAAGCCTAACCTTTTCTTTGGCAAACCCTTTTTCCTGCAGCTTTTTTAGCATCAGCACAACTTCATCCTGCGGCTCGATATTAAACCTTTCTTTGACCATTTGGGTGAAAGAACGCTTCTGCCAGGGAACAGCCAAAGATATGGTTTTTCCCTGATAAACAATCTCACTCTTTCCCAACACCTGCTTGGCCAGCGAAACAATCAAATCTTCGGCGAGCTTCATCATATCCTCATAATCACAATATGCGCTGTAAACCTCGAGCATGGTGAATTCCGGGTTATGCCTCGTCGATACCCCTTCATTACGGAAGGAACGGTTTATTTCATAGACCCTGTCCAATCCGCCCACTAAAAGCCGCTTTAAGTATAATTCGGGAGCAATCCTCAGATACAAATCCTCGTCATACTCATTATGATGCGTCTTAAAAGGCCTGCCTGCTGCGCCACCGGGGATATTATGCATCATCGGCGTTTCAACTTCCAGAAACCCCCTCTGGTCTAAAAAATCCCTGATACCCTTGATGATGCGAGAGCGCATTAAAAATACTTTTTTTACCTCTTCATTGGCGATCAAATCCAGATAACGCTGACGGAAACGCAACTCTATATCTTTTAAGCCGTGCCATTTCTCAGGAAGGGGCCTTAAGGCCTTGGCAATTATCGTAAATTCTTCTGCTTTTATCGTAGGTTCATTGGTATGCGTCTTAAAAAGCTCCCCCTTAACGCAAATAATATCAGCTATATCCACATTATCCAGGAGGCTAAAAAGATCCTTACCCACAAAATCTAACTTTATATAAAGCTGTATCTTTGCACTTGCGTCTTTTAGGTCCATAAATACAACTTTCCCGTGCTGGCGCTTAGCCATAATCCTGCCGCAAACAGCCACCTTTTTACCCTCGGAAAAATCCTTCAATATTTCTACTATATCAATACGGCCTGAAGGAATACTGGGGTATACAGGCACACCCCTTTCCTTTAAAACGTTTAATTTTGACTTTCTTTGTTCGATAATTTCGTTTAAATCCATAGTTTTACAATTATATAGTAATTTGGCAGCTCTGTCAACCAAAGAAAAACCCGCTATTGCAGCGGGCCTTTACCTGCATCAACCGGCGAGGCAGGCTTATCTTATTGTCTGCTAAAGGGTTTTGGCTAAATTTTGTATTCCGAGAGTTGTTTTATGCGCTTAAGCATATTCGGATGCGTGCTTAAGGCCTCTAACAAACGGTCACCAAAACCTAAACGCACTTTTTGTGCCTTTAAAACCTCTAGTTCTGAGGGGTCAATAGATCCGCTTTTATCTAAATCCAGATGGCTAAGCTCCCTAATCTCTTTCAAAGCCTGAGATGGGTCATTGACAAAAAACGCCTTTAAACCCTCAACCTCTTTTAATGACTCTCTGTTGGTACGCGCTGCGCCATAGGCCAATTTGTAAAGGCTGGATGCTAAACTAGAAGGCCTATTGCCTAACTCAACTGAACCCCTATCCGCAAAATACTCCCGGATTCGCGACGCATAAAGAACTAACAGGTTTGTAATAAAGTAAAACAAAAATGCTACCAGCCCGATAATAGCTGTGTTGGCGCCCCTTTCATCGCGCCGGCGTCCGTAGAATAAAAACTGCCACGCAATGCGGTACATTATCATCGGTATAACCGAAAGAAGCGTAATAGTCAAGACATCCCTGTTTTTTAAATGGGTTAACTCATGCCCGAGCACTGCCTTTAATTCCTCATCGCCCAGTAAATTAAAAATCCCCTCTGTGACGCAAACCCTCCCGTCTTTTTTTGACCTGCCGAAAGCAAAGGCATTGGGAAGGGGTATTTGAGCTACGCAAATACGTGGAACCGGAATGTGCGCCCTCATGGCTAAACCTTCAACCATCTGATAAAGCCGGGGGTATTCCTCGCGCTTTACGTATTTCACCCGCATAGTCCACTCAACTATTTTCGGCCCTATCATATATTGGATAAACATCATTACCAAAGAAATCGCCAGGTAAAAATAGAAATTGGCTATCCCGAAGTATGAGCCTATAATTACAATCACCGCGTAGATAATGGCAAAAAGCGCCGCTACCAATAGCCACATCCTTAATTTTAAAAACAGCATCTTTTATTCCTCCTGTATTTCTACCGCAGGGGCGAATCCTGCCTGGCTTGATTTTACGACCTCTGCTTTTATTATAAACCTAATTACCTGATTGTCAATAGCGTCTGTATTAACATAAATAAACTGCTTAACCTCACCAACGTAGCCCTTAGAATTAAAACTTACCTCAATTTTAGTGCTTTCGCCGGGCCCAAGTACCTTCTTTTTAATTTCTGAGGCGGTACAGCCACAGGATGTATGCGCATCTTTAATGGTAAGGGTTTTGTCAGACTCATTTTGTAACCTGAAGGCATGTTTCACAATTTGCCCTTCCCTTACCCGTCCAAAACCCCAGGTATTCGCATCGATTTTCTCTTCAGCACAATAAGCCGCCGAAATAAATAAAGCGCACGCCAATAACCCCAGGAACATTTTTTTCATTACCCCCTCCAGATTAAAAATATCCCAAGGCCAAAGAATATAACAGCCATAAATATCTTGATCGCCCCGAGGCGGCTCCTTAAAAACCTTGAGAACTGTTCTGATGTTGTGCCGAATAGCGCAAGCAAAAATATCACAAACAAAGGCAAAACAAAGAGGGCATTGTAAACTAAAAGGTACCCGAGTGCGTGTAATTTAAGATTGGTGGTTTTTAAAACAAAACTTATCGTCGGCAAATACAACTGCCCGGTGCAGACAGCTTCTAATAACGATACAAGAAACCCGGTAATAAACGCACTTGTTACCAACTTAGCTATACGAGGCTTTATGGCTTTTCCTTGCGCATCCTTAGCCAACCTATAGTGTAATCCTATTACTTTATTTATCTGGTATTTAACTGATTTTGGCAATTGCAAAACCAGGCCCTCTGTCTTCCCGGTCAGCTTAAATTTAAAAAAATCATAAAGCGCCAAGCACCCAAGTATTATACTTAATATCCCGACAGAGATGTTGATTGCCTTAGTTAGCGCCCAGAACCCCTTTAAACTATAAAGAAAATTAAATATCCCTATTCCTATTAAAAGATAGGTAAGAAATACGGCGAATATAAAGGAAAGCCCTATTACTGCCAATTCTTTTTTCCGGTAACCCTGAAGCGCCAAAAATGAAATAAAGAAGACGATTACCGTAAAGGCGCAGGGATTGATTCCGTCTTGAAGCCCCGCAGCAACTAAAGCTACGAGCTTAAAACTTTTAAAGCGTCCGACTAAATCTACCGCCGAAACTTTTTCTTCTTCCCGCTGAAGGTTTTTTGACCGGCTAATAAGCGCCTTAAGGTTATTTCTAACCTCGCCCTTTGCATCTATAAATTTACCTTCAAAGAAAAAAACAGGAATTTCAAGTTCAACTCCGGATTTATATTTTTCTTTAAGTGAAACCATCAACGTATAGTTATTAATATCGGCTATATCGCGGTATTCTATCTGAATTTTGCCTTTAAACTCTTTCTCGATATCAGGCATAACCTCTGCTTTTACCTGCATACACCTGTGGCAGGTAGGAGAAAAGAAAACGATTAACTTAGGCTGTGTTAGAGTTTGTTCCTTGGCGTGTGCACAAATAGGCATAATAGAAATAATTAATAGTAGGATAGAAAATGCCTTTTTAAATGCCGTACTTTTCATTATATCCCTGTAACCATAACAAATACGCCCGTTAAAGCAATGATTAAGCCTGCAAAGGCATGGGAATAGCGCTCTAAAAGATCGTTTTTAATAAGCCGGATTCCCATAAATACCAGCAGAGTCTGAACCAGCATCATAAGTATTGTAACTATAGAAAAGGCGATACTTACAGTAACAACCCCCGGCCATCCATAATTGTATCCCAAAAATACGAGGGGAACTAACGGTTCGCAAGGCCCTAAAACCACGATAGCGAATATTGTCCACATGGCGATTGTCTTTGATTTTAATTCTTCTTCGGTGAGGCCCTTTTGTTTCCTAATCTTTGCCCTCTTTATCCCCCAAAGCATATACGCAATTCCAAAACCAATAAGCAGCCAAAGGACAATTTCTCCGCGATGGCCCTCTAAACTTTTTAATCTGGCCAGGCTAAAACCTAATAAAATTCCAAGTATACTAAACAAAATTGAAATACCCACATGCCCGAGGCCGGAAATAAAAGTTACCCAGAGAAGTTTTATTTTAGACCACTTTTGTGCCCTGCCGATAGCAACAAAAGGCATCCAGTGATCGGGAGCAAGCGCGTGTAAAAAAGCTATTGAGAGGGTGGAAAAGAATAAAACTGTCATTGTATTTTTCACTAAATCCTCCTAGGGACGTTTCTCAAGTTAGCTATAAAGTGTCCCCAGTACGGGGACACTTTATATTCAGGTTAAGAAACGTCCCTATTTTAAGAGGGAGCCAAGAAAACCTGCTCCGATTATGATTAAAGCCGGGTGGACCTTAGTGTAAACAAAAAGCGTAAATGCCAACACGACTATAATAAGGCTCTTCAAATGAGTCAACTGATTAATGGTGACAAGTTCAAAAGCCAAGGCTATAATCATGGCAAATATCACAAGCTGAATCGCATTAAAGGCATTTTTTACTACGGGTAACTCTTTATATTTTACATAAAAAACGGAGGCAAAAAGTATGAGCACAGCCGGGGCCAACAAATTTCCGATATTGGCGATTATTGCTCCCGGCAACCCTGCTATCTTATATCCGGTATAGGTTGCGTATTTAATAGAAATTGCTCCTGGAAATATCTTGACTATACCCAATACATCCAAAAACTCTTCCTTAGTCAGCCAGTGATACTGCTGGACAACTTCCCTTTCTATCAACGGTAGAAATGAATAAGCCCCTCCTATTGCAAACAGCCCGACTCTAAAAAATACCACAAACAAATTCACTAAAATCATCTTAATGCTCTTTCTCCGCTAACATATCCAAGCCGTGCGCTAAAGCATCCATTATTGCCTCAAGTGACTCACTTGTCCCCTTAGCGCTTCCAGGCAGATTGATAATCAAAGTCCTGCCCCGTATCCCTGCTATCCCGCGCGACAACATAGCGCGTTTGTTGAATTTAAAACATTCCATGCGCATTGCCTCCGGTATCCCGGGAACCTCTTTTTGAATAACCGCTCTTGTGGCCTCAGGGGTCTGGTCTCTTTTGGTAAAACCTGTCCCTCCGTCGGTTAAAACCAAATCAACTTTAAGGTTATCGCAGTAATCAACTATTTTTTCCTTGATCATCTCTGGCTCATCAGGTATTATTTCATATTTAACGATCTTAGCAGGGAGATTTTTTATGAGTTCCTGAGCGATTTTCCCGGATTCATCCTCCCTTATGCCCTTAGAGCATCTGTCGCTTATAGTCAAGACGGCAACTTTATACATTCTTAAACCACCTCAATATCATCCTGCGGCCTGATTATGCCGCCTTTTAAGACTCTCGTAAAAATTCCGTCGGTAGGCATAACGCAATCTCCCGCCTGATAATAAATGGCGCAGCGCGTATGGCATTCTTTTCCGATCTGCGAAACCTCTAATACAACATTTTCTCCCACTTTTAGTTTATCCTTAAGATTCAGGCTTAATAAATTTATTCCTGATGTTGTAATATTTTCTGCGAAATCTCCGAAATTTAGCTTCAACCCCTTATTTCTCATCTTCCCTATGGATTCCTCTGCGAGAAGGCTGACCTGGCGATTTTTAGTCCCGGCATGAACATCGCCGATAATCCCAAAATCTTCCTTGAGTTCGGCTGACTCGACATTTATTTTCTTTGTTCCTTTTTTATCCGAAATTGAAACAGCTATTATTTTTCCCTTACTCATTTTCTTATATAGGTTCCGCTTTTACCGCCAATTTTCTTAAGGAGCTTTATACCTGAAATAACAATATTCTTATCCAAAGGCTTACACATATCATAAATAGTAAGAGCTGCGACTGCAGTAGCGGTCAATGCCTCCATCTCAACACCTGTTTTTGCCTTTGCGCGCACAGTGGCAGTTATTTTAATCTGATTCTTTCCTGTTAAAAAATTTACCTGCGCATATTCGATAGAAATCGGGTGGCATAGAGGAATAAGCGACGGTGTTTTTTTGGCCGCAAGAATTCCGGCAAGGCGTGCTGCCTCTAAACAATCCCCTTTTGGAATTTTATTTTTCCTTATCGCCAGGATGGCCTTTGGGCTTAAAGAAACGGTTCCTTCAACAACAGCCTCTCTTTGTGTAACTTCCTTACTTCCTATATCAACCATTTTCATTTTTCTCTTTACTTGTTAGCGGTATGAATAGCAGTTATGCCGAAACTTAAAAAAGAATAATTTACGCTCCTAAATCCTGATTGATAAATTATATCGCTTAACTCATCGGCACAAAAGAAGCGCGGTATTGTATATGCCAAATAGCTATAGGCTCTTCTTGAGCCGGAGAAAAGCGATCCAACTGACATAACAATGGTGCGGATATATAAATGAAATAATTTTCTTAAAATAAAAAATTTCGGCTGCGAAGTCTCAAGATTTACGAATCTGCCTCCGGGTTTTAAAATACGGCGGAACTCCTGAAAATACTTTGTCAGCATATCGCGGCTGCTATTGATATTACGCGTAGCAAAGGAAATAGTTACAAGGTCGAATGTATTGTCGAAAAAAGGTAGCCTGGCTGCGTCAGCCGCGCAAAAGTAAATTCTATTCGCTTGCGGCTTTAAGGCGCCTTCGCAAAGCATGGGAAGAGAAAAATCCAAAGCAACTATTTTTGTTCCTCTAACGGCAAGCCTGCTTAAGTTTATTGCTGTCTGCGCTGTGCCGCTACAAACATCCAGCCACCTCGTGCCACCATACTGCGCTGCAAGCTTAGAGGCTTTTCTCCGCCAGAAAGAATCCATACCTAAAGTTAAAACAGTATTGATTAATTCGTATGTGGCCGGAATCTGCGCAAATATTTTCTGAATTCCTTTTTTATTAAACATATCTCATAAGGGGACACCCTTAGCTTCAGAAAAAAGAGCGGCTTTGCTTTAATTCCAAGGGTGTCCCTATCCTCCCAATACGGACATATAAACCTTGCCCCATTCCCATTTACGGTAATCTACCTCTTCCTTTAAACATAATTTTGCGCTGATTATATCTCTTATCCTGTCATCGGAAGTACCATTTCTTAAAAGCTCATTTAATGAAAAACTTCCTGTTTCATAAAGGCAGAGTTTCAATTCCCCTGTTGATGTGATGCGAAGCCGGTTACAGCGTTGGCAATTATTTTCATCGGTTTTGATAAATCCTACAATACCGCCGCCGGCTTTGTAATATTGCGCTGGGCCTGAGCCCGGATATTCGGTCTTTTCCAAGCCAAAGCCCTTGCATACGATATCCTTAACTTCCTCTATCGGCATAAAATAATCCTCATTCCACAAAGGAGTTACCTTCATAAACTCAATAAACCTTAAGATCAACCCTTCTTTAAGGGAAAAGCCCATGAAATCAATTATCTCATCATCATTTATGCCGCGCATCAGTACCGTATTGATTTTAATAGGCGAGAATCCGAGTTCCTTTGCCTTTTTTATCCCGTTTAAGACCTCATAAAAATATTCGCTGCCGGTTATTGCCTTAAACCTATCTATCCTTAAGGTATCTAAACTTATATTTATCCTATTAATCCCCGCCTCTTTAAGCCCGGCAGCAAATCCGGATAAATAGGCCCCATTTGTAGTAATGGCTACCTCCTCTATCCCGGAAATATCGACTAATTGCCCGAGCAACTTAATTATATCCTTCCTGACCAATGGCTCACCTCCGGTTACCCGTATCTTTTTAATGCCCAGACCAGCAAAAATACTACTAAGCCGGATTATCTCTTCAAAGGTCAGAACCTTCTCATGCAACATTGGCTCAATACCTTCCGGAGGCATACAATAGTTACATCTTAAATTACACCTGTCTGTAACCGAAATACGTAAAGTATCTATATCTCTCTTCATTTTCTCTCAAGAAAATCGCTTCGCGATAAGGCCATTCCTTTAAAAGGTGTAGGAAGGCCTATCCTTTTTAGGATAACTTACTGCGATTTTCGCAGTGGGTGATTTTAATACTTTCCTACACCCCAAAAAAAATTAAAGCCAGCTCCCGTATTTTGAAGAAAAGCTGGCTTCTTGCCTTCTCCTTTCCAAGCACGGGAGGCAGGGGCATTTCTTATCCTGCCTTAAACGGCTGTTACGCCATATCTTAAACCTGACTTAGGCCTAACAACTCGGAGATATTTATTGTATCACAAGGTTAAAATTAAATCTACTTTTTTAAAAACATCCTTCGCTGAGCCCTTTAAAAGAGAATCGCGTTTTTTTATAAGAATGGCTATGTCCGGATCCAGATATTTAAGTACGCTGGTGCCTTCAATTATAAGGCCCTTGGAATTCTTAAATCTTGAGATTGACTTAATAATTCCCTGCTTTAAACCATGCGGTTTTGCCCTTAACCAAAGCACATCCTTTGCCCCGGCTGCCTTAAAACGCTGCGTATCCTTGCCTTTTTCTTGTAAGGCGCGTTTATCATGCACAATAAAAAATTTAGAGCTTAATTCCTCGCAGCCGCTGCAAATCCTGCCTACAGGGCAATTCCCCTTATGTAAAACTGTTACCTTTAGGCAAGACCAGCCCTTTAATTTTTTTAAAAGCCCCTCAATAAATGTAGTCTTGCCTACATTGCTATGCGCCCCGGAAACAGTAATAATTTTCATAATTTTAGTTTAGGGACGTTTCTCAAGCTGAATATAAACTGTCCCCATGTAGGGGACACCTTATAGCTAAGTTAAGAAACGTCCCTAAGAATCTATTCCTAATTCTTTCATCTGAGTATAGGAAAAATTCGGGCCGTCTAAACAGACATATTTTCCTTTTACATAACAATGCCCGCATTTGCCTATGCCGCATTTCATATACCGCTCTAAGGATACATAGATATTTTTCTCTCTAAAACCTAACTTCAATATATCGCCAATGGCAAATTTAATCATTACAGCAGGGCCGCACAAGAAAACCAGGGAAGTTTCAGGGTTTACTTTAATTTTGGGCAATAAAACACAAACTACTCCGCATGTCCCACCCCAAGACTCATCGGGCTCATCTACGGTAAGGTGGACATTAGTGTTTAGATTATCCTGCCAGGATTTTATTTCCTCTTTATAGAATATATCTTTAGGCGCACGGCAGCCATAGATAATTTCTATCCTGCCATAATTTTTTCTGTTTTTAAAGAGGTATTGAATAAGCGGCCGTAGTGGCGCAATTCCGCATCCACCGGCGATAAAGAACAAATCTTTACCTTTAATCTTTTCTAAGGGGAATGTATTGCCGTAAGGCCCACGTACACCTACAATATCCTTTTCTCCAAGCTTATGCAAAGCATCTGTAAGAGAACCCACCCTTCTTACTGAAATTTGAAACCTTCCATCTTTATTGGGAGAGGATGCGAATGTAAACGGCGCCTCGCCATATCCGGCCAAAGAAAGCATCATAAATTGACCGGGTTTATATTTTAGTATACCACTGGTTTTATCTTCGGGGCGCAAGACAAAGGTTTTTGCATCGGTACTTTCCACAATAATTTTCTCAATTACAACTCTTACAGGTAGATATTCGTTTTTCATGGCCTTAAATACTCTCGTTATTCATTACTTTATACCCGCTACCTCATCAATAAACTTCCGTATGCTTATATTACCCGGACAGGTCTGGATGCACCTTGAGCAACCCACACAGCTTGGCGTTTGGTAGCGCTCTACATCCACATTAAGCTTATGTTCAAAAAACCTGCGGATATGGTCTTTATGTTGAGGCTGCGGGATGTTGCCGCCTGCCATCTTGGTAAATCCAGCATAAGGGCATCCGTCGCAATAGCGCATACGGATGCCTTTATCGCCATTCAATCTATCCATTACGCTAAAACAACTGCAGGTGGGGCACAGGGTAATACAACCTGAGCAGATAACACAACGTAAGCCTATATCATCCCAGGCCTCTTGCCTTACCTTATCCTCTTTTATGAGCTTAGCCAGTTTTCTAAAATTTACTTCTTTATCCTTTTCTATAAAGTGCCTTGACCTATCTTTAATTTCTTTTTCATCCTTAAGGTTAGCCTTGGCGAATAATTTTTTATTCTTTTTAAGTATGCTCTTTCCTTTTTCTGAGCCTGCCTCCATAAGGTATCCTCTGCTTATAGGAATAAGCTGTAAATCAAAATTATCGCTCGCGACTGGCCCGGCGCCCATTGTGTGGCAGAATGACTTTGATAGACAGCGCTTTCCGCAGGCAAGGGCAATAAAAATAGAGTTCTCTAATTTCTGTTGATAAAATTCATCCACAAACTCATCAAGAAAGAAGCTCTTCATCAAGCCTACGGCCTTAATGTCGCAGGGGCGCACCCCATAAAATACCCTCCTTTTTTTGTCTTCGATAGGCACAAAGCGGTTATTTCTGGCGGATTTTATTTCAAAGAGCTCTTCAGTCTGCGGTAATAAAAATGCCCTTGGCGATATTACTGAATTCCCTTCATAATCTAAAAGTTCTTTACCGTCATTTTTTGCATCGCCAAAGATAATATCATCCAAATGTTCTTTTTTTGGTGCGATAAATTCATCGCAAGATTTCTTTAAATGCTTAACCAGAATCTCTAAATTTTCTTTAGTAATAAATAATCTTTTCATTCTCATTACACATTACACAACTTCTATTTTTGCAGCGCAGGCTTTATACTCCCCTGTCCTGCAGACCGGGTCAAAGGCATTATTGGTGAGGACATTGGTTGGCTCATTACTAAAATGAAAAGGCATCCATAAAACACCGGCCTTTACCTTATCAGTAACTTCTGCTGCAACTGCCAATTCTCCCCGGCGGGTTACAACCCTTACCTTTTGGTTATTTCTTATGCCTAATCCTTTAGCATCCGTAGTATTAATCTGCACAAAGTTGCGCGGAAATTCCCGCAAGAGATTAGATACCCGCGTAGTCATTGTCCCGGTATTGTAGTGAAAGAGCATCCTGCCTGTGCTTAATATAAAAGGGTACTCTGTATCCGGCACCTCAGCAGGCGGCCTATTTTTTACAGGGATAAATTTTCCTAAACCTCTCCTAAACTGGCCTAAATGCACAACCGGTGTTCCTGGATGGCCTCTTTCCGGCACAGGCCACTGTAAACCGTTTCCCTCTAATCTTTCAAAATTTACTCCTGCGAATAACGGAGTAAGGGAAGCCATCTCATCGCAGGTTTTCTTAGGGTCAGATTCCATCTGGTATCCTAAACGCTTGGCAATCTCACAGATGATATCACCGTCGGTTTTGCCAGAAAGAGGCTCTATGGCGCGCCTGACTCTTTGGAACCTGCGCTCAGCGCAGGTAAAGGTG
>CAKKQZ010000079.1:14377-24956 GCA_919902445.1 Omnitrophica bacterium GWA2_41_15 | reverse complement strand
ATAACTTATGTTCGCTTACGCTCCATAAGTTATGCGCTCATTAAGGAGGGATTTGGTGAGTAAAAAAAATTTAATAATAATTCTTTTCGGCTTAATAATGCTCTCCGCTATTATCGCACTAATCCTGGTAAACAAGGGAGGCCCGATACGGGTGCCGGTTGGTAAAAGCGTATCTTTATCTAACCTGCTTTCTCAGGCAAGATTAAGCGAAATGGAATCTAACCTATTGGAAGCTAAATATATATATCAGAAAATAATAAATGAATTCCCTAATTCCAGCGAAGTGATGAGCTGGCAGAAAAAATTAGAAGATATAAATATGAAGTTATTATTTTCGCAGGTTTTAACACCCAAGAGCGCGCTTTATGAGATAAAACCCGGAGATACGCTGACCAAAATAGCGAAAGAATTTAAAACCACAACTGACTTGATCATGAAAAGCAATAATCTGGCAGATGGTAAAATTTTCCCGGGCAGAAAGATCAAGGTTTGGACCTCTCTGTTTTCCATCCTTATAGATAAATCCCAGAATACTTTGATTTTAAAAAGTGATGAAGAGGTAATCAAAACATATGTTGTCTCAACAGGTAAAAATAATTCTACGCCTGTAGGAAATTTTAGGATTACCAACAAACTCATCAATCCTACATGGTTTAAAGCAGGCGCAGTTTTCCCGGCTGGAAGCCCCGAGAATGTATTAGGCTCCCGCTGGCTGGGATTTGACCTGCCTAGCTACGGAATTCACGGCACAACAGAACCGCAGACCCTGGGTAAACAGGTCACCCAGGGATGTGTGCGTATGTTAAATGCTGAAGTTGAGGAAGTATATTCGATTGTTGCAGTTGGGACCGAAGTCAGCATCGTTGATTAATTTGTTGGAGGATTAATTCGTCCGCCAAAGAACTGTGGCGGACTCATTCAAATGACAGGGCTTGATTTTGAAAAACCTATTGTAGAGTTGGAGAAGAAGATCCAGGAGCTAAAGAATTTTGTCTCGGATAAAAAGATAGACCTTTCAAGCGAGGTCAGGCGCCTTGAGGATAAACTCGAGCATCTTAAAAAAGATACCTATGGTAATTTGAATGCCTGGCAGAAGGTTCAGATAGCCCGTCACCCCCAAAGGCCTTATTCCTTAGATTATATAAGTTTGCTTATGGCTGATTTTGTTGAACTGCATGGGGACAGGTTATTTGCCGATGACAAAGCAATGATCTGCGGTTTTGCAACATTAGATAAAGAAAAGATCGCGGTCATCGGGCATCAAAAGGGAAGAGATACAAAAGAAAACCTTAAGCGAAATTTCGGCTGCGCGCATCCAGAAGGTTATCGCAAGGCGTTAAGGGTTATGCAATTGGCTCAAAGTTTTAACCTTCCGGTAGCAATATTCATAGATACTCCAGGAGCTTATCCGGGTATCGGCGCAGAAGAGCGCGGCCAGTCAGAGGCTATAGCGCTTAATTTAAGAGAGATGATGCTTATAGCTACGCCCATTGTATCCATTGTAATCGGCGAAGGTGGATCAGGCGGAGCCTTGGGAGTTGGTATTGCGGATAGGGTGGCAGTTTTGGAAAATGCCTACTATTCTGTTATTTCTCCCGAAGGCTGTGCAGCGATTCTTTGGAAGGAAGGCTCAAAAGCCCCGGAAGCAGCAGAGGTTTTGAAATTAACTGCCCAGGATTTATTAAAGATGGGTATTATTGACGAGATAATACCGGAGCCTACGGGAGGAGCGCACCGGGACCATCAAAAATCAGCCCAGAATATAAAAGAGGTAATCTTTAAGAATTTTAAAGAGTTAAAGGCAATTGACAAGGATGAATTGTTAAGATTAAGATATAATAAATTCAGAAGTATCGGAGTTGTGCAATGATTGCGCAGGAATTATTGCTATTAGGCCTGCTAAAAGAAGGGCCGAAGCATGGCTATGATGTAAAAATAAAGATTAAAGAGATACTCTCTTTATTCGCCGGCGTAGATTTGAAATCCATATACTATCCTTTGAGAATATTGGAGGAGCGCGGCCTGGTTGCAAAGCGCGTAAGTAAGCCAACAAACCGGCCTGAACGCACCGTCTATTACCTCACCCCTAAAGGGGAGGCCCGTTTCAGCGAACTGTTAACAAAAAGCTTTCTCAATTTTAAGCGCCCTCAATTTAGCCTGGATTTAAGCCTTTATTTTCTAGATTATATCAAACCCGAAACCGCAAAGCGCCGGCTGCGCGCTCGGACACAAGTTCTAAAACAACTGGCGGAAAGCCTTAGGCAGATGGCCGCCTCGCTAAGAAACAAGAAAACTTCGGTATTGGTATACATCATCGAACATAACCTTCAGATGGTCGAAACCGAAGAAAAATTCCTCTACAACCTGCTGCATAAACTACCCTCTTAAAGACAAACCCCTAATTTTAACTTGACAGGATAAATTTTGTTCACTATAATTATTAATATGCTTAATATTTAATTTAGTTAACTATTAAAGGAGATGAATCTTATGCTTAGTTTATCGGAGTTTGCTGATAAGATGAACGAGGTAATGCCATCTTTAATCCGGGAATTCGCCCGGAGACAGGCAAATGAATTGTATAAGGGTAAAATCACCCTGCCGCAGTTTCTGATTATGGATTTTTTGAACGAGAAAGGCGAGTCCAAGATGACAGGGCTAGCCGATTTTATGCATGTCAGTACCGCTGCTATGACCGGTACAGTTGATAGGATAATAAGGTATGCTTACGCTCAAAGGGTTTATGACTCGGAAGACCGGCGTATAATCAGGATTAAGCTCAGCAGTAAGGGCGTAGCATTGGTGCGTAAAGTCAACCGGCAAAGGCATAAAATGATCGTAGATATTTTTGGCAGGATATCTGCGCATGAACGCGAGGAATATTTAAATATTCTGATGCGCATACGTTCCATTTTGACGGAAAGATTAAGGGGAAACTGATACAAAATGAAGCGCATGCGTTTATTTGTAACGGCATTTGTTATTTTATTGCCTTGCTCGCTTTTAGGCGCTGATATCTCTTTAACCTTAGATGAGGCCATAGCCATTGCCCTGCGGGATAACAGGGACATCCTTATTAAGGCGCAGGATATAAAAAAGGCAAAGGAAAAGATAAGCGAAGCAAAAGCAGACTTCTTTCCATCTTTAAATTTTACCGGCACCTGGGCTGATGCGCGGGGGCTATACGCAAAAGATATAGCTTCAGTCAAAACCCAGGCGACCCTAAAACAGTACCTTTATAAAGGCGGCAAAACAATAAATACTATAACGTATAACGAATACGGAGTCAGTGTAGCTCAGGCCCTGGTTGACAAAACAAAATTGGAGATAATATTCAACGTGCAAAAGGCCTTTTATACACTCCTGTTGGCGCAGGAATATAGCGGCATAAATAAGGAAATCCTCGATAACGTCAAGGCGCATCTTTCCAGCCAAAGCTTGCGCTATCAAAACGGCCAGGTATCAGAGTCAGATATCCTGAATATCAATAAATCTATGAGCAATATTGAGGAGGCTTATGAATTGTCCTTAAATCAGATCCAAGCCGCTCAAAGCTTGCTTAAGAATTTATTATATGCGCAAGATAATATTAAAATAAATCCGCAAGGGGAATTTCTATATGAGCAGGACGAGGTTGCTTATGATGAAGCATTTTTAAAGGCGATGCGGACAAGGCCCGAAATACAGCAATACGAGGCGCAGCAAGCAGCGGCAAAAAAATCAATTGAAATAGCCAGGGCAGATTCCCGCCCGGCTATTTATGCCTCATGGGATTATTACAGTAGTTCGGTTTCGTCTCTTACCTTCAGCCCTACCAAGGCCTGGAATGATTATAATCTGATAGGCCTTACATTTAGCTGGCCTGTATTCGATGGTTGGGCCACAAGGCATAAGGTAGAGCAGTCAATTGTGGACCTAAAGGAGGCAGAGTTATCAAAGCAGAAAATAGTCAGGGATATTGCCCTGGAATTAAAGACCGCCTACCTTAGTTTAAAAAATTCCATAGCCGGAATCAAAACGGCAGAAGCCGATTTAAATATCTTCAAGGATAATCTTTCGGTGATAAAACAGAAGAATCAGTTTGGCATAGCAAGCTTTCTTGACCTGGATGACGCCGCTTTAAGCTATAATATATCGGCATTTAACCGGAGACAGGCAATTTATGATTATATAATTGCAAAGGTAAGTTTTGAAAAAGCAACCGGAGGTATATGATGATTAGGAAATCCATTGCCATAATGTTCGTTGTTATTATTCTCGCATGCGGATGCCATAAGAAAGAGGCAAAAGAAAAGGTGCCTTCTCTTATTCCTGTTCGCGTGCAACGCGTCGAAGTTCGCGACCTTGAAGAAACACTTGAATATACAGGCAACATAAAAGCGCAGGATGAAGCTATTGTCTATCCAAAGGTAAGCGGAAAGATTATCGAGAAGATAAAGGAAGATGGGAGCTTTGTAGAAAAGGGAGAGCCTCTTTTATACATTGACCGCGATGAAGTAGGGCTAAAGTTTGAAAAAGCGCCTGTGGAGAGCCCGCTTACCGGTGTTGTAGGAAGGGTTTTTGTGGATAACGGACAGCACGTTAACGCACAGACTCAGGTTGCGTTAGTGGTGAATATGGATAAGGTAAAGATCGGTTTGGATATTCCGGAGATTCATCTGCCCAGAATCTCTTTGGGCAAGAATGCAAGGATATCTTTGGACGCTTACCCGGATGAAGTATTTATAGGGCAAGTCTCTAAAATCAGCCCGGTTTTAGACTTAGCCACCCGTGCAGCTCCCGCAGAAATTACCGTGGATAATCCAAAACATATTTTAAACTCCGGGATGTTTGCTAAAGTGAACCTTATCCTCACCGAGCATAAGGGTGTATCTGTAATCTTGAAGGAGGGCATCATCGGCCGAGAGCCAGACCTTTATGTTTTTGTAATCAAGGATAAAAAGGCGGCATTAAGAAAAATTACACTCGGCATCCGGCAGGGACAGTATTACGAAGTAACAAGCGGGCTTAAAGAAGGTGATTTAGTCGTAATCTTGGGGCAGCAGAGGTTACGCGAGGGGAGCGAAGTAATAACCGAAGAACAAAAATGAAACTTCCTGAATTCGGCGTAAAAAGGCCGGTAACTAACTTAATGATTTTTCTCGGGATTATTATCCTTTCGGTTTACAGTCTAAGCCGGATAGGAATAGATTCGTTTCCCAAGATTGAGCCCCCCTCAATCACCGTTATCTCCAATTACTCCGGAGCAAACCCTTCTGATGTCGAGATAAAGGTTACAGAACCCCTGGAAAACCAACTGGCAACCCTGCCGGGATTAGAAAAAATAACCAGCCGCTCATTAGAGGGTACCTCTTTTATTACTTTAAAATTCATCTGGGGCACAAATTTGGATGAGGCAACCAATGATATACGCGACCGCATTGAACTGGCAAAACGCTTTTTGCCGGATATCCCGGATGAGATGGATAATCCCTTTATATTTAAGTTTAATACTACGAATATCCCGATTTTATTTTTAGGAGTTACTGCCAAAGAGTCATATCCGGACCTGCGCGACATGATTGATAAACGGGTAGGGGATGTCCTGCGCCAGCTTCCGGGCGTGGGGACCGTTCAGATAGAAGGCGGCTTAGAGCGCCAGATAAATATCTGGATAGGCAGGCAGCGGCTTGAAGGTTACGGGTTTTCCATCCTTGATATTCAGGAGGTTTTGAGGCGCGAGAATATAAGCCAGCCAGTAGGAAATTTAAAAAGCGGGTTAACGGATTATCTTTTGCGCATCCCCGGAGAATTCCGCTCCCCCGATGAGATAAAACTTGTAATTCTTGGAAAACGAGACGGAAAATCTGTTTATTTAAAGGATGTTGCCCGTATCGAAGACAGCTTTAAAGAGGTCTTGACCTCAGTAAAGATAAACGGCAAGCTGGGGATCCTGTTGAATATTCAAAAGCAGACTGATACCAATACGGTGGAGGTGGCAGAAAGGGTCAAGGAGAAACTCAAAGAACTGCAAGGCCTTCTTCCTCAGGATGTAAAGTTAAACATTATCTTTGATAACTCCCAAGATATTATTGACTCCCTAGATTCTCTTAAAAATACTCTTTGGGCAGGCATAGTGTTGGTAATATTTGTGGTCTGGTTCTTCCTGCGCCAGCTAAAACCAAGCTTGATTATTGCCCTGACTATTCCTTTTTCGCTTTTAGTCGCTTTCATTTACATGTTTCTTAGCGGAAAGACTATTAATAGTATAAGTTTATCCTCACTTGCAATTGCATCGGGCATGGTTGTGGATGCGGCCATTGTTATTGTGGATAATGTGTACCGACGGCTTGAGCGGGGAAACAGGCCGCAGGAAGCAGCGATATTCGGCACACAGGAGATGTTTCTTGCTATTTCCGCAACTGTGTTTACAACTGTTGTCGTATTCCTGCCCATGCTTTTTATTCCCGGGGTCATCGGGATTATGTTCGGTGAGCTTGCGGTTATTGTGACTGTGACACTTACGGCATCATTATTTACCGCTTCAACTTTTACTCCCATGCTTTGCGCAAAATGGATGCGTAACAGTCCGCCGAGTAAAAGGTTTGCTAAATTCTATGAATTTTCAGAGAAGTTATTTTCCTCATGGGAGAATTTTTATTCAAGGCGGCTAACTTGGTGCCTTAAGCATAAGAAGCTGGTTGTCTTCGGGTTTTCAGTTGTGTTTATTTTAAGCTTATTCCTGGTTCCTTTTGTGGGAACAGAGTTTATGCCTACGGAAGATAGCGGGGACTTAAGAATTACAGCCGAGTTTCCCGTAGGAACGCGCCTCGAAGAAACTCAAGCATTAGCGACTAGAATAGAAGAGATTTATAAAAGTGATGTCCCTGAAGCAAGGATTTATTATGTGCGCAGCGGCACGGTCTCCGGAGTAGGAAGGGCCTTTAATGCATCTGCAGGCACACATGTAGTCATAAGCGGAGCAAAATTGATTTCTAAAACTAAAAGGAAAAAGTCTGTAGAGGAAATAGGCCAGATAATAAGGAGTAAGATACGCGCTATACCCGGAATCATAAGGACTGACGTTTCAACAGGTAACCCCATAGGCCGCCTGATTACCGGCCAAGGAGGGAAGCCGGTGCAGATTGAGGTTATCGGAAATTCCTTTGATGATACTGATGCGGTTGCCAAAGAATTAAAAGAGGCCATGGAGAAAATTCCCGGAGCAGTGGATGTAACTATCTCTCGCCAGTTAACACGCCCTGAAATCAGGATTGAGGTTGACCGGGAAAAAGCAGGAATCCTCGGCATTGATATGAACACAGTGGCGGCGAGCCTGCGCACCTACATAGAAGGCCAGAGCGCGACAAAATACCGCGAGAAAGGCAAGACCTATGATATTTACGTGCGTCTGGAGGAGAAGAGCCGTCAGAAGATTGAGGATGTCCAGAGCCTCTCCATAGTTTCACCGTTTTCCAAACAGCAGGTAAAATTATCTAACATCGCAAAAATAGAAGAAACCTTCGGGCCTCTTGCGATTGAACGCCAGAACCGCGAAAGAGTGGTGCGAGTTGAATGTAATACTTTTCGCCGCGCTTCCGGTAAAGTGGTTGAGGACTTAAGGAAGGCGCTTACGAAAATAAGCCTGCCAGCGGATGTAATGGTTAATATAGGGGGTGAGGCGCAGGAGCAGAAAAAGGCGTTCAAAGACTTATTTTTGCTTTTGCTGTTGGGTATCTGCCTTGTCTACATGGTTATGGCTGCCCAGTTTGAATCTTTATATGACCCTTTTATTGTTATGTTCTCCGTACCATTTACCTTCACAGGTGTTATATGGGCATTCCTGATTACGCGTACCACCTTAAGCGTAGTCACTTATCTTGGCGTAGTAATGCTCATGGGTATTGTCGTTGATAATGCAATAGTGCTTATTAGTTATATTATACTCTTGCGTCAGCGAGGGAGTTCTTTGATAGAAGCGATTACTACGGGAGGAAAAGAGAGGTTACGCCCGGTGCTTATGACTACCATTACTACGCTTGCCGGCCTCATTCCACTTGCCCTTTCGCGCACAGAGGGTTCAGAGGTTTGGCAACCGCTCGGTATTACCATGGTAGGAGGCTTGCTAGTTTCAACCTTTGTTACTATGCTCTTTGTTCCGACGTTATACGCTATATTTGAGACGCGCCTTAAGAGAAAGAAGGTGGCTCATGAATAAAATGGTCATGGTTATCTATAATGAGGCACTTGATGATGAAATGATGGAGATCTTGAATAAATCCGCAACTAATAACTATACAAAAATTACAGGAGTCTTCGGCAAGGGTAATACATCCGGAACGCATTTAGGGAATGATACCTGGCCGGGAAGAAATAATATACTCTATGTTGCCAGTGAAGAAAAACAGGCAGAGCAGCTTCTCTCCGGAGTAAGGCAGCTGCGAAAAAACCTGGGTAAAGAGGGTATCAAGGCATTTATACTCCCGCTTGAAGAAATGGCCTAACGATATTATCTGTTATTATTCCTAATCCCTTTGTTGCCAAGAAGTTTTATTGCTTAAAAAATCCTTGACAGACAGGTTTTTGTTTAATAAAATATCAATACATGTAAATAGTAAAATTTTACTATATATAAAGGTAAGGCGATGGATTGGGATACCAAGACGCAAGAGAAGTTTAAGCTGATGATTTCCAGAATTCCGGTTTTTCACCGCCGCATAACAGAGGAAGTGGTGACCAAGAGAGCCGAAGAGATCGCAAGAATAAGAAACGCAAAACAAATTCAGGAGCAGGATGTAATCACTGCCTTTTTTTCTGATGTGCCTTCCCCTTTTTACAGTATGATGGTCAGGCTATTAGAGCAAACAGGCTTTGATTACAGGAAATACGGATTTCCAAGGCAGAGACAGTCCCCTTCGGGAACAGTCCCTTTTTAGAAAATGAAGATAGCGGTTATCGGGGCAGGTGCGATAGGAAGCCTTGTTGCCGGGTACCTAAAATTAAAAGAGGAAGATGTTTCTTTAATAGGCAGGCCCGACGCTGTTAACGCGATAATAGAACACGGCCTTAAAATTTCAGGAGTAAGAGGGGATTTTAAAGTCCCCATTGAAGCAAGCGAACTGTTAATTTCAACGCCGGATATTGCTATTATTGCAACAAAGACGCAGGATATCGAAGCCGCCCTAAAAGACAATTTATTTTTTCTTAAAAACTCGGGTATACTTACTACGCAAAACGGCGTTCGGGCAGACCATATAGTCGCCAAATATATCCCAAAAGAAAATATTATTTCAAGTATTGTTATGTTCGGGGCAACCTACCTTGAGCCTGGTAAGGTAGTGCATAATTTTGAAGGAAGCTGGATAATAGGGAGTATCTTTAGGCATGCGCCTGGAGAAAATATAATTATGGATAGCATAGTCCTTGATAAGGCCTTTCCTACTGTTATAAGCGAAGATATCTTGGGGATGAAATACCTGAAGATTTTTGTGAATGCCAATAACTGCATCCCGGCGATTTTAGGAATAAGCATGCAGGAGGCATTCTCAGACCTTGAGATCAGCAGTATAAGCCAAGATATCTGGAAAGAGGGCTTTGATATTATTTGTAAAGCCGGCATAAATCTGGTATCGCTGCCGGGTTTTCCGTTGGAGAATGTCACCAAAATGGTGTGCATGCCTGGTTTTGAAGCAGCCAAGATATTCTCAGGGACTATGACCAAATTAAGCAAAGATCCTCTTTACGGCTCTATCTTACAGAGTATAAAGCGCGGACGGAGTTCTGAGATAGATTACATTAACGGTGAATTCCTGCGGCTTGCGCAGGAACATGGGCTGGCTGCCTCGTTAAATAAAAAATTGGTGGAGATGGTGCATGAAGTTGAACAGACAAAAAAGTTCTTTACAAAAGAAGAGCTTTTGGATGGCACGAGAGGATTGGCCGGTTGAAGAACAAGATAGATTCTCCTTTTCCCAGTTTAAAACTTACGGTAACCAAGGTAGCTGGTTTTTGTTACCACGGTTACGACATAGGAGATGAACTGATTTTGGAGGATTTTACCCATCCCCCAAAATATTTTTGTTTAGGGCTTGCACATGTCCTCTTTCCAGTCGTTTATGCTTTGAGTTTCGGAGCAAAATTCTCCTTTAGCGATAATCAGCGCTCTTTACTCATTACCTGCCCTGACGGAGGAAAGCTGGAATTTAAGGCAGAAGTCCTGGATAAAAAAGGGAAAGTTGAATTTGTTCCCAAGGACCCAAATTTTAAAGGGCCAAACCCAAAAAAAATGGAGATTGAAGTGGTTAAGACAACCGGAAAATGCACTTTTGGTTATAAATTAGGAGATAAGTGGGAAACTGTTGGATTAAAATGTATCCCCGGTTTTTGCGGAGCAGCATTCCACACCGCGTTCCCGGCGCTTTTTGCGTTAAATTTCGGGGCAAAGTTTTTCTTTATGAAGGACCACAACTCAATAGATACGGTTACCTGCCCTGACGGCGGCCACGTGGTCTTTAAGGTTTCACGAGTAGAAGAGCCTAAGAAGTAAAAATAAGTTCATTAACATATTGTCGCGGGACAGCTTCCAAACAGTTACGGGACA
>CAKKQZ010000079.1:0-14277 GCA_919902445.1 Omnitrophica bacterium GWA2_41_15 | reverse complement strand
CAATGGAAAGTGTCCTGCCGATGAACAGGAAACTGTCCCGACCATAGCCATGAACAAAAGAAGAGTCGTAATTACCGGCATAGGAGTTATTTCTCCAAATGGCATTGGTAAAGATACGGTTTTTCAGGCCATGGTTTCCGGTAAATCCGGAGTGAAATTAGTCGATGGTTTTGATGTCTCGGTATTTAACACAAAGATTGCCGCAGAGGTCAGGGATTTTGACCCTTTTAAATTGGGGCTGACGCATGAAGAAGCCATGCGCATGGATAGATATGTGCAGTTTGGAGTTGTGGCAGGGGATATGGCTATCAGGGATAGCGGCCTGGATTTTTCCAAAGAAAACCCGGAAGCGACAGGGGTCTGCCTTGCCAATGCTATCTGCGGAACAAAGTACATGGAAGAAGAATTTGCCTTGGTCACCAATGACGGAAAGCATCCCATAGATCCTTCTTTGGTCCGGCCTGATCTTTATGACGCCGCAATGTTTAATACGCCATCGATTGAAATATCCGCAAGATACGGATTAAAAGGGATATGCAATACCCTTTCAACAGGATGCACAGCCGGAACAGACTCTTTAGGTTTTGGTTTGGAGGCAATACAGGATGGCGAGCAGGATATAATGGTCTGCGGGGCAGCAGAGGCCCCTATCACCCCGATCACCTTTGGTGCGTTTGATGTGGTGAATGTCTTATCAGCGCGTAATGATAAGCCGGAAGCAGCAAGCAGGCCTTTTGATAATAAGCGCGACGGATTTGTTTTATCCGAGGGCGCTGGGTTATTAATCTTAGAGGAATTAAACCACGCTTTAGCGCGCAATGCCCGTATTTATTGCGAAGTTTTAGGGTTCGGCACAAGCTGTAATGCATTTCATATGACTGATCTCCCGGGTGACGGCGGGGCGATGGTAAGTTGCATAAGTTTAGGATTAAAAGATGCGCAGGTAAAGCCGCAGGAAATAGATTATATTAATGCGCATGGCTCATCTACGCGGATGAACGACATATTTGAGACCAATGCCTACAAAACGGTATTTGGCGATTACGCTTATAAATTACCCATAAGCTCTCTTAAATCCATGATAGGGCATCCTTTGGCAGCTGCGAATGCCATTGAGCTTACAGTTTGCTGCATGATTTTCCAAAGAAACATCCTCCCTCCCACCATAAATCAAGAGGAGAAGGACCCAGAGTGTGATTTGTATTATATTCCCAACAAAGCGATAGATAAAAAAGTAAATACCATATTAAAAACAAGCAGCGGGTTTTCCGGGATACATTCATCCTTAATATTGAGCCGTTACGAATGGTAAAAATAGCCGCAACAGGAATAGGCATTGTCAGCCCTTCTGGAATAGGCAAGAGGCAATTTTGGGCAAATATAAAGAGCGGCCGTTCTTTTGTAAAAAAGATTACCCGTTTTGATGCCTCAAAATACCCCTCGCATATTGCCGGGCAAATTGATGACCTGGAAAAATACAGCCATGTTTCCGAGCGCCTTTTAAAAAAAATAGACGCATTCTCCCATATGGCATTAATCGCATCAGAGATGGCTCTGCAGGATGCCGGAATAGATATTAAACAGGAAGACCCTAATCTCGTCGGTATTTTTTTAGGTAATGCGATAGGCGGATGGCTTTATGCCGAGACAGAGCTTCGCGATTTATATATCGAAGGGCGCGAAGGCGTATCCCCTTATATGGCATCTGCCTGGTTTCCTGCTGCGCCGCAAGGCCAGGTATCGATTTATTACGGAATAAAAGGATTTAGCAAGACTGTGGTTGCCGATAGGGCAGGTTCTTTGATGGCAATCGGCTATGCAAGAAAAGTCTTAGCTAAAGATAAGCTAAATATGATTTTAGCGGGCGGAATGGAAGCGCCGGTTACTCCGTATGCGCTTTTATGCTGCAATACTTACGGGGCGCTTTCTAAAAATAATACTAATCCGCAAGAAGCCTACAGGCCTTTTGATAAAAAACGCGACGGTTTTGTTATAGGCGAGGGCGCTGGAATTATGGTGATGGAGAGTGTTGAGCGGGCAAAATCTCGGGCCGTAAAACCATTTGTTTTAATCTCCGGTTACGGCACAACCTGTGATGCGGTTGACAGGATTAATCCTGCCGAAGATGGAAAGGAATTAGCGCGCGCAATTAATATGGCGCTTGCTGATGCCGGCATAACTCCTGAAAAAATAGATTACATAAGTTTAGACGGGCTAGCGGTAGATATTTGGGATAATTCAGAGGCCGCAGCCATAAAAAGCGTTTTCGGAAGTCGGACAGAGAGCATCCCTATGAGTTGTCCGAAGTCCATGTTTGGAAACCTGCTCGGTGCCTCAGGCGCAGTAGATTTGATCATCACAATTTTGGCCATGGAGCACAATTTGATTCCTCCGACAATCAACCTCGAGGAACCGGCTTTGAACGGCCTAAAATTTATAGGCAAGGAACCAAAAGAATATAAAATCAATAAGGCGCTGATAATTTCCCGCGGAAGGGGAGGCATAAATTCAGCTCTAGTTGTCGAAAAATACGAAAATTAGGGACGTTTCTCAACTTAGCTATAAAGTGTCCCCTTACTGGGGACAGTTTATATTCAGCTTTAGAAACGTCCCTAATTAAAGAGAAGGAGAGAAGGATGAAAATTTTATTTGTTATGCCAAAGGTAGGTGCATGGGCTACCCACGGTAAGCACATCTCGCCCAACCAGCTGTACGCTCACTGGGCTGCATATGTGCGCGAAAAAGGCTATGAAGATGTATCGGTTATTGACGGCAGGGCATTAGAGATGCCGATGGATGAATTAATCGAGAAGGTCAAGGATAAGAATCCTGATGTAGTAGTCTTAGGAGAACAACTGCATGGCTACGGCGGCTACGGCGTATTGAGGCATTTTAACGAAGCTGCAAAGAGGATTAAAGAGGTATTGCCAAAGACTAAAATTATCTTAGGCGGGCTGTGGTATTCTGCGATGCCTGAGTATACGCTTAATTGCCAGCCAGCTGTGGACTATATCGTCATGGGCGAAGAAGAATCATTTTTTGACATTATCGATGCGATTGCTAAAAGTAAGCCTTTGCAGGATGTCGCGGGCGTGGCTTGCCGCATTGACGGCAAACCAGTGTTGGGTCCGCACAAGCCGCTTATGGAGAATCTTGATCTCCTGCCGCTTCCCGCCTATGATTTGTTTCCTATGGATAAATATGTGGGCCATACGCACTGGAAACCGTTCGTTGATATGGTTACCTCGCGCGGATGCCCCTCGGCGTGCACCTTTTGTTACGAATGGGACCAGTATGACCCGCGTTTTCCTTCGGATTTCTTGAAATGGCGCGCCAAATCTCCGGAACGAGTCATCGAAGAGCTCGAACTCTTGCATAAAAAGTACGGTGTTAAAGTCGTCGTCATTCAAGATGATAACTTTAACGTTGATCCTGCCCGTGTCAAGAAATTCTGCGAGCTGAAAAAGCAGAAAGAGATTCCCATTAAATGGGTGTCCTTAGGGCGGGCCGTTGACTGGGTTAACTGCGAATCAATCCTGCCGCTTATGAAAGAAACCGGTTTATTTATCGGCGTCTTCGGCATAGAAGTTACCACTCCGGAAGAGTTGAAGAAAATCGCCAAGGGTATCACTATCGACCAGATTAAGAAAACAGTTGAAATCCTGCGCAGGAACGACATAGCCGTAGTTGCTGACATTATGATGGGATTCGATTACGACACGGAGGCCATTGTCAAGCAGCGGTATGAGTTTACGGATATGGTTGATCCGGATATCCTCTGGGTCGGTTATGTGACGCCGGCACCCAGCTCTCCGATGTGGCGGATAGGCCTTAAGAAAAAGTGGATTGATGTGGAAAAAATTGACTTTGGCACGTGGGATTTCCTGCATCCCGTAATGCCTACGGACCATCTGTCTATTGAAGAATTAGGGCGCTTGGGGTCATGGTGCATGCGTGAATTCTTCTCCAAGCCGGGAAGGATTAACAGGATTATGGAGAGCAATTTTGATATGTTGGCAAAGCTTTGCTTCCAGGATGTTATGGCAGGGATCAATAAATGGGAAGCAGCAGCCACTAAGGGAGAGGTGCAAATTTAGAAGTTTTAACTGGTCCTGTCACGGGGCGCTTCTTGCGCTGACGCGCTGCGAAGCATCCCCGTGCCACCCGTTAAAATTTAAACTAGCAGCCTCTAAACGCCAGCGGGATAAGTTTTAAAGGGGAGGATAAATTATGAAGGAGAAGATCAAAAATATTTTAGTAACACTCTTAAAAGTCAAGCCGGAAGAGTTGAAAGATGATGTATCATTGCAAGATGGTATCGGCGTTGATTCAACTGAGATGGTTGAAACTGTTATCGCCCTTGAGAAAGCCTTTGGCACAAAATTAAACCCTAAAGAGATCACAAAATTCTCGACCATAAACGATATAGAGAAAGTCATTAGCTCAAAAATAGGCAGATAATGAGAATAATTGACCTAAGTTTACCGATTGACGAAAAGGCCTTTGAGGTCCACAAGGTAGAAATTGAGCGAGTGGGCCATAAGGCAGGTGTGGAAAAATTTAACCGTGTGATTATGGGAAAGACCCTGTTAGGCAAATTAAAATACGCGTTGGGTGAGCGCATTGTTAGAAAAGAAGACCTGCCGGATGAAGAGTTTTTATCATTAGAGATTGTGCATTCCCCGGTGCATGTCGGGACTCACCTTGATTATTCCTTCCACTACGGCTCAAAATCAGAAAACCGCGCTTCAAAGACAGCAGAAGAAATCCCTCTCGAATACTGTTTCTGCGACGCAGTTAAGCTGGATTTAACTCATAAAAAGCCTGCCGAAACTATAAATGCCGCCGATATCGAGACGGCCTTAGAAAAAATAAATTATCCGCTCAAAGCAAATGATATAGTGCTCTTGCACACGGGCGCGGATAAGTTTTACGGTACGCCTAAATATTTCTCTGATTATCCCGGTATCGATATTACGGCCATAGATTATTTTTTAGACAGGCAGGTCAAGATTTTCGGAGTAGATACCATGGGCATAGACAGGCCTTATCGTTTTATGCTTAAGGAGTTCCTTGAAACAAAAGACACGGCAGCATTTTATCCCGCGCACTTCTATGGACGTAAGCGTGAGTTTATCCATATTGAACGCCTGGCAAACCTGGAGAAACTACCGGATTACGGATTTAAGGTTATCTGTTTTCCTATACGCATTAAACTCACCGGCGCTGCCTGGGCAAGAGTAGTAGCAATTCTTTAGCATTCTTGCGGGTATTGTTACCGGGGCGCTTCTCGCCAAATTTGGCTCCAAGCACCCCGCGTGCCACCGGCAAAAAAAAGAAGGGCTGATAGATGATTAAATACGAAGTTAAAGACCTGGAACGGTTGATGGAATTTCCCAAGGAGGGGGTATTTAGCAAGGTTCTGGTAAAGACAGATATCTCAAACCATACTTTAATGTGTTTAGCTAGAGGAAGCGATATCTCTGAACACACCTCTACCCGCGAAGCGTCAGTAACAGTATTAAAAGGAGGAGGTATTTTTATTTTAAACGGCAGGAAAATAAAAATGAACCCCGGAGTATTTATTTTCATGCCAAAGAACACGCCGCACTCACTGAGCGCGGATACAGATTTGGCGATCCTTTTAAGTTTATCCGGTAAAGAATAGGGACTATCCCCAAGGTTTCTTTACCTTTACGACTGTTTCCGCTTAAATAAGCAGACCGGAGCAGCCCGGTCAAGAGTAGTGGCAATTTTGTAAATTTTGCGGGTCCTGTCACGGGGCGCTTCTCGCGCATTACGCGCTTCGAAGCATCCTAAGTGCCACCCGCAAAACAAAGGAGAATAATAATGGGCCACACATGTAATTCAATTATAATCAATGCCCCTTATGAAAAAGTTTTTGATATCTCTAATAATATACCGCGCTGGACAGAGCTCTTCGGCATGGAATATAAGAAGGCCGAAGTTGTGAAAAAAGAAGGAAATAAAATTACCTTCCGCCTGACTGACGATGAAGATAAATCATGGCAGTCATGGCGTCTTTTATTTAAAGATAACTATTTAGCTTACGCCGAAAGAGAAGAACCTAAATTTCCCTTTAAATATATGAAGATTATATGGCTCTATACGTCAAAGCCGGAAGGGGTTGAGATGACTTGGATTCAGCATTTTGAAATGGACGATAAGGCAAAATTTAACGATGAGCAGGTAGAAGGATTTATTAACGAGGGCTCGCAGGCAAACTTAAAGATTTTTAAATCAATTATCGAAAAAGAAGCGGGTTCGATTTGAGCGCTTTGACATTTTTTATCCTTTGCCTTGAAGGCGCGGTTCTTTCTTTTAATGTTGCTGCAACTGCGGCCTTAGTCCCTTCAATTGCAAAAGATTTTGCTCTTTCTCAATTTTTCGTTGGCAAGATCATCTGGTTATACATGGCTCCATATGGAATAGCAGCGTTGGTATATGGGCCGTTGATCAGAGCGATAGATGCAAAAAGGGTAGAATTGGCCTGTATGTTTATGTTTTCTGCGGCAAATCTTTTAGCGGCTTTAGCCACAAGTATCTATACGCTTTTTTTAGCAAGATTTTTAATGGGGCTGTTTGGTGCTTCGGTTATACCTCTCGGCTTGATTCTAATCGCAAGACAACTTGAAAGCAGCTCGCGGGGAAAATACGTAGGGATATTTTTTAGCGCCACTTTTGTGGCGTCTCTTTTGGGTTTATTTTTAAGCGGGATTTTATCCTGGAGATGGATTTATTTAATCCCTGCAATCTGCGGTTTTATTACATTCCTGCTCATTCTCATTTATTTGCCGAGTTTCAAGGAAGATTTAGGTAGTTTTAAGATAAATTATCTTCAGGCATTTAAAAATAGGAATATAGCCCGTATTTTTAGTTACATATTCTTCATCAGCCTGATTTATCACGGTATCCAGCAGTGGTTGGGCGTTTATTTTTCAAAAAGTTTTGTTTTTAGCCAGTTTATAATCAGTATGCTGATTACCTTAACTAGTTTAAGCGGAGTGTTTGGTGAGCTGGTTGGGGGATGGTTCGCGGATTTCTTAGGCAGGTTAAAGACTGTAAATTTGGGGATAGCGCTAATGATTTTAAGCGCTTTTCTAATAATTTTTAAGTTGCCTCTTGCAATATTAGCGATAATCATGATTATTTGGAGCCTGGGGTGGACATTTAATCACTCCGGGATATCGACTCTGCTGACTGATTTACCGCAGGAATTCTTAAATGAGGCAGCAAGCTTAAATAGCAGCGTGCGTTTTCTTTCTGGCGGCATAGGAGTTGCATTAAGCGGGTTGATTATGCAAAAGAGTTTCAGCGCAGGGTTCCTTACTTTGGGCGCCTGCCTGATTTTATTGCGGATGTTTTCTAGAAAATTATTAGGGACACCCTTGAAACTAATCGAGGGACACCCTTGGAATCAATCGGAAGGGTGTCCCCATCAAGGAGGAAAATAATGAGCGTTGATTTAAAAGGTAAAGTAGCTATAGTTACCGGAGCAAGCCGCGGAATCGGCAAGGCGCTTGCTTGTACTGCGGCAAGTTTGGGGATTAATCTTGCTATAGCCGCTCGAAAGGTCGGGCCATTAAAAGAGACTGCGGATGAGGTCGCTAAAAAATATAAAGTAGAAGTGTTGGCTGTGCCTTGTGATGTTACAAAGCTGGAGGACTTAGAGAATCTTGTAAATAAAACTAAGGAAAAATTCGGTAAAATTGATATTCTTATAAATAACGCAGGGGTTTCATCACAGTATCCGTTTCAAGAACAGCCGATAGAGGATTTCGAGAGGCTAGCGCATACGAATTATCTGGGTTATGTGCGGTTGATACGTTTAGTGATAAATGATATGATAAAAAATAAGTCAGGCGCAATTATCAACATGGTCTCTGGCTCAACGCTTTGCGATCCCCTGCCGAGGAATTTTATCGTTTATAGTTCGCTTAAGGTGGGCCTGCGCGCTTTCTTGAAAGGTTTATTCTGGGAACTGCGCGACTACGGGATAAAAATAACCTCAATTTTGCCCGGAGTAACAGATACTGATTTAACAGGAAAATTAAAAGAAATTACTTCCGATACCTCAAGATTAATGACAACTGAAGCAATTGAAAATGCAGTCAGGTTCGCCTTAACTGTTCCGGCTAATGTATGCCCTTTGGAGATTGCGGTTATAAACCAACAAACACCCTGGACAGCTCCGGTGATTCCGTATAAACAGCAGCATCCGGTTAAATAATTTATGAAAGGAGAAAAGGAAATGAGGCGCTTAGTATTTCTTGTAATGGTTCTGGCCCTAGTTTTAACAACTGTTTGCTTTGCGCAGCAGAAGTTTTTATTAATCGATGATTTTGAAGGCGTTATTTCCGCAGGCCCTTCAGGCACGGTTGATTCTGGTACTGGGAACGGTTCGGCATTACAAGTAACCGCCTCAACCGATATTAAACAATCAGGCAATCAGTCAATAAAAGTAGATTTTGATGCTGTTGAAGGCGGTTATATGTGGGTTGCTAGGGGTAAAGAACTCGTTGCAAAGAGTGCCGGCTGGTTGATTAAGCCCGAAGATATTCTTTGGGATAAATATAATGCGATTTCTTTTTATATATATGGAACAGGTTCCAATGCCGAAGTGGCTTTTGACATAAAAGATAACGGCAATGAAATATGGAGATTTTTAGTTAAGGATGATTTTAAGGGATGGAAACAGGTAGCCTGCGCCTTTAACGAATTTTTTGTAAGAGGCGACTGGCAACCGGATAATGCTGATAAAAACTGGCAATTGGATTTTCCGATAAAGAGTTTCCAGTTTGAGCCAAGGCCTTCGGCAAAAGGCACATTGTATTTCGACGCAGTAGTTTTGGTAGAAAAATAAGAATGGATAAAAAAGATATTAAAAATTTAAAGAGGCGCTATCTCATCTGGCTTTATAAGGCCACTAAAGAGGCGCTGGATAAAATCGAGCGAAAATTTACTCAGCTCGACATTGATAAATTTATCCTTAAAGAGTTAAAAGCAAAAGATAAAGAAAAGAGAGCGGAAAAATTTATCGCTGAATTCCAGGCCCATATCTTAAGCAAGGAGATGGATGGTATTGGCTTGAAATATGAAGGCAGGCAGTTAAAGCCAGGCTATTATTTTCTCGATTTAAAATTAAGAACCATTGAAAAAACTATAGCAAAAGAATTAGGAAAGAAAACCTTAGAAGAAATAAAGGCGCTCTACGAAAAAGAGATGACTGAGCGTATATTAAAGAACACGGAGCATAAATGATCCTCGATGCGCATAGCCACTGGCTACCCGAAGAAATTATAAATAACGCCCATTTTTTCCATAAAGGCTGGAATGATATAGAAACCCAGATAAAGATGATGGAGGAAGCGGGTATTGATAGGGCAGTTCTCTCTTATCCCACTTCCGATGCGCATTTAAAATTAGGAAGTATCAGCCAGGTTGCGCATGTTTATAATGATAATGTCGGTAAGATTATAAAGCGTTATCCGAAAGAATTCATAGGCGCAACAGTTTTACCTGTTGATAATGAACAGGATATGGCGGATGAGCTGAAGAGGACAACTGAGGAGTTCGGGTTTAAAGCTATATCTTTAGCCAGCAGTTATAACGGTAAATACCTTGATGATAAGATCTTCTTACCTATATATAGGCAGGCGCAAGAGCAGGATATCCCTATTTTTGTACACTCACAAATTGTAAACCCTATTGGCTATGAGCGCGTGCAGGATGCGCTCTTGACCCCGGTAATAGAATATGTCTTTGACACGACAATTTGCATAGGTAAGCTTTTGATGTCAGGGATTTTTAGCGAATATCCTAAGGTTAAATTTATCTTTGCGCATTTTGGCGGAGCGATTCCCTTTTTGCAGCACCGTTTTGATGCGACTTATCAGATGCTAAGAGGGATGAATTTCGTGAAGGACCTAAATGGCAACCCCACGGATTATTTAAAAAATATTTATACTGATACCAGCGGAGATCAAGTTAAGACAAATTTCCTGCTCGCCTTAGAATTGCTCGGGCCTAAACATTTATTGTGGGGCAGTGATTGGCCGGCGAAAAAGGATGTGGCTGGTGCAATAAGCGCCGTGCGCGGCCTCGATATATCCGAAGCTGATAAGGAAGATATTTTGGGTGGCAATTTAGAAAAGTTGTTGTAAGGACTGTCCCTACGTTCTTGGAATATTTTTTGCGGGTCCTGTCACGGGGCGCTTCTCGCGCATTACGCGCTTCGAAGCATCCTAAGTGCCACCCGCAAAATTTTATCATGAAAATAAAGAACAGAAAGTGGATAATTATAATAACACTTGGTAGTATATTAAGTATAGGTAGTTGTTTTAAGTTGAATTGTGTCAACATTGAAAGATTGATAACAGTAAATAACATAAGAAAATCTCAGATTTTGGATGTAGTTTATGATTATGAAAAGATATTAAGACCCGATGCAACTGGATACGACATGTGGGTAATAGGAGAAGAAGTAGGAGATATAACTGCTGCAAAAATAGCTAGCGGAAGTACTGTGGAATTTACTAAAAAGGAATTAAATATGGATTATAAGTCAGAAAAAGATTATTATAATCATGAAGGTCCAATAGCTTTTAGGAATTTTATAAACAATCACAACAATAATCCAGATTTAAAAAAATGAATCTGGCGTGATTTTGAGCGAATGTCGATTTTAGCCAATGGAGCTTGAGCTATTTCAGGTATCCCCGTGGAGCAAAGCGAAAACACGGGGATGGCGAAGCTGTTTGAAGGCCATTTGCCAAAGCAAATGGCACGAGTTCTGCAGCCACCGAAATGCGAAAGATCATTGGCGTGCACGTATATAAATACATTAGGTTGGGCAAAATCGACCTGAGCGAGAAAAACGGCAGATTCATTAACTAACAAGGAGAATTGATATGCAGATGCAAAAAGAGGTTCATCTGACGGGAAAAGACTTGACGCAGATGGTGCAGCTTAGGCCGCAGGATGTGGGCAAATACGCGATTGTCCCCGGGCCTAAGGATAGATTAGATGTCCTGATAAAGAAACTGGAGAATCCGGTAAAAAATTTCTCTTTTATGGAGTATACGATGTACACCGGCACATTTCAGGGTATTAAAATAACCGCGATTAACGGCGGAAGATTTTCAACCGATACCTCCATAACTACAGAAGTCATGTGCAATGCAAATATACAAAATATTATTCGCATCGGCACCTGCGGGGCGCTGGATGCGAATATAAAAGTCGGAGATTTAGTGATAGTGGATAAGGTTATCCGCGGAGACGGGGTTACACCTTATTATGTAGATAAAAACTTCCAGACGGTTGCCGATAAAAAAATCTCCGATACTTTATATGAAGTTGCAAAGGGAATGGGTTTAAATGTACATCGAGGCACTACCTGGACAACAGATGCGCTTCTTAGGGAAACTAGAGAAATAGTTGAGGCAAAAAGAAAAGAAGGCGCAATTGCCGTGGATATGGTTTCTTCTGCCCTGTTAACTATCGCACAGACTTATAATATCAAAGCCGGCTCAATTTTAGCAGTAAGCGATAACGTTATAACAGGTGAGATGGGTTTTATGAATCCGCTCTATTATATGGCCGAGTCAAATCTTATTAATATCGCATTAGAGACCGTAAATAAGCTGGAAGGAAGATAACAATTTAGGGACAGTCCCTGTCTATAAGCTATGAAACTTTCTCCGTTATTTTGGCCCATACAATTAAAAGGCAACGCTATTTATATACTTGATGAGACTGCTTTGCCGCAAAAAATAAAATACATCAAGGTTACAAACTATCAGCAGGCTTGTTTGGCTATCAGGGAGATGAAGACCAGGGCTGTGGGTCAGGTCACCCTTGTTTTTTATACTTTTTTGCAGGCCTTAAATCAGCGTAAAAACTTAAAACAGGTAGCGCAAGCCATAAATGCCTCCCGCCCGACATTGCCGTTTAAGGTTTTAACCGATATGGTCCTGGGCTGGGAGAAAAGGAGAGCGCCTTTAGAGAAATACATCCTTGGATTCTTAGAGAAACTAAAACAGGCGCGTATAAAGCAGGCGCAGGAAGCGGCAAAGTTGATAAAAAATAACGATGTAATCTTAACCCACTGCAATGTAAGCGGGCTAATGCCTTTAATAGGAGATTTTGCCAGGAAGCAGAATAAGAAAATAAGTTTTTTTGTAACGGAAACAAGGCCTTATCTGCAGGGTTCACGCCTGACTGCCTGGGAATTGCAGCGGGCGCACTTTCCGGTGACCATAATCACGGATAACGCCGTTTCTCAGGTGATGTCAGAAGGAAAAATCTCCAAAGTTATAGTGGGTGCGGATAATTTGGCCTGCAATAGAGATATCGCCAATAAAATCGGCACATACCAGATAGCTATTCTGGCTAAATATTTTAAAATTCCCTTTTATGTCTTATGCCCTCCGGTTTCAAAAGCAAAAAGCGGTAAGTGCATAAGAATAGAAATCAGGCCTGATAAAGAACTCCTCGAATACCGGGGTATCCGCCTCGCTCCTTACGGAGTAAAGGCGTATTATCCTGCTTTTGATATCACCCCAAGAAAGCTGATTACAAAACATATTTACTTAAAGGTTTAGATAGATGCTCGGCCATTCCAAACAATTAAAGGATGAGATAATAAGCATCGGCAGGAAATTACACGATATGCGCCTGGTTGCGGGAACCTCCGGAAACTTAAGCGCAAGGCTGGATGAAAACAATATTCTTATTACAGCCACAGGAACAGCATTGGGGAATTTAAGATACGACGATATTATAAAAGTAGATTTAACCAATGAAGAGGATTTAAAAAGGCCGCGGCTCACTTCAGAATTTACTTTGCACCGGCTTATTTATGAAAATTTAACAAATAAAGTAATCATTCATTGTCATCCGGCATTGGCTAACGGATATTTTGCGGTTTATTCTGATATCAAGGCGCTTACATTCGAGACCAAACTATATTTAGGGAATATTCCTGTTATTGCTCAAGAAACCCCGGCAGTAACAAAACCGGAGGCGGTTATTGAGGCGCTAAAGACAAGTAATTTAGTAGCATTAAAAAATCATGGCGTTGTCTGCATAGCTGATATTTTTAAGGATTGCCTGCATTTGATTGAAAACCTTGAAGACGCTGTCAGGACTGCCTCCATTGCCCGGATTTTTAAGAAAGATATTTTGGATGAACTCGATAAAGAATTGAAAGAAACTTTGACTACTCAGAATATTTATCCTATGTTTTCTAAAGAGCATATACAGGCAATCGTTGGTTTGGTGAATAAGGATCAATTCATAAAAAGAAAAGGGGAAGAGCTGGATTTGACCTTACAATTAGCCATCAAGCTCGATGGTACTAGCCAGGTGCACAAATTTATTTTTGAAAAAGGAAGGATTGTAAAGTTGGAATCCAACGATAATGCGCCTTTTATAATTTCTGCACCGGCAGAAGTTTGGGAGCTTGTATTTTTGGGAAAGTTAGATTCATTTGTTGCTGTTACTCAGGGCAAAATGAATTTAAAGGGAGAGCTATCAAAACTTTCCCGCTGGTATGTGCCTTTTAGCAGGCTGTTTGAATTATTTAAACAGGTAAAGATTAAATAAGGACAAACAGTTACGGGACAGCCTCCATCAAAGCTATCAGATTCAGCTCATCAGGAGACTGTCCCGCAAAGCACGCTAGATACGCCAAAAGGAGGATATATGGACTGGGGGATGGAGAATCGCTTAAAGCAATTAATACCGAATGGCCGATGTTTCTTTATGCCTATCGACCATGGTTATTTTCAGGGGCCGACACGCTGCCTGGAAAAGCCGGGTGAAACTATTAAGGTATTGGTTCCTTATTTTGATGCGCTTTTTGTAACCCGGGGTGTTTTACGTTCCGCAATCCCCTCTGACTTAAACAAGCCCATAATTTTAAGAGTGTCCGGAGGGACAAGTATGGCCGGAAAGGATTTAGCTAACGAAGGCCTGACCACTTCTATTGAGGAGATTATTCGGGTTAATGCCGCGGCAGTGGGGATTTCCGTTTTTGTCGGCAGTGACTATGAGCATCAAACCCTGATGAATTTAAGTAAATTGGTAAATGAGTGCGAAAATTACGGGATTCCGGTAATGGCAGTGACTGCGGTAGGAAAAGAATTAGAAAAACGCGATGCGCGTTATCTGGGGCTTGCCTGCCGGATTTGCGCAGAATTAGGCGCGCGTATTGTCAAGACCTATTGGTGCAAGGAAGATTTTGCTAAGGTG
>CAKKQZ010000078.1:6584-14025 GCA_919902445.1 Omnitrophica bacterium GWA2_41_15 | reverse complement strand
TTAAAGGGACAAGTGAGGTATGCCTTTCCGATGGCTTAAGAATGGAAATTAAAGACCTGGTAGATTTGGCCTCTAAAAATGCCAGTAAGATAGATAAACTTGATGACGGCTACGTTTTTTATGCTGACGGTTTAAATATTTCGGTACTTTCCCTGAATCTGGAGACCTTGAAAATTGAACCAAAGCCGGTATACGCTTTTGTAAAACGCAAGGCCCCAGAATATCTTCTAGAAATTAAGACTAAGTCTGGCAGAGAAATAGTTATCACGCATTACCATCCATTTTTTGGTATAAAGGATAGCGGCCTCGTTAACCTGAAAGCGGAGGATGTTAAAAAAGGCACAAAAATTGCCTTACCGCGTATCCTCAACACGCATAAGGCGCAGAATAATTTGAATTTGTTTGATATCTGCAAAAGATTTACCATGCAGGATTTAATATATGCCCCTTACTCGGAAGGGCTCTCGGAATATTTAAGAGAAGTGAGGCAGGAGTATAAAAGTTTCGCTCAAACAGGCGATTCATGCGCAATTGGTTCATCCGTGCTTAAATCTGCCTTAAGCGGTCAGGCAATGAATATAGCGCACCTGGTTCACCTTTTAGAAAAGCGTGGCGTAAAAGAAATCCCCGATTTTATATCGAGTATCAAATCTCGCTCCTGCGGCGGCATTCTTCTGCCTCGCAGGCTTAGCCCCCAGTTAGCCAGATTTTTAGGGTATCTTATCTCGGAAGGGAGATTGAGCCGGTCAAACCAGGCCTGGTTTACCAATGATGACGAAGCAATTATCAACGACTATATTTCTTGCGCCAAAGAAGTTTTTGGTTTAGAGCCGAAAGTTTTTCAATATAAAAAGACTACGCGCGATGCCTTAATTTTCTCGCACGCTTTAAATCAGTTTCTGGAGAAGGCTTTTGGGTTAAAGATAGGCAGTGTTTCTAAGGAAAAGATAGTGCCTGCGCAGATATTTTCTGCCGATAGAGAGATTATTGTTTCATTTCTCTCCAGCTTTTTTGAGGGAGATGGTTATGTATCCGTAAATAGGCCTGGTAGCGGAAACTATTTTGAATATGCCACTGCCTCTAAGGCATTAGCTAATGGCGTAAGCAGTTTACTATTGCAACTTGGCGTGGTTTCAATAATCAGGCAGAAGCAGAAGGCCGCTATTAATACCACGCAAAAGAAAAAAAGGATGTATTACTCGGTGTTTGTCTATGGAGTAGAGAATACAAGGAGATTGGCTGGGCTTTTAAAATTTGTGGGCAAAAAAGCAAAAAAGCTGGAGGAGATAAAATCGCTGCATTGTAAAACCAACCCCAACCTGGATTTGATCCCGGAGGTAAACCGTACCTTTAAGGAATTAGTGAAACTTTCGAGGATAAAGGTAAAGTGGATAAAAAAAATTGCTCCGAGATTGATTAGTTACTATGAAGACCGTTGCCTGCCCAGCCGACAGGGATTGCTGGAGGCTTTAAGCGTGGTGGCAGAGCACGGAAAATTAACCGGTTTGGCAAGGTGCATTTATGATTATCTTAAGGAGTTAGCAAATTCAGATATTTACTGGGATGAAGTGATAAGCGTAAGAAAAGTTTATTCCGAAAAATGGGTTTATGATTTATCTATTCTGGGCAACCATAATTTTATTGCCCAGGGCATAATTGTTCATAACAGTAATATCTTTGACTCGATCCGCTGGGTGCTGGGAGAGCAATCAGCAAAATCCCTGCGGGGCTCCGACATGCAGGATGTTATCTTTAACGGGACAGACTCAAGAGAGCCGTTAGGTATGGCTGAAGTTACCCTTACCTTTGATAATCAAGCAAAGTTTTTTCATGTTGAACATCCTGAATTGGCTATTACAAGAAGGCTTTTTCGCTCAGGGGAAAGCGAATATCTTTTGAATAAAACGCCTGTGCGGCTTAAGGATATTTTAGATATCCTCCTTGGTACCGGCATAGGGGCAGAGAGTTATTCAATAATTGCGCAGGGAAAAATCGACCTTGTATTAAGCTCAAGGCCTGATGATAGGCGCCTCGTTTTTGACGAGGCTTCAGGCATTACGAAATACAAAGCGCAAAAAAGAGAAACAACGCGGAAATTAGAGGAAACAGGGCAGAATCTTTTAAGGATCAATGATATTATAGCTGAGGTAAGGCGGCAAATAGGCTCGCTTGAGCGCCAGGCGAATAAGGCGCGTAGATACAAAGAGGCATTTGAAGAGCTTAAGTCAAAGGAGATAACCGCGTCTATTTTTTCAAGAAAAGAACTTTTAAATGAAAAAAATAAGATTATTGAACAATTAAAGGGGTTAGAATCTCGCGAGTCAGAGCTTTTAAATATTATACGCCAGCAGGAGTCAAAAATAGCCAACCGCCAGTCGGAATTAAAGGCGCTGGAAGATAGTATAATGTTGCTAAAAAATCAGGTATTAAACCTTGAGAACATGGTGGTAAGAAACACGGAGCATATAAACTTCAATAAGGAGAGGTTAATAGAGTTGGAGGCAGCAAAAAAATACCTTGAAGCCCAGTTAGACCAGGCAAAAACAAAGGTTATTTCTGATGAGGATAAATTGAATAATGCCAAGGAAGAGTACGGCGGCATAAAGGAAGCTATGGAAGAAAAATCGCTGTTGCTCTCAGGAAAGCAGGCGCAGATAGACGGCCTTGCCGCATCCATAAAGAATTCGCTGGAAACTATCTCCGAGCTAAAAAAGGAAATACTTGACCTGGTATTAAAAACAGCGAACGCAAGGAATGAGGCCTCTGATTTTAATTCCCAGCAACAGATCTATTCGGCGCGCAAAAAACGCCTCGAGGTTGAAAAAGCAAAAGTTTTTGAGGAGAAGGCAATAACCGAGGAGAGCCTTTCCAATATCATAAAAGAAGTCGGCTCACTTTCGGAGATGGTGGATGGGCTTTCACTTAAGATATCGGAAATAAAAAGCGAATTGGATAGGGAGGGTATTTCATTAAGCGGTATAAATTCGAAGATTTTGAGCCTCGAAAATCAAAAGTTAGCGATTCAATCACATAAAGAATTCCTCGAGAAGCTAAAAAACAAATATGAAGACATAGGCGAATCCATGAATGCGGTGATTTATTTAGATAGGCTTCCAACAGAAAACGTAAGCGGCTTGGTGGTTAAGATAAAGGACCGGATGAGCTTAAGCGATGAGGATAAGGCTTATTTAGACCCGGCAAATTTTAAACTTTCAGGTGAGGCAAAACCGATAGAGCTGGATACGCAAAAGATTGATGAAAAGATCAATAAATTAGAATTAGAAATATCCGCTTTAAAGGAAAACAGGGCTCTTAAAGAGAGCCATATCGAAGAGTTGAACAAGGCGTCTTTCGGCTTTCATCAGGAGCTGCGCACTCAGGAGATCGCCCTGGCAAATAAGGAAACCTCGCACCTGACAATTTTAGAAAAGTTCAACAGGGCAAAAGAGGAAGAGGATGTAATTGTTATGGAGCTTCAGGATGTTTCAAAGGAAATATCGGTACTTGAACAAAATTTAGTTGTTTCTCAAGGCAAATTATCGCAACTTGGGGTTAGGCACAAACAGGCAGAGGATTCGATATTGATAGAGGAGGAGGGGATTTCTAAAAACAGCAAACTCAGGGAAGAGGTTTTGGTCGTAATAACACAGACAAAAACCGAACTCGAAGGTTTAACCAAACGGGTATTTTCCGAAGAAGCCACATTGAAGATTTTGGAAGATACTTACAGGCAGGACCTGGATAACCTTTTAAACATAGAAAAACAGATAAAAGAATCTGACACAAAGAAAGGTGCACTTGTGCTTGAAACAAAAGAATGTGAATTAAAAACCAATGGGCTTAAGGATAATTCTTCAAATGAGAGTAATTTATTGCAGGCGCAAGAGGCAGAGTACCGGATTGTTTCGGAAAGCGGCTCTGACTTGTTGAGTAAAATAGAGTTGGATAGGCAGGAAATGGACAGAATAAAAATGAGATTATACGAACTGCAGATGCAGGATAAGGATATAGATTATAAATATAGCGGAATAAGGTCGAGGATGTCTCAGGCGTATAAAATTGAGCTTGAAGGGGTGGAGGATGCCGCAGGCGATATCGATATGGATGCGCTTTTGCAGGAAATAGAAAAACTGAAAGAGAAATTAGATACCTACGGCTCTGTAAATTTGGTGGCTATTGAGGAGTATGACGAACTAAAGAAACGTTACGATTTTCTTATTCAACAGCAGACCGACCTGCTAAATGCCAAAGAGTCATTGCATCAGGCTATTTTAAAGATTAACCGCACCACAAAACAGATGTTCCTTGAGACCTTCGAAAAAGTAAAAGAGGAATTCCGTAATTATTTCCGCCTGCTTTTTAACGGAGGAGATGCCCGGGTATTCCTTACTGATGAACAGGACCCGCTGGAATCAGGGATAGAGATTATTTGCCGGCCTCCGGGAAAGAAGCTTCAGAATGTGTTGCTGCTTTCAGGGGGAGAAAAGTCAATGTCAGCAATAGCGCTGATTTTCGCCATATTTAAAGTTAAGCCGTCTCCGTTTTGCGTCCTGGATGAAATTGACGCGGCCTTGGATGAGGCTAATGTAGATAGATTTTCAAGGGTACTGCAGGAGTTTGCCAAGAGTTCGCAGTTTATTGTAATAACCCACAATAAAAAGACCATTGTCAATGCCAATGTCATGTATGGCATTACTATGGAGAACTCAGGTGTCTCTAAGATTGTCTCGGTAAAGTTTGCTGGAGGAAAAATGCAGAATAATACACCTTTAGCCCCTTGCGCGCAGGAGCTTAAGGCAATGCCTGAAACGACGGTTTAGGTGCAGCAGGTAGTATTCTTGCCTTGATGTTTTGCCTGATACAGGTTCCTGTCGGAGGCATTGATTAGTTCTGAAGGCGCCTCTCCATCCTCGGGAAACGAAGATAAACCAATACTTACAGTTAGCTGTTTTTGCGGAAGGATACCCTCATTACAAAAGCGTAATTTGATAATATCCTGCCTTAGGCGTTCAGCGATTAAAAACGCTTCTTTTTTTTCGGTTTGAGGAAGTATTATGGAAAATTCTTCCCCGCCGTAGCGGCACACATAATCCATTTTTCTGGACTGGTTTTTAAGCAATTGCGCCAATTCCTTAAGGGCTTTATCTCCTGCCTGATGCCCAAGAGTGTCGTTATAAATTTTAAAGAAATCTATATCAATCAGCATTAAAGTCAAGGGTGCCTTTGTTGCTTTTGTTTTTTCAAGCTCTGTTTGCAGCAGGTATTGAAAATAGCCGTGATTCCAAAGTTCAGTGAGGGAGTCGGAATGAGCGCGCATAACTGTTTTTTCGTAAAGCTGCGAATTCTCAACAGCTAAGCCCGCCTGGTTTGCAAGCATTCTCAGCATGCGGATATCATCTTTAGAGATAGCCTTTTTGGTGATTAAGTTATCGGCAACTATGATCCCGTTGACTTTGTCTTTTGCCTTTAACGGGATTAAGGCCAGTTCTTCGCTCCTTAGTAGCTGTATGACAGGGTCATCCCGGTATTTTTGTAAATTCTCGCCAGAAAGAAGTAACGGCATACCATCCAATACCCCTAAGGCGAGAAGGCCGCCGTTTTGTTCGTGAACTGGGAGCCGTAAGCGCTTCACCTGTTTATTAAAACCGGACTCAATTGTTTTGTCAGAAGTTTTATAGGCATTAATCAGGTCTTCCAGGTTCATTTTTTCCTGTTCAATTTGAGTCCAGATACGGTTAGCTTCCTCTCCTGATTCAGGGCCAAAACCCATCTTTCCTTCAATTATTTTTTCCTTTTCATTTACAAGGAAAAGAATAGCCCGGTTAAAACCAAGGCCGATGTGGGCGGTTACTCCTGTGAGGATGATATAAAGGATTTCATCAAGTTTTAGGGTAGTGCGCATGGCATTAGAAATCTCATAAAGTATGCCAAGCTCCATCTTGGTGCGCTCAAGCTCTTCTTTGATTTTATTTAAATCTTCATTAGTCTCCACAGTTGCTAACTTTAACATATTTTACTGGCAATGTCAAGATAATGGAAAAAGTCAATAATTTTTTGTTAGATTTTGTAAGGAGATGCGTCTGTTAAGGTGGAAAGGAGGTGTCCTTAATATTTGTTTGACAGATAAGAGATGCTGGGTTATAATATTTATTCTTAAACGTAAAAAACGGAGGTAGTTATGGTTATAGAAAAAAAGTCACAACCAAAATTCGAGATCCCGCCGAAGGCGGGGAAGGAAGAATCGCGCAATATTTCTGACCGTCAAAAGGCGCTGGAGCTTGCGCTCTCTCAGATAGAAAAACAGTTTGGCAAAGGTTCAATAATGAAATTGGGCGGGGATGTAAAGGTAAATGTTGAGACAATCTCAACAGGGGCGCTGACCTTAGATGTTGCTTTAGGCGTAGGCGGCCTCCCGCGGGGGAGGGTTATCGAGATATTCGGGCCTGAGGCCTCAGGTAAAACTACGCTTTCCCTTACTGCGATAAGGGAGATTCAGAAAAAAGGCGGGGTGGCTGCGTTTATTGACGCTGAGCATGCATTTGATTCAACCTATGCAAAAATAATCGGCGTTAATTTAGACGATCTCCTGATTTCTCAGCCTGATACCGGTGAGCAGGCGCTGGAGATTACAGAGACGCTTGTCCGTTCAAATGCCGTGGATTTGGTGGTAATCGATTCTGTTGCCGCTCTAACGCCTCGCGCAGAGATTGAAGGCGAGATGGGGGATTCGCATATGGGGCTTCAGGCGCGGCTGATGTCTCAGGCCTTGCGTAAGTTAACTGGCTCAATCAGTAAATCGCGCACCACGGTAATTTTTATTAATCAGCTGAGGGAGAAAATCGGAGTAATGTTCGGCTCGCCTGAAACTACTCCGGGGGGCCGGGCGCTTAAGTTTTATTCATCGGTAAGATTAGATGTGCGCAGAATCGCTACCTTAAAAGAAGGTGACCATGTAATTGGCAACCATGTCAGAGTCAGGGTGGTAAAGAATAAGGTTGCGCCGCCGTTTAGAGAGGGAGAGTTCGATATTTTGCATAACGAAGGTATTGCTAAGGCCGCTGCGGTCCTGGATGCGGGTGTAAATCTGGAACTTGTTGCTAAATCCGGAACCTGGCTTTCTTTTCACGATGTGAAACTCGGGCAGGGAAGGGATGCAGCGATAAAATTTTTAAAAGAAAATCCAAAATTACAGGAAGATATTGAAAAAGAGGCCAGGAAAAAGATCAGTATCGGATAGTATCGGGAGGAATTATATGGGTAAAAACAAGGTATTTTTCGGGGTATCTTTTTTGTTAGCTGGGCTGGTGATCGGAATTCCTTCAGCTAGGACAGAGGGAGATGGTTTGGCTTCCGATAAGCCAGAAAGACATGGTTTGCCTTCCGATAGGCAAAGCCATAGCCAAAGCCATAAGCCAGAAGGCGATGGTTTGGCTTCCGATAG
>CAKKQZ010000078.1:0-6484 GCA_919902445.1 Omnitrophica bacterium GWA2_41_15 | reverse complement strand
AAGGCGATGGTTTGGCTTCCGATAGCCAAAGCCAGAATACCAAACCCGAAACTCCTCCGCCAGTTTCCTCTGAAGGTTACAGGATTGAAGGCGCTGTTGTCAACGTGGCTAATACAACCGGCAAGGCAGTTGTCTCAATCAGCACAGAACACATTGAGAAGGTTAAGGGAGGCAGAAGGCACTATTTTGGTAATCCTTTCGGCGAATCTCCCTTTGCAGGGGATGAGTCACTGCGCAGGTTCTTTGATGATTTCTTCGGTGAAATTCCGGATAGAGAATATAAGCAGGCCGGGCTTGGCTCAGGTGTAATTATTGACCCTCAGGGTTACATTTTGACCAATGAGCATGTTATTAGCGACGCGGATAAAATAAACGTGACTTTATCCGACGGAAGAGATTTCAAGGGCGAGGTCAAAGGAAGGGATCAGCGTTCTGACCTGGCAATAATCAAAATAAATGCGCAGAATCTTCCGTCAGCAACTTTCGGTGATTCTGATAGCTTAAGGATCGGCCAATGGGTTGTTGCAATTGGCAATCCTTTTGGTTTTGCCATGCACAGTCCTGAACCAACTGTAACTGTAGGCGTAATAAGCGCGCTCCACCGCAGCCTTGGGAGCATGCTTTCGCGAGAGAAGGATTATAACGACCTTATACAAACTGACGCTGCGATAAATCCGGGAAATTCCGGCGGCCCCTTAGTTAATCTTAATGGTGAAGTGGTGGGGATTAATGTAGCGATATTTTCAACCAGCGGAGGATACCAGGGGGTAGGTTTTGCGATACCTGTTAATAGCGCAAAGAGGATTATTTCCCGGCTCATCGAGGGGAAAAAAATAAGTTACGGATGGATTGGTGTGACCGTGCAGAATCTAACCGAAGATTTAGTTAAATATTTAGGGCTGCACGACAAAAACGGGGTGCTGGTATCTAAGGTTATCGAGGGCGGGCCGGCGCAAAAAGGGGGCTTTAAAGAAAGTGACGTAATAAGGCAGTTTGATAATAAGGCCGTAAACAATGTTCGAGAATTATTAAATGTTGTTGCAAAAACTGAAATCGGCAAGAAAGCAAAAGTTGCCCTTGTCCGGGAGAAGAAGGAATTAACCCTTGAAGTTCAGATTGGAGAGCGGCCGCAAAATCCAGAAGGGGAAGAAGGCATTCCAACAGTTTCCGGCAACTGGAGGGGGATAGAAGTCGAAGATATAACGGCTGAAAATAGCAGGGGCTTCAGGGTTGAAGAAAAAAAAGGCGTTATCGTGACTAATCTGGATCAGGGGAGCGCGGCAGATGATGCAAATCTAAATCCCGGAGATGTAATCTTAGAAATAAATAAGCAGCCGATAAAAAATACCACTGATTATGAGAAGATGACCAGGGGCTTAAAAGGCGATGCGTTAGTGAAGACCTCGCGCGGTTACTTTGTGATAAAAGGTGCGGAATAGCAGGATGAGCGTACAAAAGGCGAGGGCCTACGCGTTTTTACTGCTTAAATTCAGGTTGCGCAGTGAAAAGGAACTTTATGAGCGCCTCAGGAAGAAAAAATTTGATGAGGCGGCAATAAAAGAAGTTTTAGTTTTCTTAAAAGAGCGCAAGTTTATAGACGATAATCTCTTCGCAAAAACCTGGATAGAATCCCGTTTAAAAAAGCCATTGGGTTTTAGAAGATTAACGCAGGAATTAAAACTAAAAGGCATTGAGAAGGAGATAATAGATACCCGGATAGAAGAGGTAAGGAAGGGTTATTCTGAAGCCGATATTGTAGGAAGATTAGCAAAGATGCGGCTTAAAAAGTTAAAAAATATAGACACGCAGAAAGCAAAGATGCGCGTTTACGGCTATCTTTTGCGCCGCGGTTTCTCGCCTGAGATTGTTTCTGATGCAATAACCAAATCATGAAAATACCAAAGGCAAATGGGTAAAAGTTAGAATAAAAAAGAAAGGGCAGATGTGCAAGCGCATATCTTAAGAACTAGGTTTTTGGATTTTTTCAAAAGCAAAAAGCATAGAATCGTTGAGAGCGACTCTCTTGTCCCTAAGGATGACCCCACGGTTTTATTTACTCCGGCAGGGATGAATCAGTTTAAAAGAGAATTTATGGGGTTTGATTCCGGGTTTAAGCGCGCTGCAACGGCTCAACGCTGCCTGCGCACGGATGATTTGGATAAAGTTGGTAAAACCACCGGCCACCATACATTCTTTGAGATGCTCGGTAATTTTTCCTTCGGGGATTATTTTAAGAAAGACGCGATTTTTTGGGCATGGGAATTCTTGACCAAAGAACTAAAGATTAAGGAAGAAAAACTTTGGGTTTCTGTTTACAAGGATGACCTTGAGGCGTATAAGATTTGGAGAGATTTAGTAAAGGTTCCAAACAGAAGAATCGTAAAATTAGGGGATAAGGAGAATTTCTGGCCATCTGAAGCAAAAACCAAAGGGCCAAACGGCCCTTGCGGCCCGTGCTCAGAAATATTTTTTGACCTTGGTAAAAAGCTTGGTTGTGGTAAGCCTGAGTGTGGCCCTTCCTGCGGATGCGGCAGGTTTGTTGAGGTGTGGAACCTTGTTTTTACTCAGTTTAACCGTAAATCAACAGGGCAATTGGAACCGCTGCCAAAGAAAAATATTGATACCGGTATGGGGCTTGAAAGATTGGCCGCTGTAATGCAGCAAGCCCCCAATAATTTTGAGACAGATTTATTTATTCCGATAATAAAAGAAATTTCTTTTGCTTTAATAAATGCGCATTCGCTAAACAAAGGGCTGATTTATGCAGTGGCTGATCATCTGCGCGCAGTAAGCTTTGCTATTTTTGACGGAGTGCTGCCGTCTAATGAAACGCGCGGTTACGTGGTAAGAAAGCTGATTAGAAAAAGCACGCTGAATTTAAGAACGCTCGGCATTAAGGACCCGTTTTTATATAAGTTGGTTCCGGTTTTAGCGCAGGCAATGGTTTCTCATTATCCCGAAATGCGGCTCAGGCAGGAGAATATCTCCGAAGTTATTTTAGCCGAGGAAAAGCTTTTCATCTCTACGCTTAATTCAAGTGGAGCTATTTTAAAAGATAAATTTCAGCGCTTCCATAATAATCAGGATCCCGAAGAGGTAGGCTTGGTAGCATTCCAGCTTTATGATACATACGGGATGCCCCTTGAGTTAACTGCCGGATGGCTAAAGAAGCAGGGGATAAATATTTCAAAGGAGGAATTTGATAAGCAGATGGAAGGACAAAGGGCCCGCTCTAAATTGCAAAGCGCAATGAAGGGGGATGTTTTTAGCATACCGGATACCGGCTTTGGCATTAAAGACACTTCTTTTTTGGGATACAAAAGTTATTCTGCAAAGGCAAAGGTTTTAAAAATAATCAAGGATAACAAAGAGGTGAAAAGAATAGGAAAAGGCGAGGCGGCATCGATTATCCTGGATAAGACTCCTTTTTACCCTGAGTCAGGGGGGCAGGCCGGGGATAGCGGGGAAATAATAAAAGGAAAAAATATTTTTGTAGTTTGCGATACAAAAAAAACCGGCAAGGTAATAGTGCATATCGGAAAGGTAAAATCAGGAAGCCTTAAAAAGAACGATTTGGTTTCTGCGCAAGTAGCTATTGAGCGAAGGCTTGCGATAGCAAGGAACCATACGGCTACACATCTCCTGCAGGCAGCCTTAAGAAAGGTTTTAGGCGCTCATGTGCAACAGCAAGGGTCTTTAGTTGCTCCGGAAAGGCTGCGTTTTGACTTCACGCATTTTAAGGAGGTAAAAAAAGAGGAGCTTGACAGGGTAGAGGAGATCGTAAATAATTCGATAATAGATTGCCTTTTTGTTGAAAGCAAAGAAAAAACATTGCAGGAGGCAAAAAAGTCCGGCGCCCTTGCTTTTTTCGGGGAGAAATACGAGGAAAAAGTCCGCGTAGTTACCGTTAATGGGATATCAAAGGAATTTTGCGCTGGAACGCATCTTGAATTTACCGGGCAAATCGGGTTATTTAAAATCATACAAGAAGGTTCTGTTGCAAGCGGCGTAAGAAGGATAGAGGCGGCAACCGGGTCCTATGCTTATAAAAGAATAAAAGAAGGAGAAAGCATCCTTGCAGATATTTCTAAGAGCCTTAATGTTCCGGCTGACAAAATAAATCATGAATTAGAAAAAATGGGCATGCGTGTAAAAGAATTAGAGAAGCAGTTGAGCGCTCAAAAACTGAATGCGCTAAAGACCTCTATTGATAAATTCATTGAGGAAGCAGAAACCATAAACGATACAAAAGTTATAGCCAGGTTAATCGACAACAGCGAAATGGATCTATTGAGGAAAAATGTGGATTTGATTAAAGAGAAGGCGCAAAATAGTATTGTAGCTCTGGGGTCTAATTACAGGGGGAGGGCGTTATTGGTTATGGGAGTAACTTCGGATTTATGCGATAAGGGTGTGGATGCGTCAAAATTAATCCTCGATATCGCCGCGATTATAGGCGGCAGCGGGGGCGGAAGAAAAGACTTTGCGCAGGCTGGCGGGAATAACCCGCAAAATCTTGATAAGGCATTGGAGGAGTTGAAAAATATAATCAGGAATGTAAAATGAAAATAATCAGATTTACCAGTAAAAAACTTGAGAAGATTTATAACCGCGGATTCTTAAAAGGTGCGCGTATCCAAGAAGGCGTAAAAAAGATTATTGACGATGTGCGTTTGTTCGGAGATGACGCGTTGATAAAATACACAAAGAAATTTGATAAGGTTAAGATTCTCCCCAGGCAGCTCAAGGTGTCTCAAATAGAAATCAGCGGCGCCTATCAGAGTATCATCCCTAATTTTGTTTCAAGCTTGAAAATTATAATTGAAAATGTAAACAGGTTTTACCGTAAAACCTTAAGAAAATCCTGGAGAATTAAAGATGCTGAAGGTGTGCTGTTGGGTGAAAATTTTACCCCCTTAGAGCGGGTAGGCATATATATCCCTGCAGGGACAGCCCCTTTAGTTTCTACTGTTTATATGACGGTGCTTCCGGCAAAGATAGCCGGTGTAAAAAGAATAGCATTGATCAGCCCTCCAGATAAACTCGGGTTTATTAATCCGCACATATTGGTTGTGGCCGATCTTTTAAAAGTTGATGAGATTTACCGTGTAGGCGGAGCGCAGGGTATCGCGGCATTGGCATATGGCACTAAGACGTTACCGCGCGTGGATAAGATAGTAGGCCCGGGAAATATTTATGTAAACGAGGCAAAAAGGCAGGTATTTGGGCTTGTGGATATCGATATGATTGCAGGGCCTACGGAACTGGTGATTATTGCTAACCGTTTCAGCGACCCAAAATTTATAATCGCCGATTTACTCGCGCAAGGTGAGCATGCAAAAGGACTGGCAATACTGATTACGAACTCTAAAGGTTTAGCCAAAGAAGTGCAATCAGAATTAACGGCAAGTAACGGCTATATTATTTTAACCAAGAACTTGCAGCAGGCAGTTGATATCGCAAATAAAATTGCGCCTGAGCATTTGGAGATTTTAGTCCAGAATCCAAATAGGCTGGTAAAAGGGATACGTAACGCGGGGGCGATATTCTTAGGCCCCTATAGTCCGGCTGCCGTAGGAGATTATGTCGCAGGCCCCAGCCACGTGCTGCCAACTCTTGGCACAGCGCGGTTTTTCTCAGGGCTGTCTGTATTTGATTTTGTAAAGAGCAGCCACATTATCAGTTATTCTAAGAAAGCCCTTGAGAAGATAAAAGACCCGCTTGAAAAGATTGCAACTATCGAAGGGCTAAATAAGCACTTGGATTCCGTTAAAGTAAGGTTTATTTAGGGACGTTTCTAAAACTAGCTATAAGGTGTCCCCAAGACGGGGACACTTTATATTCAGGTTGAGAAACGTCCCTGATAAGGAGGGAAATGAAGAAAAGGGCCGCAACAATAAAAAGAAAAACCAAAGAAACAGACATTACCATAAAATTAACTATTGATGGCACTGGCAAGTCAAAAATAGATACCGGAATAGGCATGCTTGACCATATGCTTGAACTTTTTGCTTTTCACGGGCTTTTTGACCTTGAGATTAAGGCTAAGGGTGATTTAAGGGTAGATATTCATCACACTAACGAAGATATAGGAATAGTGTTGGGAGAAGCGTTAAAAAAAGCACTGGGAGATAAAAAGGGGATAAGAAGATTCGGTTCGGCAGCTGTGCCAATGGAAGATGCGGTAGCAACTGTGGCCGCGGATATTAGCGGAAGGGGATTTTTTAAAGAAATAGTTAGGGAGCCGGTTTTACAACCGGAGGCTAAAGATGAGGTAGGATATTCCTTTGCGCATGCCAATCATTTCTTTGAGGCGTTTGCGAAAAGGATGGGGGTAAATTTAAATATAAATCTTTCTAGCTCAAATCCGGATTTACACACTAATCTTGAGCCTGTATTTAAAGCATTGGGCAGGGCATTGGATGAGGCCACTCAAATTGACCCTCGCAGAAAATGTATCCCTTCGACAAAAGGCGTGATTGAT
>CAKKQZ010000077.1 GCA_919902445.1 Omnitrophica bacterium GWA2_41_15 | reverse complement strand
AAGGATTCTTTGTTTAATATTTTTAGCTAAATTTTCAAAAAAAATCTTAAACTCTGGATATTCGTTCGCTGGAATAGAGGACTTTTTTAGCTGAAGTATCTGTCTTAAATACAACTTATTGCGATTTCGGTTATATTCGGCAGTGAATTTTAACCAGGGGCTCTCTTCGCTTACGCTCTCAGGAATATATTTTACAGTAAAATTACCGGGAATCTCTATCTCAACAAGGGTTTCTTTTGTGTCCAATATTCCAAAGTCGATAGCGTATTTACGGCTGTCTTTTGCAGCCAGGGAAGTGTCCATCCCTGGCAACTGCGGGAGGATCCTTAAAGGCCCAGCGGCGGTAAAATATTCCGGGCCGTTAAATGCATAACTTAAGACAACCGGCTTATCAAGATCCCCTAAATTTTCTATATTGTAACTGCTTAATTTTGCGCCGATGGAAATTTCCTGAATCTTCTCTTGCAGCATCTCCCGGATTAACTGCGGCTGTGTATATAACAACCAGTGTCGCTGGGCCTGGTCATAAACACCAAAGGTAAGGTTTGTTTTTTTAGCAGAGATGCTTTCATCCATATTTATTTTTATCAGGAGCGCCTGTTTGGCCAGGTTATGTTCAGCCGGATACGCCGGCGTCTCTTCTATTTGGTAACCCTCCGGCTTAAATAACAAAACCCTGCGCGCCTGGTCGTCTGCGGGCAGATCTGCAAAAGAACAAGTTTGCGCTGTAGCATCAAGGAAGATGGTTTTATCGTTTAGGCGTACGGCTGCAATGGCGTGGTTAAACATTGCAGATGGAAAGTCCTCATTTAAATTGTAATAGTCTTTTGTTGCGATAAGCACGGGCCAACCGGGAATTAGCGCCTCCTTCAGCATGGTAATCAAAAGGATTGCTTTATCTTTGCAGTCTCCGTATTTATTCTTAAATATATCTGTGGCAAGGTGCGGCTCATAACCTGCCTGGCCGTATTCCACGGCCACATAGCGGATATTTTGGCTGCAGAAATTATAAATTGCCCTCATCTTTTCTTCTTCAGAATGTTTATCTTTGATCAGCTCCGCCACTTTTTTCTTTATTGAATCATCCGCAGATATTTTGTCTTTGGCAAGGCTCCACCACCAGTTATATATTTCCTGCCAGCTATTAAATGTGGATATAAGCAAGGTGGGGTTAATCTTAACTTCGGGAGGCATATTCGCTTCAGGGATTATCTGCGGGATATTTTTAAACTGCCACCTGTAGGTTAAGCGCCCGTCTTTTTCTTCGGCATCGGGCTTGAGCTTGGCTCCAAAATCATTATATTCCTCATTAATGGTTTTTATATTTAACTTTCTTTCTTTGGGGACGGAAATACTAAAAATCGCGGCGAGAATCGGCTCGGATGCCTGTAGCAAATAGCTTAATACAAAATCTTTTTTATTTATGAGCTCGCTCCTATAGACTTTGACTTTATATTCTATAATTGAGCCTTCGGCAATTTCAGGAAAAGATATGATATACACGCGGGCGTTGCTATAAAGCGGGAAGTTTAGATATTTGGAGACGTCGCGTATGTGACGGCTCCCCACATCCGCAACTATCCCATCCGGTTTTATGGTACGGGCATAAACCAATTCCACTTTTTCATAGGTCGAATCGTAGTCAATATGCGTCTCGGAAAAACCCTCCTTGCCCCTTTCATTCAAAATCTTAATAAGATAGTGCAGGTACGAAACTAGCGTTCCATCTGAACTTACCTCAATTTCTTCATTAGAGGATAAAATAAGCGCTCCTGCCTGCGGATAATCTTCGGCCTTTGGCGCGGCAGCCAAAGTTTGATATGCCTTTTGGTCTACATCCTTTATGTGCCTGCCGCTCTCTTGTTTTTCGATTATAGCCAGCCGCACTTTTGCCCTTGTGCCGAATTCATTCCCCTGTATCTTCTTATACGCCTTTAATGCTTCATCAAATAGATTCAGTTTCTCGTTTGTTAGGCCGAAATAATATAAACATTCGTCATCTGAGATTTCGTATTTATTAAAGGCCTCCAGCGCATCGGTAAAATTGCCTATGTAAAATAAAGAAATCCCCAGTAATTTTTTTGCCTTTAAGTCACCTGACTTCTTCAATGCATCGGATGCGCTGCTAAAGTCTCCATGCATGTAGTAAAGCCTGCCAAGTTCAAAATAAAGACTATCTAAATCCTTTCCCTTATCAATAAGGCCTTTATATATAGAAAGCGCATGTTTATAATTTCCTTGCGATTCTTTTTCGTAATCCAGCGCTTTTTTAAGCCCGGCGTTTTCTCCGCAACCGGAATAAACGGCCAGTGACAAGAAAAATATTAAAAGAAATATCTTTTTAGCCATAATCTCTACGGTTTAAATTCTTGCAAGGCAGCGGGTCCTGCCTTTGGACAACCCCATCCGTGCCCTCCGCCTTCGGCGGATGCGCGCGTATGGGGCACCCCCGTCCAAAGCCACCCGCTGGAAAGAATATTAAAGCGGAAGGCTTGGCTACTTTCGTTAATCCTACTGAAGGTTTTTGCTTGAGCGCGCATTAGAAAATTTTCAGCACGCGAACAAAAACCTGAAAGCAGTATTAAGCGGTTCAAGATAGCCGCTGCCCCCT
>CAKKQZ010000076.1 GCA_919902445.1 Omnitrophica bacterium GWA2_41_15 | reverse complement strand
TAAGCACAAGCTTACACCAAACCATCCTTTAGGTTTGGGTGTTAACCAATATAGCAGCGCCGATTAATCCTGCGTCCTCTCCCAGCTTTGCCTTAAAAATCTTAACGCGCCTGGACTGGACGCTCATGCATCTTAGCCTTAAAGTTATTTTAAGTTTCTCGAATAATGCCCTTCCGGCATTTGCAACCCCACCTCCGATGATTATAGCGTCAAGATTTAATAAATTTACTGCTCCTGCAAGGGCAATACCCAGGCGTTCTCCTGTTTTCTCCCAAATATATATCGCCCTTTTGTTTCCCTTCTTTGACAAGGCGCTTAATTCCTCAAGGGAAATATTCCTTGAAAATATTTTAGCAGCTTCAGCCCTTATCCTGCTATTTCCAACGTAAGACTCAAGGCAGGCAACTCCTCCGCAATTACAGCGCGGGCCTTTTTCATTAATAGGCAGATGCCCTATTTCTCCGGCAGCGTTGTCCTGCCCGCGATAAAGCCTTTTTTCGAGAATTATACCTCCCCCAACACCTGTCCCCAATGTGATACAAAGCACGTTTCTAAAACTACCGGCATCCCCTAATTTATACTCTGCAACCGCCATAAGCTTAGCATCATTATCCAGAAATACAGGTAATTTCAACCTTCTCTCCAATAGCTCTTTGAGATTAACTTTTCTCCACCCATGTATATTGGGGAAGAAATGAACTATGCCGCCCTTTGAGTCTACCGGCCCTGGTAACCCTAAGCCAATACCTAAGATAGAACCCTGCTTTAAAAAAGCAGCCCTGATAATACTCTTTATACCGAATTCAATTGCCAGAATTAAATCTTCCTTCCTGTCAAACTTACGCGTACTTAAAACTACTTTACGCCTGATATTATACTTTAAATCCAAAATACCTATTTTTAGATTTGTGCCTCCCAGGTCAACTGCGACAATAGATTTTTTTGACATGTTTTGAGTATTTTATATTAAAGTAGTTGCAATTGCAAGGAATAAAGTTACTTATGTTACTTACCTTGAGCTCCGTAGGCGCATGCTTTATTCCTGCCGGAGCCTTTTGCCAGATATAATGCCTGGTCTGCTTTGTCTATAAGCTCTTTTGCGTCTCGGCTATCCTGTGGAAATGTAGAGATGCCGATACTAACAGTGGCCTTTAATCTTTCGTCATAAAGCGAAATCTCGCCTGCCTCAACTGCTTTCCTGATACGCTCTGCCGCAAAGCGAGCCTGCTCTTTATCTGTCTCGCTCAGCACAACCGATAATTCTTCTCCTCCGTAACGGCCTATAAAATCTATCTGCCTGATATTTTCTTTGATAGTTTTACTTATTTCCCTGATAATGGCATCCCCTACAAGATGCCCGTAACGATCATTAAAACCCTTGAAATGGTCTATATCAATCATTAAAAATGTCAGTTTAAGATTAAGCCTTTTAGAGCGCTCTAATTCTTCGTTAAATTTTTCCAGAAAATGCCTTCGCGTAAATACCTTGGTCAAATTATCGGTTATAGCAAGCTCCTGGACCTTCTGATACAAAAGCGACCTCCTTATTCCCAGTAAGAACTGCTGCCCGAGGATCTGAAATTTATCCTCCTCACCCTTTAAGATGCCGCGTGCGCTGAGGTATCCTATCTTCTTATTGTTTACCGACAGGGGCAAAACAGTTTCATCGTTAGAAGCAATAACGTCTTTTTCGGATTTAATAAACCTGCAGTCTAGGGCATTCATATATTTATCTATATTGCTTTTAAAAATACTGAATATTTTATCTTCATCCAGGGTCTTGCATATATCTTTGGTTATGTCATAAAGCGCAATAGTTTCTCCGGCTAATTTTTCCAAACCGTCATTCCCAGCTTTTAAACTTTTATTCTGGCTATCCAGGTTTTCGTACTGCTTTTTTAAGCCCTCAGGCTCCTTATTTTTTGCCAAAAGCCTATTGTCCAGCATTCTTTTAAGCCGCAGATTTAAAAATATCGTCAATAAAATTAATACTGCTAAATACAGCATACCCGGTTCCTTCCTTTTTGTTTTGCTTCATACATAGCTTTGTCAGCCTGTTCGATAAGCCCGTCCGGCCTATCCGCATCAGAAGGAAATCCTGATACGCCGATAGAGACAGTAACAAATGTCTCCTGCCTGCGTAAAATTATTTTCTCTTCTTCTATCCGTTCGCGCAAGCTCTCAGCGATAGCGTAAGATTTTTTCTTATCAAGGCCGGGCAGGATTACACAGAATTCCTCTCCTCCGAAACGGCTTACGAATGGCTCTAGGCCTTTTAAGGTATTGGTTATTACCTGGCTTGTTCTTCTTAAAACGATATCTCCTGCTGTATGGCCGAATTTATCATTGTAATTTTTAAATAAATCTATATCCAGCATCAAAAGCGAAAATTCCCTATTACGGCGCGAGGCGCTCTCGCATTCCTCTTTCAGGTGTTGCAAAAAATACCCCTTTGTAAAAAGCGAGGTCAGTTCATCATGTATGGCTAATTCCTGAGTTTTTTCAAAAAGCTCGCTGTTTTCCAAAGCCACAGCTCCAAGATCACATATCCTGCATAAGAATCTTAAGTCATCCTGAGAGTAAAAATTAGTTTCGTTGTTATCCAACCTTAGGACGCCCAGCAACCTGCTTTCGCTTATAAACGGCGAGCTTATTAAAGAAGAAATCGGCCTTAAATCCCGGTGTTTAAGTTTTTCAAGGTCAAAGCGAAAATCTTTCTTGATATCCTCAATAATTAAAGCGGAGCAGTGCCTTAATACCCAATGGTCAAATATATCCCCTTCCTTTGCCTTGATAATTATTTTTTTTCCCTCTTTTTTTGCTTTTAAAAGGCTTAAATTCTGGGTTTGGTTATCCACCAAATACATAAGGCAGGCACCCTTATTATTGGAGATTAGAGAAAAGGCGGCGGCGCTCAGTTGTTCTGCTATAGAATCAAGAATCAGGCTTTTGTTAATTTCTTCCACTATCCTTTTGAGGCTGTTATAACGTAAAATCTTGGCCTGTAAGGCTGCGCAATATTTAACTTCATTTTCATTTTTATCGTTGATCATATTTAGTTTTTCCTGCATCTGTTGAGCAGCATATTCAATCCGGCTTTTTTCATTAAAATATTTCTTTAGCAAGTAGATAAAAAGAGTAAAATTAAGCAGGTAAAAGAAGAAAAACAATTTAAAGGAGTGGCCTTGTTTAGCCCATGAAAGTAAAAAGGGCGGGGAAATAAATAAAAATACCGATAAGAAGACACGGGCAGCTGATTTTAAAGGAGGGGGTATTTTAAATGGATAGGCCATGGAGCCCCACGGCTTTACAGCCATGGTACCTATATTTACCCGCCTACGCTTCGCTTCGGCGGGTCCGCCTTCAACGCGTTTAAGCGACATCCGCCGTAGCGCTGGTTACCCGCATTCATCTTTAGGGTTTACACCCGGGGTCTTCTGCGCGAAGACGGATAAACAATTTTTATTTTTCTTTAAATCGGAGGGCTCTAAAAAGCTATACGATAGTCTCTTCGGTATCCTTATCAAAGAAGTGGACTTTACTCATATCAAAAACGACATCCATATCCTGATTGACCTTAGGTTTATCGTGAGCACCGACCCTGGCTATAAAGGTATGCTTTCCGGTATTTAAATACAGATACACCTCTGAGCCCATGGGTTCGTATACTTCACAGTTTACCCTGACTATGTTTTCAGGAGGGGCCTCGGAGACAAAGAGTTTATCGTAAATATCCTCCGAACGTATACCAAAGAACACTTCTTTGCCAAGATACGGCGCCATCTTTGCATGCATATCCTCAACGAGTTTAACCGTAAACTTAGACTCGTCAAAATACATCTTGCCGTTTTTTTTAAGGATCGCGCCTTTCATAAAGTTCATCGGGGGAGAACCGATAAATCCGGCAACGAATTTATTTTTGGGTTGGTCGTAAATAGTTATTGGGTCTGCTAACTGCTGCAAGACGCCGTCTTTCATTACCGCAATGCGGTCACCCATAGTCATGGCTTCAACCTGATCGTGCGTGACGTATATTATCGTGGTCTGAAGCCTTATATGAAGCTTGTGTATTTCCGTGCGCATCTGCACTCTCATTTTCGCATCAAGGTTGCTTAAGGGTTCGTCAAACAAGAAAACCAGGGGCTTTCTGACTATAGCTCTTCCCACTGCCACGCGCTGCCTTTCGCCTCCGGATAATTCTTTGGGCTTTCGGCCTAAAAGCCGCTTTATTCCTAATATATCCGCGGCTTCATTTACGCGCTGAATGATTTCCTGTTTAGGGATATGTTTGAGCCGTAATCCAAATGACATATTTTCAAATACGGTCATATGCGGATAAAGGGCGTAATTCTGAAAAACCATGGCTATATCGCGGTCTTTTGCAGGGACATCGTTAACCTTCTTATCCCCGATATAGATATCCCCCTCGCTTATTTCTTCAAGTCCGGCAATCATTCTTAGTGTCGTAGATTTTCCACAGCCAGAAGGGCCGACCAGGACCATGAATTCCTTGTTCTCAACCCCTAAATTAACGCGGTCAACTACTTTTACGTTCTTCGTATAGGTTTTTGAAACCTCCCTAAGGCTTACCTGTGCCATATTCTCCTCTCATAAAAAAAATAATATAGGTTGTTTTCCATTATACAAACTTTAACTAAAATAGTCAAGTAGTTGGCTTAGTGTTGTTTTAATGGCCTTGCGGTGCACAATCATATCTATAAGGCCGTGTTCAAGAAGAAATTCGGAACGTTGAAAACCGGGAGGCAGTTTTTGCCTGATAGTCTGTTCGATTACGCGCGGCCCGGTAAAACCTATTAATGCCTTTGGTTCAGCGATAATTATATCGCCAACCCCGGCAAAAGAAGCCATAACTCCAGCCATTGTAGGATTCGTAAGCACTGAGATAAAAGGGAGTTTCGCTTTTCGATGATAAGCAAGCGCAGCGCAAGTCTTAGCCATCTGCATAAGGCTATACATACCTTCGTACATCCGGGCACCGCCGCCGGAGCCAGAGACAATAATTACGGGGAGTTTGTTTTTTGTGGCTGTTTCTATTGCGCGGGTTATCTTCTCGCCTACTACCGACCCCATTGAACCCATGATAAAACGCGAATCCGTAACAGCGATAACCGTCTTTTTATTATCAAGCCTGCCCTCCCCTGAGATTACCGCATCCTTTAATCCTGTAGCAGACTGGTCAGCGGCTAACTTTTCTTTATAGGTCTTCGGCCCTTTAAAATCCAGGGGATCCCCTGAAGCCATATCTTTATCGTACTCTTTGAAAGTATCCTTATCTAAAATCATAGCTATTCTTTCATATGCCCCAAGAGTAAAATGATAGTTGCACTTAAAACAAACCTTTAAATTCTCATCCAGTGTTTTATTATACAGGGTCTCGGAACACTCCTCGCACTTCGTCCATAGCCCGTCCGGTATTTCCTTCTTTTTTAACCTGACTATCGTATATTTTTGTTTTCCGAAAAGTGCCATTGGTTAATTGGTTAATTGGTTAATTGGACTTACTCACCAATTAACTATTATCAAATTTATTTATCAGAAGCCCCGATAAAACCTTCGGGTAAAAATAGGTAGATTTAGGAGGCATCTTTTGGCCTTTTAAAGCAACCGCGATTATCTGCTCGAACTTAACAGGATTCAAAAAGAAAGCGATATACCTAAAATCGCTATCAGCCTTATCGATAAGATCATCGGCACAGGGTGAAAATATGATACTCCTATTCTGCTCCGGATTTTCCGGGAGGATCCTCTTTAAAACAAGTGCATTCAAAATTGAAACATCGAGCGAACGGTATTCTTTAGATTTATCACTCATCACTTTATCAAAAACCTTAATATTCTTTAAACGTAAGAGCCGGTATTTTCTATTCCAATACATGCCTATGACATGCTCGGTGCGCCCCCCCCTTTCCATGAGAAAGAAAAAACGCGCCTTATCCTTAACCTCATCAATGTCAAAATAATCCTTAAGTTTAACCTTGAAATCTTCCAAATCTAACCTTTCCTCCAATTTAACAAGGCGGTGTACCGGCATTATCAAAAGAGCGCGCGGGTTCGTATTGGTAAAATAGGTAAGCACAAAGTTGAAATCCTCACTCCCTGTATATGCACCAGCGAGTTTTTTCTTCATCTTATCCCTGAATGCACAAGCAACTTCATAGCGGTGATGCCCGTCTGCAATAAAAATAACCTCGGTTACAATGCCGGATTGTATATTTGAGAGCGTTTCGGGAGAATCTATCCTCCATATTTTATGGAGTGTTTTTTCTTTATCAACCAGGCTAATGAGCGGCTCTTTACCTTTTACGTTATTCTGATAGATACGTTGAATAATCCGGTTTTTATCCAAAAAAATAGCAAATATCGGGCTTAGGTTTGCCTTAACCCGTTTTAATACCCTTAACCTATCCTCTTTTGGGGCAAGTTCTGTATTTTCATGGCCAAAAACTAAAAAACCCCCCTTCTCTTCCAGTTTTAAAAGAGAAATAAAGCCAAGGCGAGTTCTCTTCTCTCCCTTAATATTATATTCTTGAGAATAGAAATATACACAGGGCTTTTCCTCCCGAATAAGTATTCTATTCTTTAACCACTCTTTAAAATAATCTGCTCCCCTCTGATACTTGTCTTCACCCTCAATATCATTACCCAAAAGTATATGGATAAGATTATATTGGCTCCTCTCATGGTAATACTGCTGGTCTTTTGGCGAAATCACATCGTAGGGAGGGCAAACTACTGCGGATAAATCCTTAATCTTTTCCTGATTATAAATAACCGCCCTGAACGGCTTTATCTTAGCCACTGATGAAGTAAGCCTCCGAATAAGCGTTATTTTGGGGGTTGGCAGGCATTGCATCCTTCTTTAAGCTTCGGGCAAGCGGGGCCTTTAGCCTTTGCAGGATCGTTTTTTGAGCCCTTGCGGTAATCAGTAGCATAGAAACCAGGGCCCTTAAAAATTATACCCGCTCCGCTGCCGATAAGGCGCCTCACTTTTTTATTGCATTTTGGGCATTTTTCCAGATGCCTATCGGAAATTTTCTGGAATAGTTCAAAAGCGTGCCCGCAACTCGTGCATTCATAATCATATGTCGGCATATCTATTCACCCCTAATTTAACTAAACGTCCTTCTTATTTTTTCCCCGAAACTTTCCTTACCCGTGCCTTCCCCGGATAATCTGGCAAATTCTTCGATAAGTTTTCGCGCTTCGGCAGTAAGATTCTTAGGTATCTCGACATTAACCTTTACCAATTGATCCCCCACCCCCCTGCCATGCACATCAGGTATCCCCTTTTCCCTGAGGCGAAAAATTTTCCCGCTCTGTGTTCCTGCGGGTATTTTCATTTCTACGTTTCCATCCAGCGTAGGAACCTCTACTTCGCCGCCGAGTATTGCTTTACTTAAACTAGCGCTAATCTCAATAATAATATCATTTCCCTCTCTTGTGAAAACAGAATTAGGTTGAACCTCAATAATAACATATAAATCCCCCCTGCCTGATGTACCTGCCTCACCCTCTCCCCTTACTCTTAAGTTTGAGCCGGTATCAACCCCTGCAGGTATCTTTACCTTAATCTTATGCACTATCCTTTTCCTGCCTTCCCCCCGGCAATCAGTGCAAGGGGCCTGTAGCATAGACCCTTCTCCGCCGCAACGAGAACATGTTTGCGCTAATTGGAAAAATCCGCTTGAAGCAACTGTGCGGCCTGCGCCTTTGCATTGGGGGCAGGTAATTTTTTTTGTACCGGGCTTTGCGCCTGAACCCTGGCAGGTTGAACATAATTCATAACGCGGGACAGTGACCGTCTTTTCGGCCCCCTTTGCAGCTTCTTCCAGGGTTATGTCAATAGATATCTGCAAATCGCGGCCGCGCCTCCTGCCGGCAGAGCGCCGCGACGACCTTCCGCCAAAGATATCAAAACCTAAATCAGAGAATATCGACTCAAAAAGGTCTCCGCCTACCCCAAAATCCCCTAAGTCGCGGAATATACTGCTGAAATCTGCGCCTTTAAAGATATCCTCCTGCGCATATCTCTGGTCTATGCCTGCGTGGCCGTATTGATCGTAAAGGGCGCGTTTTTGCGAATCAGATAAAACCGCATAGGCCTCAGAAATTTCTTTAAATTTTTCCTCTGCTTCTTTTTTCTGCTCGTGAGGCACCCTGTCAGGATGATAGCGCAATGCCAGTTCCCTGTAGGCCTTTTTAACCTCATCAAGGCTTGCATTTTTCTTAGCACCCAGAATTTCATAATAATCGCGCTTACTTAGTGCCATCTTCCTCTTTATACTCCGCATCAATTATATCTTCGTCTTTCTTTCCAGTTGATGCCGGCTTTTCTTTCGGCTCTTGCTCCCCGGCCTCGCCTTCAGGGCGCGCGCCTTGGCCTGCCTGCGACTGCTGCTTACTGGAAGCCTGTTTATATATCTCCTCCGCAAGCTTATGCGAAGCCTTGGTCAAATCTTCCATGCCTTTCTTGATCCTTTCAACATTCTTATCTTTTATCGCAGCCTTCAAATCATTAGCCTTGGCCTCTATATCCGCGCGTTCTGCCTGGCTTACCTTATCTCCGTAATCTTTAAGCGACTTCTCGGTAGCATAGACTAAGTTATCCGCTTGGTTGATTGCCTCTATCTCATCTTTTTTCTTAGCATCATCGGCAGAGAATTTCTCTGCGTCTTTAACCATCTTATCAATTTCTTCTTTTGATAGCTTCTTAGGTGCGCTAATCCTGATTGACTGCTCTTTACCTGTGCCTAAGTCTTTTGCCGAAACATGCACAATGCCATCGCGGTCAATATCAAATTTTACTTCAATCTGCGGCACGCCGCGCTGGGCTGCCGGAATTCCTACCAGATCAAACCTTCCTAATTCCACGTTATCGTCAGCCAAGGGCCGCTCACCCTGCAATACGCGGATTGTAACTGCGGTCTGATTATCTGCCGCGGTTGAAAAAACCTGGCTTTTTTGCGTGGGTATAGTAGCGTTCCTTTCAATTAATTTTGTACTTACCCCGCCTAATGTTTCTATCCCTAACGAAAGGGGAGTTACATCAAGTAGCAAAACATCCTTAACATCACCCTTAATAATCGCTGCCTGTATAGCTGCGCCCAAAGCAACGCATTCCATAGGGTCAACCCCGCGCTCAATCTTCTTTCCTACATAATCCTCCACAAACTTTTGCACTATAGGCATACGCGTAGGCCCGCCTACCATAATAATCCGGTCAACATCCTTGGCAGTTAGTTTCGCGTCATTCAATGCCTGCTCCATAGGATGCTTGCACCTGTCGATTATCGGAGAAATAAGGTCCTCTAATTTTGCCCGCGTAATGGTCATAGTTAAATGCTTTGGCCCTGAGGCATCCGCGGTAATAAAAGGAAGGTTAATATCCGTGCTGACAGTGGAAGATAATTCAATCTTGGCTTTTTCCGCTGCCTCGCGCACCCTCTGCACTGCCATTTTGTCATTCATAATATCTATGCCGGTTTCGCGCTTAAATTGCCCGGCAATATATTCAAGCATTAGCTTATCCATATCTGTTCCGCCAAGCTGCGTATCGCCGGATGTTGATTGCACATGAAATACACCCTGAGCCATTTCCATGATGGTTACATCCAAGGTCCCGCCCCCTAAGTCAAAAACCATAATCTTCTGTTCCTTCTGCGCCTTCTCCAGACCATAGGCAAGACATGCAGCTGTAGGCTCATTGATTATCCGCAGGACCTTTAACCCGGCAATCTCTCCGGCATCTTTTGTAGCAGTCCTCTGGTTGTCATCAAAATAGGCAGGGCAGGTAATGACTACCTCTTCTACTTTGTCTCCCATGTAAGCTTCGGCATCCTGCTTTATCTTCTGCAAAATGAACGCAGAAATTTGCTGCGGCGTATATTCCTTAGCAAAAACCTTGAATTTAAAATCCGTCCCCATCTTACGCTTAGCAGCCTGAATAGTGCCTTCAGCATTTATCGCTGCCTGGCGCCTTGCCGGTTCACCCACCAGGCGCTGCCCATCTTTGGTAAAAGCTACATAAGAAGGAAAGGCTTTACCCGAAGCAACGCCCGCACCTTCTGCCGAAGGTATAATTACAGGCCTCCCCCCCTCCATTACTGCTGCCGCTGAATTTGAAGTCCCTAAATCAATACCTATAACTTTTGCCATATGACCCTCCTTTTGGCTTATCTTGTAATTAATACTTATCTTGCTTAGTAGGGACAGTCCCCTTCGGGGACAGTCCCTACTGCAGTGCGCACACTACTATTGTCTTTTTATTTTTTAGAAACTTTGACTTTTGAAGTCCTGATAACCCTATCGTTTAATAAATAACCCTTTTGCAGCTCTTCAACAATTGTATGCTCAGGAAGGTCTTTATTTTCTTCCTGCATCAGCGCCTCATGAAAATTAGGATCGAATAATTTCCCTTCAGCCCCAATGGGCTTTACTCCGTATTCCTTTAACATTTCATAAAGATGGGCGAGTATCATTTCAACGCCTTTCAAGAAACTCGACAGATCCTGGTGCTTACTTTCAGCCAATTCAACACTCCGCTCCAGGTCATCTAAAATATTCAACAGCTCAAATATAATCCCTTCATTTGCAAACTTTATAAAATCCTGTTTTTCTTTATCAAGCCGTTTTCTGGTATTATCAAAATCCGCCTGGAGCCGAAGCAGCCTATCCCAGTACTCCTTGGCTTTATCCGCTTCCCCTTTTAACTTAAGGTACTCGCCTTCTTCTAAAGAGACGTTTTTCTTTTCTTCGGCCTCGGCTTCTTTTTTGTTATTCTTCTGCTCCTGATTTTCCTTCGGCTCATCCATATTGTATCCTTAAATATTATCCAAGGCTCCGCTTAACACATCGGAGATATATTCAAGAGTAGGGATTATATGCCTATACTCCATGCGCACCGGCCCTAACACGGCTATTTTTCCCGAAGGCCTGTTTTTGACCCGGTAACTTGAGACCACCAGGGAACAATTCGCCATTTCAGGACACCCCAACTCGCTTCCTATATACACTTTTACTTTTTCTTTGAAATCACGGTTGATTATATCCAGTAAATTCTGCTTATCTTCTATAAGCTTGATTAACAGGCGCAGCTTCTGGAAATCCTGAAATTCCGGTTGCTCCAGAATATGGCTTATGCCTTTGTAGAAAATCTTATCCTGCCAATCTAAAAAAGAAACAAGGCCGGCATAATGGGTTATCGCTGAAATCAGCTCTGATGTCCCTTCCAGCGCGTCTTCCAGCCGCCCCATTTCTTTTCTATACTCCTTTACAATGCGCTCTTTTTCTTCATCCAGTAATTCCATCTGCAGGATAAGAAAATCCAGATAATAACGGTATCCCTTGTCAGTCGGAATCCTGCCTCCTGAAGTATAAGGATGCATCAATAAGCCGGATTCCTCCAGCTCGGAAAAAATATTCCTTATGGTGGCGGAGCTTAAGTCAAATTCCTTAGCCACATCTTCTGAAGCAACCGGCAAGGCGCCTTTAATGTACCTGTTTATTGTGGCTGTCAGAATAGCCCTTCTTCTTGATTCGTAATCAGTGTTTCTTACCATAGGATCTCCATTAGCACTCTTGCCTTATGAATGCTAAAAAGTAATTTTAACATAATTTTAAACTTTGTCAACCCCGCTCTTACTATTTTTCTTAGGAATTTTTATGGAATTTAGAGGGTTTTCTTTTTTGCAATTTCACTAATGAGGGGCTTTATTTCAGGAATAATCTGCTTTGCGGTATCCCACACTAAAGTGTAATTTATTCCGAGATAAGCATGAATTAGCTTATCTCGCATTCCAGCCATCTCTTTCCATGGAACTTCCGGATGCCTGCGCTTAATATCTTGCGAAATCTGCTTTGTTGCCTCTCCAATGATTT
>CAKKQZ010000075.1 GCA_919902445.1 Omnitrophica bacterium GWA2_41_15 | reverse complement strand
TCAAAGCTTAAAATGCAAAGTGTAAAATTAAGGTAATTATTCCTCAGCTTTGCACCTTTAGCTTTGCGTTTTACGTTTCCTTAGTGCCTGGTTTATTGTAGTCAAGTATTTTTTATTAGCAGTAGTAGTAATGAGGGGGGGTCTGGGGGGGAGACTAATAACTCCCTAAAACTGTGGAAAACCCTCTAATCCCTTGAAACTACTGCTAAAACCGGAACCCTATTTTTAAAAGAACAGTGGATAAATCTGTTATAAACCCTTTTGCAGCTTTATTACCTTTTCCCACCTTGCCTAACCCTGGTGTTTTGAGGATCCCGAGCTGGGCCCTAATCTTGCTTCATAGAGGCCAGGTGGTCAGAGGAGGGGGAGTTATATAAGCTTCGTGAGGAGGTCGTTATAAACGCCTCAATGGCACTAATGATAATCTCCCCCTCCTAAGGCTTGTCCTTGAGCGAAGCGAAGGAGCTAAGCTGCTTTTCTTAACCTTGTCCTGAGCGGAGTCGAAGGATCAGAGCAGCTATGGATATAGTCCTTATTATCTCGAACCAGAGCATACATGAGCCTCAGCAACTTCCTGGAGATAGCTACCTGGGCCTTTATCTTCTCCATCCCCCGAGCAAGCATCTCCTGATACTTCAGGTACATAATGCCACCTCTTCTGGTGGTATTGAGGGCGGCAAAGTAGAGCAGCTTCCTCAACAACGGCCTACCCCGTTTGGAGATATGCCTCTCTCCCTGATGTTTTCCAGAGCTTATCTCATAAAGATTAAGTCCTGGCAGTTTCATAAGGGCCTTCTGCCCAGAGAAACGTTCCAATCCCCCGCTCTCTCCTATAACACCAGCTACAGTCACAGCTCCAACCCCCTTGATGGAAAGCAGCCTCTTACTGTAAGGGACCTGCCCCAGCCAGCAGGGCAACTGCACCTCTATTTGCTGGATAGTCTTCCCTATGTCTTCTATCTGCTGCAAGAGCAGCCTTATCTCCAGACAGAGGCTCGCCAGTGCTTGCTTTACTCCTACCGAATCTCTAGCAGCCTCCCAAAGCCTTTTAGCATGCCAGGGGCCCAACTTACCCCGGCTCTTTTGCTGCATGATCTTAGTCAGCTCCCTCAGGCCCAAAGAGGTTATCTGCTCAGGCCGGGGATAATGATAAAGCAAATATCGGCCCGTCTCGCACAGAGGGTTCTTGATGACCGAGCTAAATTCAGGGAAGACCTTATGCACCAAGTCCTGAAGCCGGTTAGAAGCCTGTACCTGCAACTTTATCTGAAACTCCCGGGCATGGATCAGCTCCCGCAACTGCGCCGGGGCGCCCTCTGGGATTATGCAACTAAGAAAGCTACCCATCTGCATAAGCTGAGCAATCACCCGAGGGTCCTTCTCATCCCGCTTGTTAGGAGAATTATCCGTTACCTCTTTGAACCTCTTGACATGCATAGGGTTTACCTGAACCAGGACTACCTCAGGCTTATCCTTCAAGAAATGCTCCAAAGGCTCCCCATAAGAGCCTGTAGACTCAAAGCCTACTACCGCCCGCTCCAGTTGATATCTAGCCATAGCAGCCTGAACCGTACTCCAGAAATGGTTAAATCCTTCACGGTTGTTGCTGAATCTAAAGGGTTTCACCTCAAAACCATTGGGTGTCCTACAATAGCCCATATTGCTATCTTTGCCCAGGTCTACGGCCACAATCAGGGTCTTCTCATTGATAAGGTTAGCTTTTTTGGGTATACTAAACTTAGCTTCCATGGGATATCCTCCTTTCTCTTGGTTGGCTACAACAAGCCAACTTGTTTTATATTTTTGTGGAAAGGAGTATATCCCTTTTTTATTTTTCCACAACTGCAATATAGCAAGCTTTGTGGCTAATACAAGTTTTTATTGTATGCTTTTTTATGAAACGCTCTACTAGTTACCTTCGTCTTTGCTCTGCACGTGTTCTAAAATTTTGGGGAATCTCCAGGCTGAATTTTCGTTGACTTTTTTCCTTCCTATAGGTACCCTCTAGCTAAAGGAATAGTGTATTTGGATTGGACAAGGAAATTCCTGTACGGTCAAATTTTAGGGAGGATAAAATGTCAGCCGATACGAAGATATATCATGATAAAGATGCTGATTTGCGATATCTTATGGGCAAGAAAATTGCCATTATTGGTTATGGCAATCAGGGTAGGGCCCAATCCCTTAACCTTCGAGATAGTGGCCTCGAAATATTAGTAGGTACCCTTAAAGACTCATCCTGGGAACAGGCTAAGGAGGAGGGGATGGCAGTATTCTCTATTAGAGAAGCGGCCAGCCAAGGTGATATTATCCTTATGCTGGACCAGCCAATTCCATTTAGTTAATACTCCG
>CAKKQZ010000074.1 GCA_919902445.1 Omnitrophica bacterium GWA2_41_15 | reverse complement strand
AGGAGGGAATAAGTGGAAAAATTAGAGATCAAGCATTTAAAAGAAATGAAAATCACCGAGCTTAACAAATTAGCCAGAGATATGAATGTCAACGGCGTAAGCGGCGTTAAAAAACAGGACCTTATCTTTAAGATACTGCAGGCGCAGGCGGAAAAAGAGGGGTTGATGTTTGGGGAGGGTGTGTTAGAAATACTCCCCGAGGGATTCGGTTTCTTAAGAAGCCCGAATTATAATTATCTGCCCTGCCCCGATGATATTTATATATCTCCGTCGCAGATTAGAAAGTTTGATCTAAGGACCGGTGATACGGTGAGCGGGCAGATCAGGCCGCCGAAGGAGGGTGAAAAATATTTTGCGCTCCTTAAGGTTGAGGCGGTAAACTTTGAGAATCCGGAAGAGGTAAAAGAAAAAGTTCTTTTTGATAATCTTACGCCCGTATATCCGAAAGAGGCCTTTAATATGGAGACTAAACCGGAAGAAATTTCCACGAGGGTCATGAGCCTGCTTACTCCCATAGGCAAGGGCCAGCGCGGCATGATAGTAGCGCAGCCTTATAGCGGGAAAACGGTGCTGCTGCAAAAAATCGCAAACTCCATTACTACAAATCACCCTGATGTCATATTGATAGTGTTGTTAATTGATGAGCGCCCGGAAGAGGTTACGGATATGCAGCGCCACGTGAAGGGTGAGGTTATCTCATCAACCTTTGACGAGCCGCCGGAAAGGCATGTGCAGGTTGCGGAGATTGTTCTGGAAAAAGCAAAGCGCCTTGTAGAGCATAAAAGAGACGTGGTAATTCTTCTTGACAGCATCACCCGCCTTGCCCGCGCCTATAACTCAGTTGTGCCTCACAGCGGCAAGGTCCTCTCAGGAGGTATAGATTCCAATGCCCTGCAAAAACCAAAGAGGTTTTTTGGCGCAGCGCGTGCAGTTGATGAAGGGGGAAGCCTGACGATTATCGCAACCGCCCTGGTTGAAACAGGGAGCCGCATGGACGATGTTATTTTTGAAGAGTTTAAAGGAACAGGAAATATGGAATCGCAGCTCGATAGAAATCTCTTCCAACGCAGAATATATCCTGCTATAGACATAAAGAGGTCGAATACAAGGCACGAGGAATTACTTGTTAAACCGGAGCAATTGCAGAAGATTTGGATTTTAAGAAAAGTCTTGAATGAACTTAGTAACGTTGAGGCAATGGAGCTTTTGATAGAAAAGCTCTCAAAGACAAAGAATAATGAAGAGTTTTTGAACAGTATGAACCAATAATTCTAAAATTAGGGACGGTTTTCAAGCTGAATATAAACTCCTCCCCGTGTAGGGGACACCTTATAGCTAAGTTAAGAAACGTCCCTAAAGCCGAGTTACGTAATTAACGGAGGATATAAAAATGAAGGATAAGATTCATCCGAGCTACAAAGAAAGCACGGTTGTGTGCGCGTGCGGAGAGACCATCCATACGCGCTCTACCAAGCCAAGTATCCGCGTGGAAATATGTTCTAAGTGCCATCCCTTTTTCACCGGAAAACAGAAGTTTGTTGATTCTGCCGGACGCGTGGATAAGTTTATTAAGAAATACGGCAAGAAAATGGCGTAAGTGAAAATGTTTGAACAGTTGCAAAAACTAGAGTCACGTTATCAGGAATTGGAGCAGCTTCTTGCCTCCCCGGAAATGATCTCTGATAGAGAACGCTCTAAAAGAGTCGCCAAAGAACTGTCAGGCCTTAAAGAGCCGGTCAGTTTATTCAGGGAATACAAAAAGTTTTGTATTGAGTTTGCCGAGCTTGAGGCGGTATTAAAAGAAAAGCACGATAAGGATTTTTTTGAGTTAGCAAAAAAAGAGCTTCAAGACCTGGAGTTCAAGAAGAGAGAGTTGGAGGAAAAGATTAAAGTATCCCTTGAAGAGGAGGATACGGATGAGGGCAGGGATGTCATCGTTGAAGTAAGGCAGGGTACAGGAGGAGATGAGGCGGGATTATTTGCCGCTAACCTTTACCGCATGTATACTATGTATGCCGCGAAAAAGGGCTGGGTGGTTGAGTCCATGACAGTTAGCACAAATGAGGCAGGCGGGTTTAAAGAAGTATCTTTTAGCGTAAAAGGTAAAGACGCGTATAAGCGCCTAAGGTTTGAAAGCGGAGTTCACCGTGTGCAGAGGGTCCCTGAAACAGAGGCCCAAGGTAGGATTCATACTTCTACTGCTTCCGTAGCGGTGTTGGTTGAACCCGAAGAGATTGATCTGGTTATTGAGCCAAAGGATTTAAGGATAGATACCTACAGGTCAAGCGGCCCCGGGGGGCAGCATATGCAGAAAACCGACTCGGCAGTCAGGATCACCCATATTCCTACCGGGCTTGCGGTTGCTTGCCAGGATGAGCGTTCGCAGCTAAAGAATAAACTTAAGGCAATGAGGATTTTGCGCGCTAAACTTTTGGATAAAAAGAGGGAAGAGGAGATTAAAAAGCTTTCGCAGGCAAGAAAGTCCCAGATAGGGACTGGTGACCGCAGCGAGAAAATACGTACTTATAATTTCCCGGATCGTAGAATTACTGACCACCGCATCAATTTTACCACACACAGGTTAGAGACAGTTCTGGAAGGCGATTTGGATGAACTTTCAGATGCATTAATAAAAGCAGCAAAGGAAAAGAGAAATGAAGCGGTGAGCGGTTAGCGCTAACCGTTAAAGCAAAAACCGCTAACCGGAAGAGTGAGGGCCTAGGTGAATGAAACGGAGCTATTGTTTACTGGTTTGCTTGACTGCGACAGGACATTTTTGTATCTAAATAAAGGGTTAGTTTTAGATAAAGATAAGCTGCACCTTGTGTCGTCGGCGCTAAAAAAAAGGGTTAAAGGCGAGCCTATCCAATACATCCTCGGTAAAACCGAATTTATGGGTTTAGAATTTAAAGTTACTCCCGATGTATTGATACCGCGGCCTGAAACGGAAATATTGGTCGAAACTGTTATTAAATATGCTAATCGTTTACCAGCTATCGCCTGTCCTATCCTAGAGTTGGGAACAGGATCGGGCTGTATAGCAGTAAGCTTAGCAAAGTATTTACCGGAGTCTCAAATAACAGCGACCGATGTTTCCAAGAAGGCTTTACTTGTCGCTCGTTACAATGCTAAATTAAATAAAGTGGCTAAAAAAATAAAGTTTTTAAAAAGCGATCTTTTTAAGGATTTTCCGATATGCGATACCTGCCTGCCGGCGGGCAAGGTGCGATATGCGATATGCGTATCCAATCCTCCCTACATAGCCTCTTCGGAAATAAAAAGATTGCAGCCTGAAGTGCAGTTTGAGCCGGAAGTTGCCTTGAATGGCGGGAGCGATGGTTTGTATTTCTATGAAAATATAATCAAGTCCTCGCCTAAGTATTTACGCGGGCGCGGATTTTTAATTTTTGAGATAGGTTTTAACCAAAAGGATGCGGTAAAAAAATATATCCAAAATTCAGGATACTTTGAGATAATAGAAATCATTAAGGATTATAATAATCTGGATAGGGTGGTAGTTGCAAGAATGTTAAATTAGTATTGACAGCAGGGACTGTCATCCGTTAACAGTTACGGGACACCTTCCGTCAAAGCAATAAAAACAGTAGCTTTAATGGAAGGTGTCCCGCCGATTGAACATAAGAGCAAAATATGGATAAACTAATTATTGAAGGCGGGGCGAAGCTTAGGGGTGAAGTTACGGTTTCCGGCGCAAAGAATGCGGTGTTGCCCATACTGGCCGCAACTTTGTTGACCGATGATGCCTGTATTATAAAGGGCGTTCCTGATCTGCTCGATACAAACACCATGATTAAGATCCTCTCTTCTTTGGGTAAGAACGTTGATGTTGAAAATGGCGTTATTAGCGTAACTGCGGCAAAAAGCGGTAATTTTGTCGCTGATTATAAACTGGTTTCCACTATGCGGGCGTCTTTCTGCGTTTTAGGCCCCTTGCTCGGAAAACTAAAAAAAGCAAAGGTTTCTTTGCCCGGTGGCTGTATTATTGGAGTTCGTCCGGTGGATTTGCATTTAAAAGGTATAAAGGCGTTGGGCGCTAATGTAGATATTGATTCCGGGTATGTTGTAGCAAAAGCAGATAGGCTTAAAGGAGGCCATATCTACCTTGGCGGTGCATATGGTTCTTCGGTTTTAGCTACAGATAATGTAATGATGGCTGCTGTTTTGGCTAACGGAAAGACTATTATAGAATCAGCTGCCTGCGAGCCGGAGGTCGTAGATTTAGCAGAGTTTTTAATTAAAATGGGCGCAAAAATAAAAGGCCACGGCACTCCTATTATTGAAATCGAAGGCGTTAAACACCTGCACGGCGCAACCCATACTATTATTCCCGATAGGATAGAGGCAGGCACTTTTTTGGTCGCTGCATTGATTACCCGCGGCGATATACATATTAAGAATGTTTTTTTTCAGCACCTGGGCGCATTAATCGATAAATTGCAGGAGGCGGGCGCAGCTATTACCAAAAAAGACGGTTCTGTGCGCGTGCGCTACCAAAGGCCGTTTAAGGCGATAAATGTTACCACGCTTCCTTACCCGGGTTTTCCTACGGATATGCAGGCGCAGATTATGGCATTGATGAGTGTTACTTCCGGCATAAGCGTTATAACCGAAAAGATTTATCCTGACAGGTTTATGCATGTGGCTGAACTTAACCGTATGGGCGCTCATATCCAAAGAGAAGGCCCGCACGCAATTGTAGAAGGCGTCAAAGGCTTATCGGGCGCTCCGGTCATGGCATCGGACTTACGCGCATCAGCGTGCCTGTTGTTGGCAGGGCTTGCTGCGCACGGAAAGAGCACTGTTTCCAGGATTTATCATTTAGAGCGGGGATACGAGGATATGGAAGAAAAATTAAAGAAGTTAGGCGCAAATATTCGGAGAGAAAAAGAATAAAAAATAAAAGAATATCTATAGATTAATTTTTTATTGATTCCACAGATAAATTTAATCTTTTAATCTGAGTAATCTCATTTAAAAATTTGTGTAATCATATAAGTTTAGAGGCTTAAATATGATACTAATGATTGATAATTACGATTCCTTTACCTATAATCTTGTGCAGTATCTCGGCGCCTTAGGAGAGGATGTCAGGGTATTCCGGAATGACAGGATAACCTTGGCAAAGATAAAGAAGCGTAAGCCAAAGAAAATCGTCATCTCTCCCGGGCCGGGAAGGCCTGAGGATGCTGGTATTTGCGTAGATTTAATAAAAGGATTGGCAGGCAAAATCCCTATATTGGGAGTTTGCCTTGGCCATCAGGCAATCGGCTTTGCTTACGGCGGTAAAATTATAAATGCAAAAAAACTCATGCACGGAAAGACCTCTTTGATTTATCACAACGGAAAAACAATATTCAAAGGTATCCCCAATCCGTTTGAGGCAACCAGGTACCATTCTTTATTAGTGGACAAAAAAACACTTCCCGCATGTTTAGAGGTTATCGCCTGGACAAAAGAAAAAGAGATTATGGGCCTGAAACATAAAGAATTTACTTTGTGGGGCGTGCAGTTTCATCCGGAGTCAATCCTTACTACGGAAGGAAAAAATATATTAGCTAATTTCTTGGGAGTGTAGGAAAGTATAAAAATCACCCACTGCGAAAATCGCAGTAAGTTATCCTAAAAAGGATAGGCCTTCTTACACCTTTTAAAGGAATGGCCTTATCGCGAAGCGATTTCTTGAGGCAATGATAAAAGAAGCAATAAAGAAAATATCTATGGATGAAGACCTCACCGCTGCCCAGATGCAGCAGGTAATGGAGGAGATAATGACCGGCAAGGCCAATACGCAGCAGATTGTCGCGTTTTTGCAGGCCTTAAGCAGAAAGGGTGAGACCGTTGAAGAATTGACTGCCGCAGCCAGAATAATGCGCAGGCACGTAATTAAAATAAATACCAAACACAGGGTAATCCTTGATACATGCGGTACTGGAGGCGACAGGAAAGGGACTTTTAATGTTTCTACTGCCGCAGCTTTTGTTGTAAGCGGATGCGGTATCGCTGTAGCCAAGCACGGGAACCGTTCTGTTTCCAGTTGTTGCGGAAGCGCGGATATATTAGAAGCATTAGGGGTAAACATAAATTTGCCAAAAGAAAAAATAGAGAAATGCCTTGACGAAGCAGGGATAGCTTTCTTATTTGCTCAAAACCTGCATCCGGCAATGAAATATGCGATGCCGGCAAGGAAAGAGATAGGCAAAAGGACTATTTTCAATATCTTGGGGCCTTTGACAAATCCTGCAGGGGCAACGCATCAATTGATAGGCGTATACGAAAAAATCCTGACTGAAAAATTGGCAGCGGTATTGCATAATTTAGGGACTGTCCATGCCCTGCTGTTACACGGAGAAGACGGTTTGGATGAGATAACTACTACCGGAAAAACTTTTATCTGCGAGGCGCGCGGAGGCGGCACAGGTTGTTTAGAGGTGGAGCCGGAAGATTTCGGTTTTAAGAAAGCAAGAATAGAGGATTTGGCGGGAGGCAGTATTCAAGAGAACGCTGAATCATTGATGGGGCTATTAAACGGCAAGCCCGGCCCAAAGCGCGATATAGTTGTATTAAATGCCGGAGCCGCAGTTTATGCAGCGGATGCAGCCGTTACCATAAAAGAGGGTGTAAAATTAGCCGAGCTGTCTCTTGATTCAAAAAAAGCGCTGGAAAAGTTTGAGCTGCTTAAAAAGTATTCTTTAAATTAATGGTAAAAGCCGATACCTTAAAAGAGATAATTCAGAAAAAAAAGGAAAAAACACTCTTAGCAAAACAGGCTCTTCCCGAGGAAGAGTTAAAGGCCAGATTACAGGGCTTACCCGCTGCAAGGCCATTCATCGAGGCGATAAGCAGGCGCGGTGAGATTTCGCTCATTGCGGAAATCAAGAAGGCCTCCCCAACGCTTGGAATAATCAGGGAAAATTTCAACTTGTTGGAGATCTCCTCTGCTTATAAGGAAGCAGGGGTTCAGGCAGTGTCCGTCCTTACCGAAGAAGATTTTTTTTTGGGAAACATTTCCTATATTAATGAAGCAAAGAACCTGATAGATGTTCCTATTTTACGAAAAGATTTTATCTTAGAGCCGTATCAGGTTTATGAGTCCAGGGCTTATGGAGCCGATGCCGTATTATTAATCGCGGAGTTGTTGAATCAGGAGGCAATCTCGCAATTAGTGGAGATAGCATCTGGCATAGGCCTTGATTGCCTGGTTGAGGTGCACACAGATAAAGAGTTAAAAAAAATCCTGAAATTGAAGGGAATCTCGTTAATCGGTATTAATAACCGAAACCTGCATACGCTTGAAGTCGATTCTAAAACTACGGAAAAACTTTTTCCTTTGATTCCAAAGGATAAAACCGTTGTTGTAGAAAGCGGTATAAAAAGTTATCAGGACGTATTATTCTTGAAAATATTAGGCGTAAGCGCACTTTTAATTGGCAGTGCTTTCATGCAGGCTTACGATATAAATAAAAAAGTAGAAGAGGTTATGGGATGGTAAATGGTTAAGGCAAAAATCTGCGGGATAACTAATCTAGATGATGCAAAAGTTTCTCTAGGGGCTGGATGCGATGCGCTGGGGTTTGTTTTCTATAAAAAAAGCCCGCGCTACATTGCGCCTCCTTTAGCAAAAGAAATAATTGTTCAGCTGCCTAAGAATATCCTGAAAACCGGAGTCTTTGTAAACGAAAAGGAAAAAGAAATCAAAAAAATCGCAAGGCTTTGCAATCTCGATATACTGCAGTTTCACGGAGATGAGTCCCCGGAATTCTGCGATAAATTCAAGGGTTACAAAGTTATAAAAGCATTCAGGGTAAAAAGATGTTTAGACGCCAAAAGCGTATCAAGGTATAAGCCTTTCGCCTATCTTTTTGATACATTCACAAAATCTAAAGCCGGAGGCACTGGAAAGAAATTCGACTGGAGGCTGATTAGGCATATCAACGGACTAAAGCGGCCTGTATTTTTATCAGGAGGCCTTAGCGCTAAAAATGTCGAAGATGCGATAAGATGCGTGCATCCTGATTGGGTTGATGTTTGTAGCTCTGTTGAGATAAGGCCGGGCAAGAAAGACCATAGAAAGGTAAAAGAATTTATCAAAGCTGTAAAAACATCTAAATTCACGTAGCAGCAGGGACTGTCCCGTTTAGGACAATGGAAAGTGTCCCGCCGATAATCAGGAGATTGTCTCGTTTGATAGAGAAACCAGAAGGATGTATGAAAAAATGTCCCTACTGCGCCGAAGAGATACTTGATGAAGCCATAAAATGCAGGTTTTGCGGTTCTGATTTTAAGAAAAAGAGAAAATGGCTAAACTGTTGCCTGGGTTGTTTGATCGCTTTTATTGCCTCAATTGTATCGGCAGTGTTATTTATTTACCTCAGTTTTGTTTTAATTAAGATAGTGGTTTATAAAATATTTTTTTCCGGGCCGAATGTACATTCATATTATCCTTTTACAGGTGGCGGCATAGAAGGAATGGTTAAGGAGTTCGCCGAAGTCTTCAGGGCGCTTTGGGAAAGGTTATTCAGTGGCGGAATTAATAATTCACGCGGTGTCACATTTTAGGAGATAAATATGTTACCGGATAAAAAGGGGTATTTTAACGGTTTCGGAGGCAGGTTCGTTCCTGAGACACTGATATACGCTTTGGATGAGCTTGAAAAAGAATACGCTAAGTACAGGCGCGATAAAAAGTTCAACGAGGAATTCGGTTATTATTTAAGAGAATATGCGGGTAGGCCTACGGCGTTATTTTTTGCCAAGAATTTAAGCAGATACTTAGGTATAAATAAAATATACATAAAAAGAGAGGACCTACTGCATACGGGAGCCCATAAAATAAACAACACGCTCGGGCAGGTACTTCTTGCTGTCCGGATGAAGAAGCCGCGCTTAATCGCGGAGACGGGGGCAGGCCAGCACGGGGTAGCCACCGCTACTGTTGCCGCGATGTTCGGGCTTAAATGCGATATTTATATGGGGAGTGAGGATATTGAAAGGCAGAAGCTTAATGTCTTCCGTATGAAATTGCTCGGTGCCAGGGTTATCCCTGTAAAAAGCGGGACAAGGACTTTAAAAGATGCAATGACCGAGGCATTAAGGGATTGGGTGACAAACGTGCGGACAACGCACTATTGTTTAGGGACAGTTGCAGGCCCGCATCCGTATCCGATGATGGTACGCGATTTTCAGTCAATAATCGGGCGCGAGGCAAAAAGGCAGGTCCTGCAAAAGGAAAAAAGGTTGCCTGATTACCTGGTTGCCTGTGTTGGAGGCGGAAGCAATGCAATGGGGTTGTTTTATCCGTTCTTCAATGAAAAATCGGTGAAATTTATCGGCGTAGAGGCTGCAGGGTTGGGTTTGAGTTCGGGTAAGCATTCGGCAAGCCTTGTTGCGGGTTCGCCCGGAGTTTTGCACGGTTGTAAATCAGACCTTTTAGAGGATAAGTTCGGACAGATAAGAAATACGCATTCCATTGCGGCAGGCTTAGATTATCCGGGAGTCGGGCCTGAGCACGCCTATTACAAAAAGATAAAAAGGGCAACTTATGTGGCGGTTAATGACAGAGAGGCATTGGAGGGTTTTAAATTACTTTCTGAAAAAGAAGGGATAATCCCTGCGCTTGAACCGGCGCACGCTATTTTTTACCTAAAAGAACTATCCGGCAGGATAAATAAGAATTCTATCGTTATATTATGCCTATCCGGAAGAGGGGATAAGGACACATACGCAGTTGCGAAAGAGCTAAAACTATGAACAGAATAGAGCATAAGTTCAAAGAATTAAAAAGAGGGAATAAAAAAGCGTTCATTGCTTTTATCACTGCCGGCTATCCGGATTTAAGCACAACTAAGAAATTGATTATAAAATTTGCGCAAGCAGGGGTTGATATTATAGAATTAGGCGTTCCGTTTTCAGACCCTTTAGCAGACGGGCCGGTAATTCAGGAAGCCTCCCAGGAGGCGCTTAAGAAAAATACGCATTTAGCAGCTATTATAAAATTGGTGGGGCGGGTACGTAAATCCGTGTCCATTCCGATTTGTCTCATGACTTATTACAACCCTGTATTTTGTTTTGGCAAAGAAAAATTCATTAGGGAGGCATTAAGAAACGGCGTAGACGGAGTTATTATTCCCGACCTCCCTCCTGAAGAGGATGTGCCTTTTGTAAAAGCCGCTGCCAAATCAGGGTTGGACTTGATTTGTTTTCTTTCACCGACCAGTACCGTTGAGAGAATGAAATTCATATCAAAGGTTTCAAGGGGTTTTATTTATTATGTATCTTTAACGGGCGTAACAGGGGCGCGGAAGGCCCTCTCTCCGGATATTAAAAAGAATATCCGGTTTATTAAAAAATACACAAACAAGCCTGTTTGCGTTGGCTTCGGGGTTTCTACTTACGCTCAGGTAAAAGAGGCAGGCAGGGTTTCCGACGGAGTAATTGTCGGAAGCGCCATCATAAAAAAGATAAAGGATAATCTGGGCAAGCGGGATTTGATAAAAAAGGTAGCCAGCTTTGTCAGGGGATTAACGCGTGTATAAAAGGACTGATTTAGATAACGGCTTAAGGGTAGTTACCCATAAGATGTCCGGCAGGCAGTCGCTGGCTATAGGCATCTGGATAAATATCGGCGGCAGGTATGAGGCCTTTGAGAATAAAGGTATCGCCCATTTCCTAGAGCACCTTCTTTTTAAAGGCACAAAGAAATACTCTCACCGTAAAATCAAAGAATCAATTGAAGGCATTGGCGGGGCATTAAACGGCTTTACTTCGGAAGAACTCACCTGTTATCTGGTAAAAATACCGGCTGATTATCTTGAGGTGTCTTTAAATGTTTTATCGGATATGGTCTTAAATCCCGTTATTCCTAAGGGAGAAGTGGAAAAGGAAAAAACGGTTATTTTGGAAGAACTAAAAATGTATAAGGACCAGCCGCAAAGCTATGTCTATGATCTGCTGGATGAGCTTCTCTGGCCAAACCAGCCTTTAGGCGCGCCTATTATAGGAAGCGTTGAATCCGTAAGCAGGGTAAATAAAGATGCGCTGCATTCATTCAGGGATAGTTATTATACGCCGGCAAATATCATCATCAGCGCCGCAGGAACGCTTGACCATAACAATTTAGCAGGCAAGGCCTTAAAGATTTTTCGCAGCCAGAAAAAACAAAATAGAAATGTATTTGTAAAGGCGAAAGAATCGCAGATTATTCCGCAGCTTAAATTATTTCCTAAGGATACTGAACAGACACATATGGCTTTAGGTTTTCATGCCCTTTCGCGCGAAGACCCTTTAAAACACGCCTTGGGAATGCTGCATATTATATTGGGTGCAAATATGTCAAGCCGCCTATTTGAAGAGGTAAGAGAAAAAAGGGGCCTTGCTTATGAGATAGGCACTGCTCTGAAGCGCTTTCTTGATACGGGGGCGTTCTTGGTCCATGCCGGCATTGATAATAAAAAAGTGATTGATAGCTTAGAATTAATTTTGGCGCAGTTAAAAAAAACAAAAGAAGAATTAGTCTCCGCAGATGAATTAAAAAGGGCTAAGGAATTTTATCTGGGGCAGTTAAGGCTGGCATTGGAGGATACTTTAGATAATATGCTCTGGATCGGAGAAAGCACCGCCTCTATCGATAAGACAGACACCTTAGAAGACGTTATAAATGAGGTAAACAAGGTAAAGAGAGAAGATTTATGTAAAGTTGCAAATCACGTATTTCAGGGTAGAAAATTAAATCTTTCATTGATTGGCCCTTTAAAGGATATCGAACAGGATATTTACAATAAACTAAAAATCGATTAGATAATGCAACCGCTATTCTCGCTGCAGGCCACGGTAATTCTGCTTTTTATCTTAACGCTCTTTTCTTTTTTCTTTTCCGCCTCAGAGACCTCCATTATCGGCTTAAGCAAGATACGGCTGCGCCACATGCTCAGCCGCGGGATAAGGCGCTCAAAGAGCATACATCGGCTTATGCAGAAGATGGATAAATTCATCGTGGGTATCCTGGTGGGAAACAATTTTGTCAATATCGCGATCTCCGCGATAGTCACCGGAGCCTGTGTTTACGCTTTCGGTTACAAATGGGGGGTAATAATCGCAACCCTTGCTGCCGCCTCTTTCATAGTCCTGATATGCGAGATTACGCCGAAGATATTGGCTATTAAACATACCGAGAGAGTAGCCCTTTTTATCGCTCCGCTAATGGAGGCCTTTATCAAGATATTTACTCCCATAATTTCAGTTTTCAGCGCAGCAAGCGGTCTGATTATCAAGCTTTTAGGAATTAAGCCGGCAAAAAGATCCCCGCTGGTGACTGAGGAAGAATTACGGATGATGGTAGAGTTAGGCAAAGAGGAGGGTTTTTTAAGCGACGAAGAGGGGAGGATGCTGCAGCGCATCTTTGAATTCGGTGATATAAAGGTAAACGATATTATGGTGCCAAAAGAAAAAATAGTGGCTGTTAATGTAAACACCACTTCCGAGCATTTACTCGATATTTTTGTAGAGCAGGGCCACGCGCGGCTTCCGGTTTACGAGGCATCAGTTGACAACATCGTAGGAATAGTCTACGCACACGATTTGCTTTATATCTTAAGGGATAAAGGGCTCTTTGTATTGCAAGACTTGATTCATGAGGCGTATTATGTGCCAGATTCGATGCAGGTAAGCGAACTTTTAAAAAAATTCCAGGCTGATAGAATACAGATCGCGGTTGCGGTTGATAGCCATAAAAAAACCATAGGGATAGTGACATTGGAAGACCTGATTGAAGAAATCGTTGGCGAGTTCGAAGAAAAACACACTAAGGGCCGGAGCTTAAAATAAGGAAGAGGTGATCTCCCGTCCTGCATTCGGCGGTACTCGGAACCTCTCCCGCTGTTACCTTGGAAAGTAAGATGCGGGGATCCCCGCTTACGCGGGATTTCGTTAATAGAAACTTTATGTGCTCAATAATTCGGCCTAGCAACTTACGTCATTTCATTCCGTAAGTTGTGGCCTCATTAAGAAATATTTGACATACAAATTAACCTGTGATAATATAACCGGGTGCATAACTTTATCGTTTCGTAAGTTATGTATGAACTTCCTCAGCCCCTGCGTGCAGGGGCTGGGTTAATTCGCGCAAATAGCTTACTCACACTAAGCGTGTTCGTAAGTTATGACTGAAGTTCTCCCGCTGTTCCCTTGGAAATCAAGATGCGGGATTAATTCGCACAATAACTTACTCACACTATCGTGTTCGTAAGTTATGTGCTCATTAAAGGAGGAATCAAATGGCAGAAATAGGATATTGCGTAAAATGCAAAGGGAAAAAAACAATAAAGGACGAACAGAGGGTTACCATGAAGAATAAACGCCTGGCCGTCAAGGGAAAATGCCCTGATTGCGGCACCGGCATGTATAGGATTTTAGGCAAAAAATAGCCTGCACACTTAAAGAAGGCAAGGTACTAATAGAAACAAAAAAGTTAGCACTTCGTATTGCAGCATTTGTTAAATCAAAAAAAGCGCAAAGGGTTGTCGTCCTTGACATGCAGGCCGTTTCAAGCTTTTGCGATTATTTCGTTATTCTTAGCGGTGAGTCTTTAAGGCAGGTAAACTCATTTGCGCAGGGTATAGAAGAAGATTTAGCTAAAACTAAGATAAAATCTCTCTCAATGGTTTCACCTACCGATGAATCAGGGTGGGTGGTATTGGATTATGTATCTGTCGTTGTCCATATATTCTATAAGCCGATGAGAGAGTTTTATTCTTTAGAGCGCCTTTGGAGCGATGCCAAGCGTGTCAGGGTCCCCTCAAGAATTCCTATCAGGAAGTGAAATTGCCGTCCGGGATTTTTAATTAAGATGAAAAAAAGCATCCAAGATTCCCTTATTGAGGTGATTAGGGAAACATTAAGGGATTTAAAGTTATTCGATCATTTAAAAGAGGATTTATACCTTGATTTTCCTACTGATAGCCGTTTCGGAGACTTTTTTACTAATATAGCGTTAAAATTAAGCAAAGAACTTAAAAAATCCCCTCGCGATATCGCCGCAGCAATCATAGAATCGGTAAAACAAAATCTTACGAAGAGCGATTTAAATTATTATGTTTCTCAGATAAAGGCTGAGGGCGCAGGATTTATTAATTTCTACCTTGCGGATAAATACTTTTATGAAAAGTTGCAGGAGCTTGTTACTAAAGGCCCTGATAGCTTAAGGCTTAATAAGGGTGCGGGAAAACCTGTCTTAATCGAATTTGTAAGCGCAAATCCTACAGGTTCTTTATCTGTCGCACACGCAAGGCAGGGAGCGGTTGGCGACTGCCTAGCAAATGTATTGGGATTTTTAGGTTTTAAAGTCAAAAGAGAATATTATTTAAATGACGAAGGAAACCAGATTAATATTCTAGGTGAGTCAGTCGAGTTAAGAATAAGGGAGTTAAACGGCGAACAGATAGAGTTTCCTGAGGAATATTATCAGGGAGACTATATTTACGATATTGCAAAAGAAGCTAAAAAAAATAAAATCAAAACAGGCCAACTAGGTGATTTTGCTGCAAGTTATATCCTTAAGATTATTAAAAAAGAGTTGGATGATTTTGGCATTAAATTTGATATCTGGTATTCGCAGAAAGAGCTTGGGAAAAGCGGCAAGATAGAAAAGGGCCTGGAGGCCCTAAAGAAAAAAGATTATCTGTATGAACAGGAAGGCGCGCTCTGGTTTAAATCAACTGTTTTCGGCGATGACAAGGATAGGGTGGTAAGAAAAAGCGACGGCGCATATACTTACCTTGCCCCCGACATTGCCTACCATCAGGAAAAATACAGGAGGGGTTTTGAATGGTTGATAAATCTCTGGGGGCCTGATCATCACGGTTATATAGGCAGGATTAAATCAGCTATTTCTGCATTTGGCCACAATCCCGAAACCCTTTCAATAATCATTGTACAGCTGGCCACGATTTTTAAGCAAGGCAAGCCTGTTTTAATGTCAACGCGCAAAGGCCAGTACATAACTTTAAGGGAGGTGTTAGATGAAGTTGGAAAAGACGCTTCCAGATTTTTCTTTCTTATGCGCCGCACATCAAGCCACCTTGATTTTGATTTAGATGCAGCTAAGAAACAGACCTCTGAAAACCCCATTTTTTACGTGCAGTATGCGCACGCGCGTATCTGTAGTATTATTCATTCAAATACCCTTAGCTTAAAAGAGGCGACCGACCTCTCGGTGTTAAAGGAAAAAGAAGAGCTGGCGCTTATAAAAAAAGCCTTGCAGTTTTCTTCGATATTAAATATCTGCTATAGCACCCTTGACCCTTATATGCTGACGGTTTATCTGCAGGAGCTTTCAGAAACATTCCATAAATTCTACGACCTGCACCGCGTTTTAGGCGAGGATAGCGTGCTCACGCAAGCGCGCCTTTGCCTTATCAGAGGCGTAAAAATAGCTTTAGCCACAGGCCTTGATTTGCTCGGTGTTTCAAAACCAGAGAAGATGTAAGTGAGGGCATAAGTTATGGAGCATAATATTAAAAATGTAACCGACATAACTTATTGTCCGAACTATCCCGCTGTTTCCCTGAGAAGAAAGAAGCGGGATCCCCGCTTACGCGGGATTTCGTTAATAGAAACTTTATGTGCTCAATAATTCGCACAAAAACTTACTCACACTGGCGTGTTCGTAAGTTATGTGCTCATTAATTATGCCCAGCCATAAGATACTCAAAGTTGCTCCTGTCAATATTCATCTGCAGAATGCTTTTAATAAAGAGCTCGGCATATCCAAAGTCCTTGCGCAGGTTTTAGTCAACCGCGGAATAAACAATATCAAAGAAGCGCAAGATTTCCTTAACGTAAAACTTGAACATCTGATTGACCCCTACACATTCACTGATATGCATAAGGCAGTCGGTTTGATAAAAAAGGCAAAAGATAATAAGGAAAGAGTGATGGTTTTTGGGGACTATGATGTTGACGGAATTACCGCTCTCGCTTTACTCAAAGAAACTCTTTTGAAAGCAGGGCTTGAGGTTACGCATCATCTTCCGCATAGGATTAAGGAAGGTTACGGCTTAAATAAAGATATTTTAAATCTTGCTAAAGCTAAAAATGTAAAACTTTTGATTACTGTTGACTGCGGGACCGGCAATCATAAAGAAATAAATGAGCTGCGCAGGAATAATATAGAGGTAATCGTCACCGACCATCATGAGCCGTCCGCAGCCGGCTCGCCTGCGGCATCGGCGGTTATAAATCCTAAACTAAAGCACGCGGGTTATAAATTCCGCGATTTAGCCGGAGTAGGCGTGGCTTACAAATTATGCCAGGCGTTTTCAAATTCCTCACTTGAAGAAGAGCTGGATATGGTTTCTTTAGGCACTATCGCAGACAGCGTTCCGCTGGTGGGAGAAAACAGGGTTATTGCCAGAGAGGGTTTGAAGAGGCTTCCCAAAACAAGACGCGAAGGCCTGCGCGTTTTAATTGAAAACGCAGGGATACTGAATAAAAAATTTACCTCGACCTTTGTCAGTTTTATCCTTGGCCCCCGCATCAATGCCTGCGGCCGCATGGATACCGCTGAGATTTCGCTTAATTTACTTATGAGCGATTCTAAAGAAAAAGCGCAGGAGCTCGCAAAAATAGTCGAACAGCATAACCGCCAGCGCCAGAAAATAGAAAGCCGGATACTCCAAGAAGCAGAGGACCTGATAAACAGGGATATAAATTTTAAAGAGCATAAAGTCATCGTAATCGCAAAAGAGGATTGGCATCAAGGGGTGTTAGGTATTGTGGCCTCAAAAATAGCGGACAGGTTTTACCGGCCGGCTATAGTGATTTCTTTAAATGATGATTTGTGCAAGGGCTCTGCGCGCTCGATAAAGAATTTTCATCTTTTTAACGCGCTTCTGGAATGTAAAGAGCATTTAAGTTCATTTGGCGGCCATTCCCATGCCGCAGGGATTTTGATTGCCAAAGATAGCATCGATGAATTCAGGAAAAGTATAAATAAGCTTGCCCATGAAAAATTAACCATTGAAGACCTGCTTCCGGGCCTTGATATTGATATGGAGATGCCTTTGGCGGATTTAAATCAGGAGGTTGTTGCAGAGTTAGAGGGGGTGGAGCCGTTTGGCAATGGTAACCCAGAACCGGTTTTTTTTACAAGGAATTTAAAATTAAAGGGGGAGCCTCAAGGCTTAAGCCGCGAAACATTGAAATTCTGGGTTACGGACGGGAAGAATACCCTGCAGGCAATAGGTTTTGGCATGAGCGGTTTTAAACAAAGCTTAGAGAGCGCAAGTTCCTTTGATTTGGTTTACTCACCCAAGATAGATGATTGGAGGGATGAGCCGAGCTTGGTTCTTGAAATCAGGGATATTTTCTTTAAGTAGTTTTAGGGGGCTTTTACGATTTCGCCTTTTTTGATGCACTTGGCGCAGACGTAGACTTTCTTCGGATGCCCCTTGATTAAGATGCGCATCTTCTGTAAATTGGGCAGGAATTTACGCATTGTCCAGCGGCTTATCTTGCTTCCGGTTCCGCCTTTTGCCTTGTACTGGCCTTTGCGCGATACAAGTTTACCCGTAAGCGCGCCTTTTTGGCATATAGCACACTTTTTTAACATATTAATTCACTCCTTATTTAAGAATTTAAGTATACTTGAAAACTGGGTATTGTCAAGATAGAATATATCAATGAATCTGCCGTGTTTCTCGCTCAAGGCCGATTTCTTTACGCCAATGATCTTTTGCATCTCGGCGGCTGCAGAACTCGTGCCATTTGCTTTGGCAAATGGCCTTCAAACAGCTTCGCCGTGCCGGTGTTGTCGCTTCGCTCCACAGGTATTCCCTCGTTGCTCAAGCTCCATTGGCTAAAATCGGCATTCGCTCGAAATCACGCCAGATTCATTTATTATTAATACAAAGAAATATGAATAAAGTTTTAGAAGGTTTGAACAAAGAACAGATAGAGGCGGTAACGCATAGGGAAGGCCCGCTTCTGATAATTGCAGGCGCAGGAACAGGTAAAACCGCTGTAATCACGCGCCGTATCTCCTGGTTATTTTTAGAAGGTTTGGCGAAGACCGATGAAATACTTGCTCTTACCTTTACTGATAAGGCAGCCAAAGAAATGCAGGAGCGCGTGGATGTCCTGCTTCCTTATGGCTATACCGATATCTGGATTTCAACCTTTCATGCCTTTGGCGACAGGCTTCTTCGCGAAAACGCGCTTGTTGCCGGGCTGAATCCTGATTTTAAGGTCTTGACTCAGGCGGAATCTGCGGTATTCTTCCGCGAGCATTTATTTGAATTCGATATATCTTACTTTAGGCCTTTATCCGACCCCACCCGGTTTATTGAGGAACTGATTTCTTTTTTCAGCCGCTGTAAAGATGAGGACATTTCGGCAAAAGAATACCTTAATTTTGCGCAAGGCTTTTCCCTCAAAGCCAAAGCCAACCCTGATGACGCAGGGCTGCGGGAGGAAGCAACGATACAAAGGGAAGTGGCTCTTGCTTACGCAAAATATCAGGAGCTGCTTGCCAAAGAAGGGCTTTTGGATTTCGGAAACCAGTTTTATCTCGCCCTGCAGTTGTTGCGGGAGCATCCGTTAATCCTGAAAAATTACCAGAAACAGTTTAAGTATATTTTAATTGATGAATTTCAGGATACGAATTTTGCGCAGTATCAACTGGCCCGGCTTCTAGCCCAGGATAAACGCAATATTACCGTGACCGGAGATGATGACCAATGTATCTATCGCTTCCGTGGCGCAGCTTACTCAAACCTGTTAAGTTTTACCAGGGATTTTCCGGACTTCAAAAAAATCAATATTGTGCGCAATTACCGTTCTACGCAGCAGATCCTGGATTCTGCATACCGGCTCATTCAGAATAATAACCCCGAGCGTTTTGAGGTTAAGGCAAAGATCGATAAACGCCTCATCGGCAATCCTAAGGCAGGCAAAGCCCCTGAGCATTTGCACTTTGACACAAACTCGACCGAAGCGGATAATGTCGCAAAGATTATCAAAGAGAAGGTAAAAGCTGAAGAGTTTAAATACCGCGATTTCGCCATACTTGTGCGCTCCAATTCCGATGCGGACACTTTTTTGCAGGCATTGAATATGCAGAGTATCCCCTGGCAGTTTAGCGGTAATCAGGGGCTTTACGCAAGGGAGGAGGTAAAACTTTGCATTAATTTTCTACGCGTGATAGCGAACCCTTCGGATTCCTTAAGCCTGTATTACCTGGCAAGCTCTGAAATTTATCCGATAAACTTATCTGATTTAAGTTTGTGCACTCATTATGCAAGGCGTAGGAATAAAGCGTTATATTACGTATTCGAGGAACTGGAGAGCATCCCTGATTTAGCCAGTGTCGCAGATGAATCTAAGGAAAAAATAAAACATTTGCTTAACGATATAGAAAAATACCTGAAAGTTTCCCGCGAAGAAACAACCGGAAGGCTGCTTTATACTTTTCTGACTGACTCCGGCTACTTAAAAAAGCTTACTAGATTTGAGAATCTTGAAAATGAAACAAAAATCCAAAACCTTGCTAAGTTTTTTAACCATGCGCGGGATTTTGAGCTGGTGGCAAAAGAGGACCGGGTTATAAGTTTTGTAAATTATCTTAATCTTTTAATCGAAGCGGGTGATGACCCGCCAACAGTAGAGGCGGATTTTGATACTGATGCCGTCAATGTCCTGACCATACATAAGGCAAAGGGTTTGGAATTCAGGGTTGTTTTTCTGGTTAGCTTAGTGCAGGGCCGTTTCCCCTGGCCAAAGCGCTCGCGTACGATCGGATTACCCGATGAGTTGATTAAGGAAGTACTGCCGACAGGGGATTTTCATCTTCAGGAGGAGCGCAGGCTTTTTTACGTGGGTATGACGCGCGCAAAAGAAGAATTATATTTGACAAGCGCGGAAGATTACGGCGGGAAACGCCTTCGGCGCGTAAGCCAGTTTGTTTTTGAGGCCCTGGGCACAGAAGCCAAAGAGAAAGAAAAGAAAAAAGCAAGCGCAATTGAAGCAATAGGGCGTTTTGCCCCGAAACAAGATTCGCCTAAGAAAAAATTAGCGCATATTCCGGAAGGCAGGTTAATCTCCTTAAGCTATTATCATATCGATGATTACCTGACCTGCCCTTTAAAATATAAATACGTAAATATCCTGCGTGTTCCGATTATGGAGCACCACACGGTTATCTACGGCCGCGCAATGCATGATGCCGTTAGCCTATACTACCAGTATAAGATTTCGGGTAAGAAGATGGCGCCGGTAGATTTGCTCAAAGCTTTTAGGGCCGCTTTTGACCCGCAGGGGTTTCTTGATGCTAAACATCAGGATGAGCGCCTGCGGGTTGGGCAGGAAGCGCTGGTTAGATTCTTTAATGACGAAGGGAAACGCGATTCTATCCCTAAGTTTATAGAAGAGCCTTTTAACTTTAAGCTGGGTGATGTGAAAATCACCGGACGTTTTGACCGCATAGATGAAGAGCCGGATGGCGCTGTAATCATGGATTTTAAGACCTCTGAAATTAAAACCCAGAAAGATGCGGATAGGCGGGTTAAAGAGAGTAAACAGCTCCTGCTTTATTCGCTTGCCTATCAGAATATCTCAGGATCGCTTCCCAAGCGCGTTGAGCTGTATTTTCTTGAATCCGGCATCATTGGTAGCACTGAAGTTTTAGAAGATGGCTTAGGGGAATTAAAAGAAAAGATAAAAGAGGTATCCGAAGGTATTCGAAGCGATAATTTTCAGGCAACACCTGCCTATATGGCCTGCACCTACTGCGCCTATAACCAGATCTGCCCCTTCGCGCTGGTGAAATAAGAATGGAAAAAATAGATATCGCAATTATCGGCGCAGGGGTTGTGGGGTTAAGCATTGCGCACGAACTCTCCAAATCGCATTCAAATATTTATATCATTGAAAAACATCATTCCTTTGGCCAGGAAACAAGTTCAAGGAATAGTGAAGTAATCCACTCCGGGATTTATTATCCCAAAGATTCTTTTAAAACCAAAACCTGCATTGAAGGCAGGCAGTTGCTTTACGAATTTTGCTCTGAGAACAACATCCCGCACAAAAAAATCGGTAAACTGATTGTAGCTATAAATAACCAGGAGATAAAAGAGCTGGATAAGCTTTTTAAGCACGGTTTAAATAACGGCTTGGAAGACCTGAAGCGGCTTTCCAAAGATGAACTGAAAAAATTAGAGCCTAATGTTAACGCTGAGGCAGCAATTTATTCCCCTTCGACTGGGATTGTGGACACCCACGCTTTTATGAAAAAACTCTCCGAGAAATTTGAAGGTTGCGCAGGCTCGATTGCTTATGGCTGTGAATTGGTCGGCATAGAGAAAACCAAACAGGGGTTTGCTCTTGCGCTTAAAGACAGGGGAGGAGAGTTTAAATTTTTAAGCCGCGTCTTTATCAACTCCGCTGGATTAAGTTCTGATAAAATCAGCGCCATGGCCGGCTTAGATAATCCGGAATACAAATTGAAATATTGCAAGGGTGATTATTTCCGGGTTTCATCTTCTAAATCAAAGCTCATCGGAAGGTTAGTGTACCCCGTCCCCAAAAAAGACCGCGCAGGATTGGGTATTCATGCTACTGTTGATATGGCTTGCCAGCTTAGGCTCGGGCCCGATGATGAATATGTAAATGATATAAATTACGATGTTGATCCGCGTAAGGCCAGGGCTTTCTACGAAAGCACCCGTCAATTCCTGCCTTTTATCGAACTGCAGGATATAAGCCCGGATATGGCTGGTATACGCCCAAAGCTGCAGGGTGAAGGTGAAGGGTTTCGCGATTTTATTATTAAAGATGAATCCGAAAATAACCTTCCCGGTTTTATAAACCTTATCGGTATCGAATCCCCCGGCCTTACCGCCGCGCTCTCTATAGCAAGAATCGTTGCCGGCCTCGTTATACCTTGATTTATAGTGCTAGCAGCACTATAATAAATTGTTAAATCATAACGGAGCAGTAATGGGGTAAGATGTATAATTTTAAAGGCAGCTCCATAAAGAAATGGGGTTGCCTTTTTAGTTTGTGAGTTTTTAAGTGAGGGGTATAAAGATTGGAAGTAAAAATCATCCGTTATATAATTTTTCTGGTTTTAGTTTTTATTAGGCCTTACACTTATGCGCAGGAGGATGTTATGTTAAAGAAAGCTACTTTTGCCGCAGGATGTTTCTGGGGAGTGGAGGCGGCATTCAGGGAGGCTAAAGGCGTTGTTTCAGCGCGCGTTGGCTACACTGGAGGCCATTTTAACAATCCTACTTACGAAGATGTCTGTTCCGATAAAACCGGGCATGCCGAGGCAGTAGAAATTGAGTATGACCCGAAAAAATTTTCTTATCAAGAGCTGCTGGATGTGTTTTGGCAGATACACAACCCTACTACCCCTAACCGGCAAGGCCCTGATACCGGTTCGCAATACCGTTCAGTAATCTTTTATAATAATCCCCAACAGAAAGCCTTGGCGCTGGAATCAAAAGAGAAACTCCTGCAATCTAAAGCCTATAAAGTGCCCATCGTTACAGAAATCATCCCTGCAAAAGAATTTTATCCGGCGGAAGTATATCATCAGCGTTATTACGAAAAACACGGGATAACGCGCGGATGCGCTATTCCCGCCCAATTTCAGAAAACAGGCGCGCAGAAAATTCCCATTTACATTGTTTCTACCGGAAAGATTGAGGAAGCCGAAAAAATAGTTAGAACCGATGAGGAATGGAAGAAGATACTTACTCCTGAACAATTCCGCGTTACCCGGCTTAAAGGCACAGAGGCCCCTTTTACCGGAATGTGCGCACTCCCTAAAAAAAACGGGATTTACAAATGTGTTTCCTGCGCAACAGACCTTTTTAGCATCTCAACTAAATTCGAATCAGCTACAGGGTGGCCGAGCTTTTATCAGCCTGTATCAGAGTTAAATATCGTGCTTCAACCAGATAATAGCGCAGGAATGCGCAGGACAGAGGCCCTTTGCGCCCGCTGCGGAGCGCATTTAGGCCATGTGTTTGATGACGGCCCGCCGCCGACCGGTAAACGTTATTGCATAAACTCTGCGGCGCTTAAATTTATAGAAGGTTAACCAATGAAATATATCTTGGCCATAGATCAGGGGACTACGGGGAGCAGGGCGTTTGTATTTGACAGGCTCGGACGTATTGTATCCAGCTCATATCGCGAATTCCATCAGATTTATCCTGCCGCCGGCTGGGTTGAACATGACCCTGATGAGATTTGGCGCTCCGTTGAACTTGTAACAAAAGAATCCTTATCCCGCAAGAATATCAAGCCAACCGATATCGCCGCTATCGGTATAACTAATCAGCGCGAAACAACAATTATTTGGGATAAAAAGAGCGGAAAACCTGTGCATAATGCCATCGTATGGCAGTGCAGGCGCAGCGCAGCGGCATGCGATAAATTAAAGAAGGATGGTTACGCTGAAGTTTTTCACAATAAAACCGGCCTTGTAATCGACGCCTATTTTTCGGGGACAAAAATAAAATGGTTACTTGATAATATAAATGATTTACGCAGCCGCGCAGAAGCAGGGGAAATATGTTTTGGCACAATGGACACCTGGCTTATTTGGAAACTAAGCGGCGGTAAAATTCATGCGACAGATTATACAAACGCGTCGCGCACCCTGATATTTAATATTAAAGAAAAAAAATGGGATAACCAGCTGCTTAAGATTTTAAAAATACCCGAGCAGATACTGCCGAGCGTAAAGCCTTCGAGTTCTATATTCGCCAGTACGCAAAAAAATGTATGTGGGCTTATATCAGGTATCCCTATAGCTGGTGATGCCGGAGACCAGCAAGCCGCTCTTTTTGGCCAGGGTTGTTTTTCACCCGGCGAAACGAAGAATACTTACGGTACAGGGTGTTTCCTTTTATTGAATACAGGCGAAAAATGCACACTCTCCAAAAAAGGTTTACTCACTACGCTTGCCTGCGATATAAAGGGCAATCCTTGTTACGCGCTGGAAGGCTCTGTTTTTATTACGGGCGCTGCTGTGCAGTGGTTAAGGGATGAATTAAAATTAATCAAGAGCGCAGGTGAGACCGAAAAATTAGCAAGACAGGTTCATGATACAGGTGGCGTATATTTTGTCCCTGCTTTTGTGGGGTTGGGTGCACCATACTGGGACTCAGGCGCGCGCGCAACGATAACAGGCATTACGCGCGGGACAAGCCGTTCGCATATCATACGTGCAACTCTTGAAGCCATAGCCTATCAGGTAAAAGACCTGGTCAATATTATGCAAAAAGAAACGGGTGAGGTTTTAAATTCTTTGCGCGTTGACGGAGGCGCTTGCCGTAATAATTTTCTAATGCAGTTTCAGGCCGATATATCAAATGTAAGGATAATCCGCCCCAAAATAACTGAGACGACCGCTAAAGGCGCGGCAATGCTGGCGGGATTAGCCGTAGGATTCTGGAATACGGCAGCAGAGCTAAAACCGGCTCTTCGCCAGGAAAAAATGTTTTTCCCTCGGATGAAAAATACAACAAGGGCCAAGCTCTACGCGGGTTGGTTAAAAGCGGTGGAGAAGGCAAGGTCTAAGTGAAGCGCGATATAGGCAGGCTAAAGTCAGAAAAATTTGATATCCTTGTTATTGGCGGGGGTATCAACGGTTGCGCAATCGCCCGCGATGCGTCGCTACGGGGGATAAAAAGTGCGCTTATTGAAAAAAATGATTTTGCCTGCGGCGCAAGCGGGAAAACTACAAAACTCATTCACGGCGGAATACGCTACTTAGAGCAATTCAATTTCAAGCTGGTCTACGAAGCGCTCCATGAGAGGCAGATATTATTAAGGACAGCTTCGCATTTAGTCCATCCTCTTGAATTTATAATCCCGGTATATAAGAATGGCCCGCGTTCTTTATTGAAGATAAGAGCCGGAGCCACTATCTATGGCTGGATGGCAGGTAAAGGCAATCTTCAATGCCACCGCTGGCTTAAAAAAAATGAGTTGATTTCACTTGAGCATAATATTGACGCCCGGAATTTAAAGGGGGGGGTTAAATATTGCGATGCGCAGATGGATGATGTGCGGCTCTGCCTTGATAATGCTATCTCTGCGTATGAGGCAGGTTGTTGCGTGGCGAATAAAATTGAAGCAGCGGGGTTTATCAAAAAAATTGGAAAGATTACCGGTGTAGAGGCATCGGATAAATTGACAGGAGAAAAACTCTCTATCCGGGCAAGTATTGTGGTCAATGCTACAGGGGCATGGTCAAATACCACTGTTAGAATGGATGAGCCTAAAGTCCCGCCGATTACCCGCCCCACTAAAGGAATACATATTGTTTACAGAAAGCTGCCGCATGAGCGGGCAATTATTTTGTCTCACCGCTTTGATAAACGGATATTTTTCGTCATCCCTTGGCGGAATCTTTCGCTTATTGGAACAACGGATACTGATTTTGCCGGCTCTGCTGATGAGGTCTATGCCTGTGCTGACGAAGTAGAATATTTGCTTGAGGAAACCCGACGCGTTTTTCCGGGTGAGAGTATAGACAGGAAAGGCATTATAACAACCTACGCAAGCTTACGTCCGCTTGTAAATGTTGAAAGGAGGCTTGCCTGGCAGGTCTCTCGCGAGCATTTAATAAGAGAATCCCGGGCTGGGTTAATATCGGTTGTGGGAGGTAAATATACTACATACAGGCACCTTGCAGAGCAGGTAGTCGATGTTGCGCTACGAAAATTAGCGGATATGAATTTTAAAAAATGCATTAGCGCATTAATCGGGCCGTCTTCTAAGGTTCAGAACAATGCTTCCTTGCGCAGGTCAGTAGAATACGCGGTAAAAGAGGAGATGGCAAACACACTTATAGATCTTTTGGTTCGAAGATTACAACTTTCGAACACTCCCTCGCTTGGCCTTGACTGCCTCCAGGAATGCGCCGGCATTATGGCCGGACTTTTGGGCTGGACCGATGCTCAAAAAGATTCAGAAATACGTAAGTATAGAGAAGAAATCAGAAGGAATACTGATTTTTTCAATAATCCATGCCTGGTATCTTAAATAGATTCTCCTTGCCGCAGGTGTAATATTCGGATACAATAGAACAATATGAAAAAGATAAATAAAATTATAATCTTAAGTTTTGCGATATTCCTTGCGATATTTATTGCCTCAAGTATCTATATTGCCCTATACGGTAAAAAGATAGTTGAGAGCTCGATACAGCAGGGCCTGAAGATGAAAGCCAATATAGGAGGTATATCACTAAGCATTCCCTTATCTTTGCATCTTACCTCACT
>CAKKQZ010000073.1 GCA_919902445.1 Omnitrophica bacterium GWA2_41_15 | reverse complement strand
TCTTATTGGCATAGTTGGCTTGGAAATAATGGATTTGGGATGTTAATATGCAAATAATATCAACTCTTTAAACCTCTGTGTTTTTTATTTAATTGTTAATATCTTTTTTAAATCACCTCTTATTTATTACAATTTTGTGCCCAGCCTTTCTGTTGCAGCCAATTGTCAATTGTTCCTTTCGTGCATCCATTCTTTAATTCTCCATTATTGTTTCCGGGTTTACAGGTTGTCAATATATCCGTACATGAACATCCATTCCAGTTGCCTGCAAAATGATTTTTGTTTAATTCAGCAAAATTATCGTGAATTGTATTTAAGCATAGGTCTTCAGTGCAATCATTGAAATTGTCATTATCACCATCAACTTCATCTAGTTCGTTATCACAATCGTTGTCAGTATTGTCGCAGACTTCATCAACAGGCTCAATGCTTGGTTTTGTAATGGCATATTCTCCTTCTATGCAGGTTTTAATGCCAAATTCGCATGCACCAGCATCGGTGCCAAAGGTTATTGCTAGGTTCTCATCAATTTGGTTGTTACAATTGTCGTCTATGTTATTACATAGTTCTGTTACTCCAGGATAAATATTCTGGTTATTATCGTTGCAATCAACAGGACCGCATTTATCACCTGTTGCATTATAACCATCGCTATCACCATCAACACAAATAAGGTTTGTGGTCTCAATATTATTATTCTCATTAATTTCTTCTATTAAATTGTCAAAGTCTGCTATTGCAATAAAATTAGCGTTGTTTTTGGTATTGTTTGCAATAAAATTGAATATATAGTTTTCTGCTGGATTCAAAACTGGAATTGCCTGCTGATTATTATAAGATTCGTTATCAAAAATATCTACAAAAATATTGAATGCCGGAACTTTGCCTATATTTGCTACAGTAATATTTAGCAAGTTAGCTGAACCATCATAATAAGAATTGGTTTTAATGTCTAAATCTGGCAATGGAGGCCTTTCAAATTCTGAATAATAAGAAATTTCTGTAAGGTGCGGATAGTATAATGTATCAACTGTTTCATGTAATTTGTCTAATCTTGCTGTTGTGATTAAGTAAGGCCCATTTATCTTGGTCTTGTATAAATCCTGACCAGTTATATTTGTCGAAATCGTTTTTATTCCAGTTCCCAATGATTGTGTTTTTGCAATAGAAGCTGCAAAATTACCAAATTCATCATACAAATCATAATATATGCTGTAAGCTGATGCTTCCTTTGAATTTATTGTAAAATCAATGATAAGGTAATCAATAAGATTGTCTGCATCAATGTCAAGGTAAAATGATGAAATATTTTTTATATAGCTTGTTTTGGCAAAATCCTCATAATCATAGTAAGAAGTCATTTGCTCAATTTCTATTGCCTTATTGCCTATTATTACGCTGCTTATATTATACATTCCTTTATAATGCGTTGATTTTATTGTTCCATCATCAATATCAATTGATACAGTCTGTGCAGGGGTTGTAAGTGCAGCTTCTTTTACTCCGCTTATTGTCTTTTCATTATAGTTTAAGTTTACTGATATATTCGCAGTTTCGTTTCTTTTTACATCAAGGGCAAGATTTATTCTAATTTGGTTATTATTTAAATTCTCATCAGTTATTTTTGTTGC
>CAKKQZ010000072.1 GCA_919902445.1 Omnitrophica bacterium GWA2_41_15 | reverse complement strand
GCGCGCGTATTGTCTCGACCTATTGGTGGAAGGAAGATGTTGCTAAGGTGGTGAATGGTTGCCCTGTGCCGGTAGTAATTGCCGGCGGCCCGAAATGCGAGACTGAAAGCGAAGTTTTTGAATTTGTCTATGACGGTATACAAAACGGGGCCATTGGCGTAAATTTAGGAAGGAATGTCTGGCAGAGCAAGTATCCTGCGGCTATGGCAGCTGCCTTGCGGGCAATAGTGCATGAGAATGCAAATATAAAGAAGGCCAAAAATATATTTGAAGAGGAAAAGAACGCAAAAACATCAAAAGTTAGGGCTTAGTATGCAAGTAGCAGTTTATTATAATAATCAGGATGTAAGAATCCAAGAGGTGCCTCAGCCAAAAATCGGCGAAGGCGAGATTTTATTAAAAGTCAAGGCCAGCGGTATTTGCGGAAGCGACGTTATGGAGTGGTACAGAATAAAGAAAGCGCCGCTAGTTTTAGGCCATGAGGCAACGGGTGAGATTGCGCAAGTCGGAGGTGAGGTAAGTAAATATAAAGTAGGTGACCGGGTGTTTGTTTCGCACCATGTTCCTTGTAATCAGTGCCGTTATTGCCTAAGCGGCAACCATACAGTTTGCCAAACGCTGCATACAACCAATTATTTTCCCGGAGGGTTCTCCGAATATATCCGGGTGCCAAAAATTAATGTAGAGCGCGGCGTGTTTTTGTTGCCTGAAGAAATTTCCTTTGAAGAAGGGACTTTTGTTGAGCCCCTGGCCTGCGTTTTGCGCGGCCAGAGAATTGCCGGTTTTCAAAAAGGCCAAAGGGTAATTATTTTAGGGGCAGGTATCTCTGGCCTATTACATCTGTTGTTAGCCAAGGCTAAGGGGGCGGAAAAAATAACTATCACCGATATCAATGAATTCCGCTTGAAAAAAGCCAAGGAGCTATGCGCAGATAATGCAATTAATGCCAAAGATAATTTGAAAGATTTAGCAGACCTAGTCATAATTTCCACCTCTGCGCAGCCGGCTTTTTTACAGGCCTTAAAATGCGTGGATAAGGCGGGGACTATTCTTATGTTTGCGCCTACTGAGCCGGGTATTATCTTGCCGGTGCCGGTGAATGATTTTTGGCGCCAGAGTATTAAAATCGTGCATTCTTACGGAGCGAGCCCCAATGATACAGCCGAGGCAGTAGAGTTATTGCGTAAGAAAGCTATAAATGTCAATAGTTTAATCACTCATAGGTTAAAACTGAAGGACGCTGGGCTTGGCTTCAAGCTTTTCTTAAACGCCAAGGATTGTATTAAGGTTATACTCGAGCCATGATTACAGGATTGTTTATAAACGGCGAATTTAAGGATTGTAAAGAAAAACAGAATATAATTAACCCTTCAACGGGCAAGGTTATGGCGCAGGTATCCGTTGCTTCTTTAAAAGATGTGGACCTGGCTATTGCCAGCGCGAGGCTAGCATTTGACAAAGGGGAATGGCCAAGATTACCCTTCGATGAACGCAAGTCATTTATTTTAAAAATCTCTCAAGGCATTCTGGATAAGGCAGGAGAGCTTGCAAATTTAGAAACATTAAATACGGGAAAGCCCATAAAAGAATCCACTTTTATGGATATCCCTTCTTCAGCTAAAACATTCGAACATATCGCCAATAATTTCCAAAGGCACCTATTTGAAGAAAACCCGCAGGTTCAGGCAGAGGCGCAATGTAGATTAGTGCGCGAGCCGATGGGAGAGGTTGTTTTGATTGTCCCCTGGAATTACCCCTTATTAATTGCCTCATGGAAATTGGCTTCAGCACTGGCAGCAGGCAACACGGTTATTTTAAAACCCTCAAGCTTAACTCCTTTAACCGCTTTTGAGCTGGGCAGTATTGTTAACGAGGCAGGCCTGCCCAAAGGCGCAGTTAATATTATAAACGGAAGCGGCCCAAAACTCGGTGAAGCGCTATGTGTTGATAAGCGCGTAGGCATGATTTCTTTTACCGGAAGCAATGAAGTCGGCAGCCAGGTAATAGGGTATACTTCAAAGTATCCGAAAAAGATGATTATGGAATTAGGCGGTAAATCTGCTTCAATAGTTTTAAAAGATGCTGACCTTGAGGTTGCGGTTAACAGTTCTCTCTGTTCGATATTCTTAAACCAGGGCCAGATGTGTACCGCCATGTCCAGAATTTTTGTGCAGGAGGAAATTTATGATAAATTCCTAAGTGATTTTAGCGAAAAGGCAAAACGCATAAAACTCGGGCGGGGTAGCGATTATGAAACTCAGATGGGGCCTTTGATTTCTGACGCGCAGCGTAAAAAAGTCATCGCACACATTGAGAAAGCCAAAAAGGAAGGGGCAAAATTGGTTTGCGGAGGCAGAATCCCGGATAACCCTTCTTTAAAAAATGGATTTTTCTTTGAACCTACGGTATTGACAGGGATCAAACTGAATATGGAGATTTTTAAAGAAGAGGTTTTTGGCCCGGTTGTATGTATCGGTAAATTTTCTTCGCTTAACGAAGCCGTGGAATTGGCGAATAATTCAGATTTTGGATTGGCCGCAACAATCTGGACAAAAGATACTACGTTAGCCGAAGATTTGGCAAAAAGGATTAATGCAGGAACTGTCTGGGTTAATACCTACGGCATGTTTTACAATGAAACCCCTTACGGAGGTTTTAAGCAGAGCGGCTTCGGAAAGGAATTAGGCAAGGAAGGGTTCTTAGAATATACGCGGCTTAAAAACATAGCAGTGGATAACAGCAAGGACTCAAAGCCGCTAATTAATTACTGGTACGGATTTTAAAAATGAATATCGTAGAAATTTTAGAAAAAAACGCAAGAGAATGCCCGGATAAACTGGCAATAATTTTTAAAGAGCAGGTAATCTCCTTTTTGCAATTACGCAATAACTCATTTAAGCTCGCAGATAGCTTACAGGATCTGCGTATAAGAAAAGGAGATAAGGTAGCAATATATTTACCTAATTGGCCCGAATATATATATAGTTATTTGGCTATTTGGTCGATAGGCGCAACCTGCGTGCCTTTGGATTTTATGCTTACAGAAGATGAGCTGGTTTCCTGCCTTTCTCACTCGGAAACAAAAGTTTTGATCACAAAACACAAGGCAAACATCTCTATCCAAAACCTTAAAACAAATATATCTACATTAGAGAATATTATTACCTGCTATGAGGCCGTAAACGGCGCATTAAATTTCGAAGAGCTTCTAAAGAAAGGCGTAGCCGCGCCCACAGGCATAAAGGCCCAGGATAAAGATTATGCGATTATATTTTATACTTCAGGCACCACAGGTAAACCAAAAGGGGTCTTAATAAACCATAAACAGTTAGAGGCGCCGCCAAAATCCATGGAATATTTTGTAGGAGGCATAAAGGAAAACGATATTGCTTTATGCGCTCTGCCGTTTTCTCATTTAGGCGGCCTTATTTATATCCAGAATTGCATCTCTTACGCAATGACGTTTATATTGATGGAACGCTTCCTCCCACTTGAATTTTTAAAAAATATCCAGACTTATAAAATAACCTGCTTTTGGATTGTGCCTTCAATGTATTATGCAATTTTAGAGTTAAAGGAATTTGAAAGTTTTGATTTATCGACTTTGCGCTGGATTGTTACCTTCGGGGCCTCCAGTTCCCCGGATGCTTTGCGCAGGTTCCATCAGTATTGCCCGAACGCCCACCTGCTTAACGGCTGGGGCCTAACCGAAACCAACGCGCCTACGACAGTCCTTCCCATGGGTTCAGAAGAAATTGAAAGTGTTGGAAGGCCTGCTCCTTGGATTGAAGTAAAGATATTTGATGATAATGACCGCGAACTTTCCTGCCCAGAAGTAGGCGAGATAGTGGTAAAGAGCTGGGTAGTGACTGACGGCTATTACAAAGACCCTCAACTTACCGCAGAGACAATACGTAACGGCTGGTTTCATTCGGGAGACCTTGGCAGGTTTGATCCCGGAGGCAACCTTTATATCGTCGGAAGAAAAAAAGAGATGATAAAAGTGGGGGGAGAGATTGTTTTTGAACCGGAGGTTGAATCAGTTATACATAAGCATCCCGATATCGCTGAAGCGGCAGTAATCGGCGTTACAGATAAATTAAGGGGTGAAGTGCCAAAGGCATTCATAGTCTTAAAAGAGAATAAAAATATAAAGGAAGAGGACCTGCGCTATTTTCTCCGCCAGCACCTGGCGCAGTTTAAGATTCCGCACATATTCGAGTTTGTAGATTCCCTGCCTAAAAATCGCACCGGAAAAATAGACAAAGAACAATTAAGGAAATAAACCTTTCTATGCGCGATATAAAGGATTTCACGTTGGAAGAATTAGAAGGCGTATTAAAAGGCCGGGGTTTGCCTGCGTTTCATGCAAAACAGATTTTTAGCTGGGTATATAAGAAAGGCGCGAGTGATTTTTTGCAGATGAGCGATTTGCCTGCGCCTTTAAGGAAGCGCCTAAAAGAAGATTTTTATATTTATACCTGTGAAGTTGCGCGTGAGTTGAAATCTATTGACGGGACAGAGAAGCTTCTTTTTAAATTAAAAGATAAAAACTATATTGAAGGGGTAATTATTCCGGCTGAAGGAAGGATTACAGGATGCGTTTCTTCACAGATAGGATGTAAATTCGCCTGCAGTTTTTGCGCAAGCGGCTTAGCCGGTTTTAAGAGGAATCTGACAGCAGGCGAGATACTGGAACAGGTTTTATTTTTAAAAACATATGCCCCAGAAAATAAACTTACCCATATAGTGTTTATGGGGACAGGGGAGCCGTTTGATAATTATGATAATGTTATGAAGGCAGCCAGGATAATAAATTCTGAATACGCCTTTAATATAGGAGCCCGGCGTATCAGTATTTCTACAAACGGTGTTGTTCCGGGAATAGAAAAACTGGCGGCAGAAAAGTTGCAGCTAGAGCTTTCGGTTTCGCTTCATGCGGCTTTTGACAAAACAAGGTCCGCTCTTATGCCTATCAATAAGAAATATCCGCTTAAAGAACTCCTCAGCGCCTGCAAGGATTATATAAAGAAAACAGGAAGGCTTGTTACCTTTGAGTATATCTTAATCAAAGGGGTAAATTCGGGTTTGAAAGATGCGAAAAACCTAAGCAAGATGTTAAAGGGTTTAAGGCTCTATAAAATAAACCTTATCCCGGCAAATGCCATAAAAGAACTTAACATATACCCGCCGAATAATCCGGATATTCTTATTTTCCGTAGCCAGCTCTTTAAGCAGGGTTTGAATGCGATTTTAAGAAAATCGCGCGGGCAGGATATAGAAGCTGCCTGCGGGCAATTGAGGTTTAAAATTGAGAATGAAACAATTAATCGTAAAGCTTAAAACGCAAAGCGCAAAACTAAAACCCAAAACTAAAAACTTTGAGTTTCACGCTTTAACTTTACGTTTTACTTTTTACGCTCTACGCTTTTTAGTAGCCTTATTTTTTGTTTTTATTTTAGGCTGTACTAAAAAGGAAATTAGGAACATAGATTCTAAAGGCAAAAATATTATCTGTTTCGGAGATAGTCTCACTTTTGGATACGGGGCAAATCCGGGAGAAGATTACCCCGCGGCATTAGCGAAGATTATAGGTTTACCGGTAATTAATGCAGGTCAAGATGCGGATACTACTTACGAAGCGCTAAAGCGCATTGAATCCGATGTCTTGAATAAGGACCCCCGCCTTGTCATTATTGAGTTTTGCGGAAATGATTTTCTAAAAAAGATCCCCCTTGAAGTTACTGTAGAGAATATCAAGAAAATGGCGCAGGCGGTTCAGGCAAAGGGAGCGATGACGGCAATAGTAGATATTAGCGCAGGGATGTTCTTAGGGGAATACCGTTCAGGTTTTAAAAAACTAAGCACCCAGACGGGTTCGATTTTTATTTCCGGGGTTTTAAACGGTATAATTACTAATCCCTCTATGAAAAGCGACTTTTTACACCCGAACGCTAAAGGCTATAGGATTATCTCACAGCGTATTCATAGAACAATAGCGCCATACCTCACGCAGGATTACTCTAAAAAATAAAGGTGAATTCATCAAACGAAGTTCACCTTTGTTTAGGTTTGTCCCGCAGAATTTCCGCTCTTCCCGCCATCCACTACCTCAAAAATAAAACCTTAGGCAAAATTTTGGGTGAGGGGTGGCGTAAGAGGCTTCGGGGAAATACTACTAAATGGTGCCGAGGGAGGGAGTTGAACCCTCATGTCCTTACGGACGCCGGTTTTTGAGACCGGTTCGTCTGCCATTCCGACACCCCGGCAATATTTAGTTGACGCAAGCTATTTTATATTCTAAAATAGTAACGGTCAATAGATAATTTTTTATTTGAGGGGCCGTAGCTCACCTGGGAGAGCGCTTCCATGGCATGGAAGAGGCAGAGAGTTCGATCCTCTCCGGCTCCACCAAATTATTAGAAGGACGGATAATTTCCGTCCTTTGTTTTATAAGCTATGTTTTATAAGGAGTATTTTCCCCAAAATTTAATTCTCCGTTGGTATCGTAGCGGAGGTTTAAACCTCCGCTACGGCATAGGGAGAGTGTCATAAAAAAAAGGAAAATCCCACTTTAGATAAGCTATTGATGCTGATTTCCTCAAGGAGTACAATTTAATATTATGATTTTAGGTGTGCATGTTTCTGGGGCAGGCAAGATTTATCAGGGGTTGGATATCGCTCATGATTTAGGCTGTGATACTATGCAGATATTCAGCCGTTCCCCGCAATCCTGGCGGCACGGCGCTCAAATTGCCCCCGAGGATATTCAAGAATTTATTGCCCGGCGCGAGAAATATAGAATC
>CAKKQZ010000071.1 GCA_919902445.1 Omnitrophica bacterium GWA2_41_15 | reverse complement strand
GCCTATATGTATTTGCTTACACCTCAAGGCATAAAAATAAAAATTCAGCTTACCCGTAAATTCTTTCTTTGGAAAACGCAGGAATATGAAAAGTTAAAAGAAGAAATAGAGCATTTAAAAAGCGAGGCAAGCTCTACTTTACCTGAACAGGAGCTGGTTTAACTGTGATGAGGAATATGTATTGAAATTTAGTTATAACTAAACTGTCATACATAATTATGAACGGTGATAATTACTCAGAATTACAGATTAGGGAAGTGTTTCATCTGGAATTCCTGCGTTATTTCGGGCGCAGGGTTAAGCCCGATCTATATGCTTTAAAGGGCGGGGTGAACCTGCGTTTATTTTTTAACAGCATTCGTTATTCCGAAGATATGGATTTAGATGTCAAGGGGATAGAGGTGCATCTCCTTAAAGAATGTGTGATGGATATCCTGCAGATGCCGGCGTTTGAGGGTAACCTTAAGCCTTTTGGGATAAAACAAATTATCCCGCCCGCGATTGAACATGCAAAACAAACAGAAACTACCCAGCGTTTTAAGATACATTTAATTACTTCGGCGGATGTGGATCTGTTTACTAAGATTGAATTCTCCCGCAGGAGCATGCCTGGGGAGGCCGTCGTGCAAACGCCCTTAGAATCTCTTTTAAGGGCATATAAAATCGGCCCTGTGTTAATCCCGCATTACGGCATACAGCCGGCAGTAATGCAGAAAATAAGAGCCCTTGCCGGGCGCTCTGCAATTCAGGCGCGGGATATTTTTGATCTATATATGCTGAATTCCCAATATAGCCTAAACAAGGCGGAAACGGCAATGCCAGTACAAAAAAGCGTATTTTTAAAAGCGCATGAAAATGTTTTTGAAGTTAAATTTGCGGTTTTCCGAGATGTAGTAGTTGCTTATTTGCCACCCGAAGACCAGCCTGTATATAATAATCCATCCGTGTGGGAGGAGATACAGCTAAAAACAGCCGGTTTTATTGAGCAATTAGAAAAAGAATATGCGTAAGCGCCCTCTTTTAGCGAGCATTAAAAAGCTGAGCCATCCCGTATTTACTACTTTTGAATTATCGTCCTTATCAGGAAAATCCCTGTCGGCGGTTACCCAGGCTTTGAATAATCTGGTAAAGGACGGGCTTGTTATAAAAGTATACAGGGGTATATGGGCTGAGGCAGGCAGCGAAGGGCTAAGCCCGTATGCGGTCATTCCGTATTTGCTTGCCCGTCACCGCGCTTATGTGTCTTTTGTAAGCGCGCTGCATTTGCATAACATGATTGAACAGATTCCGCAAATGATAACGCTTGCTTCCACATCCCACACAAAAATAATCCGCACAAAGCTGGGGGTTTTGTCCTTTCATCAACTAACGCCGGAGTTTTTTAAGGGTTTCAACTGGTATAAGGGGACAGGTAAGTTTTTGATCGCGGAACCCGAGAAGGCTTTGGTAGACAGCCTCTATTTGTCAGCCCGCAAGAAAAAACAATTCGGCAGCTTCCCGGAGCTTTATTTTCCGAAGGCGTTTAGTTTTAAAAAGGTCCGATATTGGGTTGGAT
>CAKKQZ010000070.1 GCA_919902445.1 Omnitrophica bacterium GWA2_41_15 | reverse complement strand
ATCTAAAATATGCTTTAGATATACTGTATCATCCCGCTCTTTCATAAACTACCTCCATCTCATTTTTAATCCGGTCTCTTAAATAGGGGCTGATAGAGGCTTCGGTTAATAAATCTGTCTTTCTGCCCAAAACCTCTGAAAGCACTCTTTCAATCCTTACAAGCTCGAGCAAACTCTTAGGCTTAGAAAAACGAGCTAAAAGATCTATATCGCTTTTCTTCGTAAAGTCTCCTTTTACAAAAGAGCCAAATATCGCCAAGAATACAATGTCATTATTTTTGCATGTTTCTAGTAACTCTTTTTTATTATTAATATCTCTCATAATTTCCTCTTTTCATCTATTCTTATTTCCTTTTACGAATTCCTCTCTTGCCCCTCAAAGAACCCGCAAAGTCAAATTTGGTCGGGGCGGACAGATTTGAACTGTCGACCTCTTAGTCCCGAACCAAGCGCTCTAGCCAAACTGAGCCACGCCCCGAAATTACCAAAGTAGTATACCAAAGATTAAAGAGATTGGCAATAAATAGGAGTTTACCCCATTAGAAATTTTGCGCATGAATTTCTGAGGAATCGGTATTTCTAGCGGGGTTAACATAACGAAAATTGCTTTAGGCTTTTTTGGAGAGGATATCTAGTTCGATATTGACTTTATCCGAAGGGCCCTTAAAACCTAAGGTGGTATTTTTAAGGGTAAGGGGGATAATATATACGCTAAAAATGCTGGGCTTCTTGTCTGCCACTGTCAGGCTTATCCCATCCACAGCAACAGAACCTTTTAACAAAACATTTTTCATAAGCTGTGCCGGAACAACTATTTCAAAAGATAAATTTCCGCCCCTATAATTCTTTTTGCGGATAACTCCGATACAATCGACATGGCCTGTGACAAAATGCCCGGATAATCTATCCCCCACTTTTAAACTTCTTTCCAGATTAACTTTATCCGAAACTCTTAAAAGGCCAAGATTGGTTTTTTTTAGCGTCTCCGGCATTGCTTCAAAGCTTAAAACACAGCCTTCTTTTTTAACCACTGTCAAACAGGCGCCGTTTACGGAAATACTATCTCCTAATTTTGCGCCTTCTAAGACAACGCTTGCCTTAACAGAAATTAAGGTGATATTGCTTTTTCTGGCAATGCTTTTTATCTCGCCCAATTCTTCAACTATCCCCGTGAACATTTATTTTACGTACCCCTCTACTAAAAAATCTTCACCGATACGCTTTAAGGTTATGTTTTTTAACCTGATTGCTTTCTCCATGCGCGATACGCCACGTCCCATAACCGAGCCGATAGCGTCTTTTCCTCCGATAATCTTGGGGCTGATAAAAAACAACACTTTATCCACAAGCCCTTCGTCAAATAATGAGCCGTTTAACGTGCCGCCGCCTTCAACGATTATGTTTGCTATTTCCAATCGTGCCAATTTTTTAAGCATATCCCTTAAATTAATCTGTCCGGCTTTCTCTTTAACCTCAAGGATTTTTGCCTTCTGCGCAAGTATTTTCCTATTCTCCGTCTCCTGCCCGGGCTTGGCAGGCAAGGTAACAAGGATAACCTGGCTATTCCCGGAAAAGATAAAGGAATTCTGCGGAACGCTTAACTGGCTATCCACTATAATTTTCGCCGGATGCTTCTTTGAAAACCAGGTATCGAGCTTGGGATTATCCCTTAATACGGTATTAACCCCCACCATAATAGCGTCGTAATTCTGGCGCATGCGGTGGGATAGAGAACGTGACTTATCGGAAGTTATCCATTTTGAATCTCCTGTCTTAGTAGCAATCTTTCCATCCAAAGACTCTGCTACCTTAACCGTAATAAAAGGCATCCCTTTAGTAATATATTTGATAAATGACTCATTGATTTTCTTCAGTTTATTCTCCAGAAACCCCACCCTGACTTTTATCCCATACTGCTTCAATATAATGACCCCTTTCCCATTATTTAAATGATTGGGATCAATCATCCCGATAACTACCTCTTTTATTCCGCTCTTTATTATTGAATCTACGCAAGGAGGGGTCCTACCAAAGTGAGCGCATGGCTCAAGCGTTACATAGAGCGTTGCTCCCTTAGCATTTTTTCCTGCCTCATCTAAAGCGATGATTTCCGCATGCGCAAGACCCGCCCTTTCATGAAAACCCTTACCAATTATTTTCCCGTTTTTTACCACTAAAGCGCCGACCATAGGGTTGGGTGAGGTGTTCCTCTTTCCCTTAAGGGCTAATTTTATAGCGGTATCCATAAAATATTCGGGGGTGCTTTTCATTATACCTTATCTTTTGCTTCCTTTAACCTTTCAACTAACTCGTATGTAATTTTTATCGAACCGATCTTGATCTCCGGCTTTGCGCTCCCATGGCAATCCGAGCCCCCGGTAACCAGCAAATTATATTTTTTCGCCAACCCTAAATAAAAATTAACCACTGATTGCGAATGTTCAGGGTAATATGCCTCTAAACCCATCAGGCCGCACTTAACAAAGGCAGGTATTACATCGTCATTCTTTAAAACACTGGGATGCGCTAAAACAGGTATGCCCCCTGATTCCCTGATTAATTTTATCGCTTCGTTAGGTGAAAATTTAAAACCCAGTACATAGGCAGGGGATTTGTCTCCGATATATTTCTGAAATGCCTCAAATATAGAACTTACCCTTTTTTCTTTTAGGAGTGCCCTTGCAACATGCAATCTTCCTACAGTACCGTTCTTGGCAATCTCAAATACAGTATCAGGGTTTAAACTTACTCCGATCTCTTTTAATTTCTCTATGATTTTATAGGTACGCTCAATGCGGTTTTTCTTTAAACACTTAAGCCTTTTTATCAACGCGCCATTTTGATAATCAATTAAATAACCCAGGATATGGACCTCGCTACCCTCAAATTCGGCGCTGAGTTCTATTCCCGGCAAAACTTCTACAGCTTTACTTTTGGAGGCTTCTATAGAAGGACCTACCCCTTCTACGGTATCATGGTCGACTACCGCAATCGCAGAAAGGCCGCATTTGCGCGCGCCGGAAATCAGCTCTTCCGGCGTGTATGTCCCATCGGAGAATACGGTATGTAAATGCAGGTCTGCAAACTTCATTTATTTTTCTCTGATTTTATCTTATCCAATATGGCATTGACAAACTTTCCTGCTTCGCTGCCGGAATATTTCTTGGCAAGGTCCACTGCCTCATTGATGGAAACTTTAGGCGGGATATCTTCACGAAAGAGAAGTTCAAAAGCGCTCATGCGTAAAATATTCCTGTCTACCACTGCCATACGCTCCAGTTTCCAGTTAGCAGCGTACTGGCTAATTTTTTTATCGATCATTTCTAAATTGTCGGCTGCCCCTTTTACAAGTTCTATTGCAAAACTCTTCATCTCATCAGCGATTTCTTCTTCGCTATGCGCCTGCCAGAAATTATCCAGTGCCGCAGAATAATTGTCGCGGGTAATATCCATCTGGTAGAGAACCTGCAAAGCGTATTCCCGCGCCCGTGTGCGTTTACGCATATTATTTTATCTGGGTCAAAAGGTTAGCCATTTCTATTGCCGATAACGCGGCATCTCTGCCCTTGTTCCCGTCTTTAGCCCCTGAGCGCTCAATCGCCTGCTCGATTGTATCGGCTGTAATAACACCGAAAATAACCGGAACTCCGGTATCGAGTGAAACCCTGGATACGCCTTTTGCAACTTCCGATGCGATATAGTCAAAATGCGGGGTTGAACCGCGGATAATTGTGCCTAAACAGATTACGGCATCGTACGCTTTTGACTCGGCTAACTTTAAAGCGGCTAAAGGAACCTCAAATGCACCCGGAACCCATGTAACTAATAAATCTTTGTCCTCCACTCCATGCCTTATCAAAGCATCGGTGCAGCCGGAGATTAACTCCTTAGTCATAAAATCGTTGAAACGCGAAGCAACTATCCCGAATTTTTTACCCTTTGCTATTAAATTACCTTCCACTATCTTTGCCATTTTTCCCTCCTTTAATGAGCGCATAACTTATGGAGCGTAAGCGAACATAAGTTATTTGCGCGAATTATTGAGCACATAAAGTTTCTATCAGCGAAATCCCGCGTAAGCGGGGATCCCCGCATCTTGCTTTCCTAAGGAACAGCGGGAGAAATTAAGGCATAACTTACGAACACGTTTAGTGTGAGTAAGTTATTGTGCGAATTAATCTATATTATTCAGGTTATGACCAAGCTTCTGTTTCTTGGTCCTAAGATAATTATAATTTGACGGATTCGGCTCGGTCTCAAGAGGGACCCGCTCAATAACCCGCAGCCCATAACCTTCCAAGCCCACTATCTTACGCGGGTTATTAGTGAGCAACTTGATATTTTTAATACCCAAATCCACCAAAATCTGTGCGCCTATACCGTAGTCACGCAAATCCGCTGCGTGGCCCAAGGCCTCATTTGCCTCCACAGTATCCATCCCTTTATCCTGCAAACCATACGCCTTTATTTTATCTACCAGGCCTATTCCGCGGCCTTCCTGATTCATATAAAGAACCACCCCCTTTTTTTCTTTATCAATAATCTGCATTGCCTTATTTAATTGCCTCCCGCAGTCACAGCGCAATGACCCAAACACGTCTCCGGTAAGGCACTCTGAATGGACCCGCACAAGCACTGCTTCATTACTCCAGTTGCCCATAACAAGCGCGGTGTGAATTTTATTATTGGTTAAGTCCCGATACAAAATCAATTTATACTCACCCGAATCAGTAGGAAGGATAGTTTCGGCAACTCTTTCAACTAATTTTTCCAAGCGCCTGCGGTATTCAATAAGATTGGCAATAGAACATATTTTTAAAGAATGCTTTTTGGAAAATTCCAGCAGCTGCGGAAGACGGGCCATGCTTCCGTCATCGTTCATAATTTCGCATATTGCTCCCGAAGGATAAAGGCCGGATAACCTCATTAAATCTATGGTTGCCTCGGTATGCCCAGCCCTCACTAAAACCCCTCCTCGCCGTGCCCTCAAGGGAAAGGTATGTCCCGGCCGGATTAAATCTTCAACCTTGCTTTGCGGATTTATAAGGACCTCGATTGTGCGGGCCCTGTCATAGGCGGATATTCCTGTGGTTATGCCGCGCGAAGCATCCACAGAAATCATCCAGGCAGTTGCAAACGGATCCCGAGGATTCGAGAATTTTTCTTTGAACATCGGCTCCAAATCCAATTGCTTAAGGCGCTCTTCTTCCATTGGAACGCAGATTAGCCCGCGGCCGTATTTTGCCATGAAATTAATATGCTCCGGCTTTATAAAAGAAGCTGCCATGACAAGGTCGCCTTCATTCTCGCGGTCCTCGTCATCAACAACAATAACCATTTTACCGTTTTTTAAATCTTCCAGTATTTCAGGTATGGAATTGAACACTCGTTACAACCTTTCTTTTGCTCTGGCGCTTCCTCGCCTTCGGGTTCAAATCAAAGCTGGCTCGGGATTAATTCGGGCAAATAACTTACTCACACTAAACGTGTTCGTAAGTTATGCGCTCATTAAAAAACCCGAAGATGGTCTTCGGGTAAGGAATAAATACTAATCTTCTTCCATCTGGACTTTTAAACCACTTCTGTGGCGCCATCGGCTCCGGAATTTTACCGGATCCTGCCTCAAGCTTTCGCTTTTGGCTCGCGGGCTCATTCCGTTACAAATCTTGCGTTCTAATTCTGCTTTGAACCGCTATTTGTAACGGGACTTACCGCCGGTCAGGATTTACACCTTGCCCCGAAGATTAATTGTTATTAGTTTAACATAAAATCTTAACTTGTCAATAGAATAAAAAGGGCTATAATATTAACTATTATGGAACCTATTGTAAAACATACATATTCATCCCTGATAAAAATGCATAAAACAGTTGCGGTAGCTGAATCCTGCACAGGCGGACTCCTCTCCAACCTCCTTACCTATATAGGGGGTAGCTCAAAATACTTCATTTTAGGCATTGTAGCCTACAGTAATAAATCAAAACAGGACATTTTAAAGATACCTGCAGGTCTTATCGCTAAAAAAGGCACTGTTTCACAGGAGGTTGCCGAGAAAATGGCTCAAAATGTAAGAAAAATGGCTAAAGCCGATTTCGGGATAGGGGTAACCGGGATTGCCGGCCCAACGGGAGGAACTCCTCAAAAACCTGCCGGTACCGTCTTCATCGCGGTAACGAGTGAAAATAAGACCATAAGCAAAAAATTCTATTTCACTTGCAACAGAACAGTGATAAGAAAAAAAACTGCCTTAAAAGCCCTGGGATTACTTGACGAATTAATTAAATGAGAGTATTTATCGCGATAGAACTACCCGATAAAATCAAGAATTCATTGGAAAATTTACAAGAGCAGCTTAAGAAAACCGAAGCGGATGTAAAATGGGTTACTCCGAAAAATATCCATTTGACTCTGAAGTTTTTAGGGGAAGTAGATGATGAAAAGCTGGAGAGGATAAGCAAGGCTATTGAAGAGGCAGCGCAAGAAAATCAATCCTATAAAATACATATTCATTCACTCGGCGCATTTCCTAAGATTGATTACTTAAAGGTGCTCTGGGTTGGTGCCGAAGAAGGGGACGCTGAAACCAAGAAAATCGCTAAAAACTTGGAAGAAAAGATAATGAAGATAGGGATACAAAAAGAAGGCCGCCCATTCTCCTCTCATATTACAATAGGCAGGATAAGGTCAACTTTAAACCGCGAAAGGTTAGTTAAGGAATTAAAAAATCTGCAGGAAACTTTTGGGAAGGAAAATCTGGAATTCTGCGCTTCAAAAATCACCCTCTTTAAGAGCACCCTCACTCCAAAAGGGCCTATCTACGAAGTTTTAAAAAAGGTTAGCCTTAAAACCAGCTGAAGAATAATGTTAGTATAAACGGCAGCAACAATATCATCACCCATTAATCCTAAGGCTCCCTTCATCTTCTCAACTCTGCCAGCCGGGAAGGGTTTAAAAGTATCAATAAGCCGAAAATAAAAGAAAGCTATAATTAAAACTTTTATATCATAAACGGGCAAAAAAAGCAGGCTTAAAAACATTCCCGCTACTTCGTCTATCACTACAAAACTAGGGTCTTTCTTCGCGAATAGCTTCTCTGCTTTTTCAGTAACCAGAAATCCTAAAATTATTAAACCCGATGTAACAATAAGCGGGTTAATGCCGGATTCTTTAAGCAGGTAAAATAATCCGACACCTGCTAAACTCCCGAAAGTTCCCGGGGCAACCGGCAAGTATCCGATGAAGAAAAATGTGCTTATGGATTTAATTAGAATCTTGCTATAATCTTGCGGTTTTCCCATAGGTAGGATAAACCAGAATAAAGGGTAAGACCTACGGTCAATAACATAAGTGCGTATATTCCCTGGCGGAAGAAACTTTCCCACGAGGGATTCCAGGTGAAATATGTCAACATTACTTCCTTCAAGACTATAAATACAAGTATTAAAAATATTACAAGCATCTGAGAAAGTGTCTTATGTTTTCCGGCACGCGTTGCGGATAAGACCTTGCCTTTGTTTAGCGCAAATAACCTTAAAGAGGTAATCAATATCTCCCGCGACACGATAATAACAAACATCCATGCCTCTATTATCTGCATCTGCACAAAAGCGGCAAAGGCGGCCAATACCAGTATCTTATCGGCAATAGGATCCATCAACCTTCCAAAATCTGTAACCATGTTCCTTCTCTGGGCTATAAACCCGTCAAAAAAGTCCGACAATGCCGCAAATATGAATATGGCGAATGCGGCAACCTTAAACCAGAGGCCGTGGCAGAATAAAAAGAACATGAATATAAATGTAAGAACTATACGCAGTACCGTTAATCTGTTTGCAAGGTTCATGGAATCGATTCTCCTACCAAATCATACTCTAAGGTATCGGTGATTTTAACTTTTACGAAATCGCCGGGCCTTAGCGCTTTTTTTGAATTCACATAAACTACGCCGTCTACCTCAGGGGCATCGTACTGGCTTCTACCGGCATATTTATCCCCTTTGCGCTCATCAATTAATACCTCAACTGTCTTACCCATAAATTTCTCATTAATTCCACGGGATATCTTTTGCTGTAAAGACATTATTTTACTCAACCGTTCCTGTTTAACTTTATCCGGTATCTGCTTAACCATATTATAAGCTGCTGTATCCTCTTCCCGGGAATACACAAATGCCCCTAACCTCTCAAACTTTGTTTCTTCGATAAAGCTAAGAAGTTCTTTAAACTCTTTTTCAGTCTCAGAAGGAAATCCTGTTATGAGTGATGTCCTTAAGGCGACATCCGGAATTATTTTTCTTACTTCTTCAATTATTTCTACTATATCTGTTTTAGAAGTATTGCGGTTCATAAGTTTCAATATACGGCTATTAATATGCTGAATAGGCAGATCGATATATTTACAAATTTTTGGCTCATCCTTAATCAACTTTAACAATTCTTTAGTTACGCGGCTGGGGTATAAATAAAGTAAACGGATCCATCCGATATGCTTTGCCTTTTTGACGACCCTTTCCAGAGCCTCTATAAGTTTTGTGCGACCAGTTAAATCAATGCCATAAGCTGTAATATCCTGGCCTATAATATTTAACTCCGATACCTTATCGCGGTCAAAATTCTCAACCTTATCAAGTATCGAATCCAAATCTAAACTGGTAAATTTCCCTTTAATTTTTGGGATGGCGCAGAAACTACAGTTATTTATACACCCCTCGCAGATTTTTAAGTAAACATAATGCTTAGGCGTTATGGGAAATCTTTTAATCTCGTGGTTTAACGAAACCTTTCCTATGAAAGCGTCTACTTCAGGGATTCTTTTTTTTAATTCGCCACTGTAACGCTGTGATAAACACCCGTAAACTATTATTTTTTTAAGCTTCCCGCGCTTTTTTAACTCCACCAAATCCAGTATCGCATCTATGGATTCGCGCTTTGCGTCATCTATAAAAGCACAGGTATTAATGAGCGCGATATCCGCCTTTTCCATATCCACGATTGGGTACCCTTTTGAATTAAGCCGGCCCAATATATTCTCCGAATCAACCAGATTTCTTGGGCACCCTAAACTTAATATACCGACTTTAGCGATCATCTTCCTATATTCAGGCCTTCCTTGGTGATTAAAATATTTTTGCGCGGCTCATTTCTTTTGCCTATATTAGGGAAGCGCGTTCCGTTCACTATTAATTCTACTGCTCCGGCGTTACCTACACTTAACTCGATTTTTTCTTTTGCCCGCCAATTTTCCGACCTTCCTCTTTCAAGCGTCCTCTGAAAAGCAACGCGGCCGTCTACTTTAACCACTGCATAGCATTTTTCTTTTGCGCTCATAACTAACGTTATTTCTGTTGGTTGTGCTTTTTGCGTAAGGTGTTGTACTGCCTGCTGGTTAGGCGACGGCGATACTGTTTTTGCCTTCGGTTTCTCTTTTTTGCGCTCCACAGCAGCTGACATAGCGGCGAGCCGCTCCTTCATCAAATTATTCCTGCTGCTCTTTAGCGAAATAAACTTACCTAGATTAAATAATCCTATGGAAAAAATTACAATCCCTAAAATAATTACAGTAGCTGTTTTTATTTTCTTAGATGGCTTAAAAGTCCCTAATTTTATCGCGGTTTCGCGAAGCACTCCTGATTTTTTCTCAAATTTAGCGTCTTCTTTGCCTAATGGAATGTTTGCAGCTTCGCACCTAGCCTCTTTATAATCTGCTACACAATCCTTCGGGTCAACCCCTAAGAACTTACAGTAGATTTTTAAAAATCCCTTTAAATATATAGGGTTTAAATTAGTAATGGTATCCCCCTCTATTGCTTTTAATATATTTAAATGGACCTTGGTCTTCTTTTGCGCCTCTTCAAGGCTCAAGCCCTTTTCCAGGCGTATTTTTTTTAACCTCTCTCCTGCGTTTCCCATATGCTAAGTTTGCTCCTCTACTTTGCCGTAAGCTTTTCAAGCCAAGGAGTCCTGTCTGTGAGGATCTTGCGCGGCTTGCTGCCTTCAAACGGCCCGACGAGCCCTTCCAACTCCATAGTATCGATGATGCGCGCTGCGCGGGTATACCCTAAGCGCATGCGCCTCTGCAAAATTGAAACTGATGCCTGATTGCCCTCCATAATTACTCTTACTGCCTCATCATAAAGCTCATCTTTTTCACCGCTTGCCGAAGAGCCCTTATGCCGTTCTTTTAAAATCTCCTCGTCATATACCGGCTCTGCCTGCGCCTTGATAAAATCAACCACCCTTTCAATTTCTAAGTCTTTGACAAGCGTACCCTGAATCCTGATTAATTTTGATTCTCCTGGCCGCAGGAACAACATATCTCCTTTGCCCAATAATTTATCCGCTCCGTTCATATCCAAAACAGTACGGGAATCAACTTTTGACGCAACCTTAAAAGATATACGCGCCGGTAAATTTGCCTTAATAACTCCCGTGATAACATCGACTGACGGCCTTTGCGTTGCAAGCATGAGATGAATCCCTACTGCACGGGATAGTTGCGCTAAGCGAGTAATCGCATTCTCAATCTGGTCGCGCGCGACATTCATCAAATCCGCGAATTCATCGATAATAACTACGATAAAGGGGAGTTTCTCCTGTTTTTCATCCGCCTTCGCCAAAGAGCTTTCTCCTTTGGCTTCGTCGGATAGTCCAGCGAAGTCCTGACGAAGCTGGGCATTGTAGGCTTCAATATTTCTTGCGCCTACTTTTGCAAAAAGTTGGTAACGCTCCTCCATTTCGTTGACTACCCAATTAAGGGCAACCGAAGCTTTTTTTGCATCTGTAACAACCGGGCATAATAAATGAGGGAGGCCGTTAAAAGGCATAAGCTCAACCATCTTTGGGTCAATCATTAAAAACTTTAAATCATTTGGAGATAATTTAAAGAGTAAAGATAAAATCAGCGAATTAACGCAGACTGTTTTACCGGAACCGGTTGTCCCTGCAATTAAAATATGCGGCATATCATCCAAATCAGTGATTACCGGCTGCCCGGTAATATCTTTTCCCAAAGCAAGCGGGAGGCTTATTCTTGCTTTCTGATATTCATTCGAAACAAGGATCTCCTTCAAATATACAAAACTGCTCTGTATATTCGGCACCTCTACGCCGACCCTTCCTTTTCCAGGTATCGGGGCAATAATTCTAACTGACTGCGCCTTCATTGCTAAAGCAATATCGTCGCTTAGCGCAACGATACGGTTTAATTTTACTCCTGGCGCCGGCTCAAGCTCATAACGGGTAATCACCGGCCCGCGCTCAATATCAGTAACTTTGGCAGAAATGCCGAAATCCTCCAATGTCTCTTCCAGAATACGCGCACTCGCCTCAAGATCATCTTTAATCTGCCTGGCCTCAAGCGGAGGAGGAACATCCAATAAGTCAAGAGAAGGCAACTGATAATCTCCGATTTTTAATTCCTGCTGCATGGCCTTTAGCTCAGGCCCCTCCGGCTTAGTCTTTATCTGGATTTTTGGCTTTAGCGGCTGTTGTTGGGGCACCGTCCTTAGCCTTGCTTCAGAAACAAGCGACTCCTCTTTTTTTACGTTTAAAAACGGTTTATTATTTGAAATCGGCTTTATCTTAACTTGGGCTACTTTTTCTTTTCTTCTGATTTTAAAAAACGGGCCTAAAACACCAAGCATGGACATTGTTTTATCATAAGTATTCATGAATAAAGAAGAAATCATAATCTCTGTAACAAGGGCGAGAGAAAGGATAATAAAGGTGATAAAAATAATAAAACCTCCCAAACGGCTAAAATAGGTAGTTATAAAATTAGAGGTAACAGCACCAAAAAATCCCGCAGTGTAAAACCGCACAAATTCATTATTTAAGTTAAACATCCCGATGAGGGAACTTAAAGACAGCAATAGAATAAACATACCGAGGATTCTGGGGATACTAAAATAAGGAATCCGCTGGCGGAAATATTTTATGCCTAAGAGTAAAATAAGTATTGGTATCAGAAAACTTGTGGGCCTGCCGAATAAAAATATGATTACGCCGCTAAGAATAGCTCCGAAGATACCTAATAGGTTTTTTGGGGGAATGTTGGGATGAGAGGAGTAGAAAGCTAAATCAAGACGGTCAAACCTGATCAGGCTCGCCAAAACCATGAGCCCGACTGCAATCAATATAACGCCGCGAACCTCATTTAATCTTCTTTCTTTCACCTTAACTACTTAAACTCACTTGTTTCTGCCTGTTTCCTGCTTAAATTAATCCTGCCTAATTCATCTATTCCGATGACCTTGACCTTAAATTCATCTCCGATTTTCACTGCGTCCTCTACTTTTTTCACAAACCCATCTGCTAATTCGGATATATGCACCAGCCCTTCTTTGCGCGGAGCGATTTCACAGAAAGCGCCAAAGGGCATTATGCGCTTTACCTTAGCATTATAGATACTGCCCACTGCTATATCTTCGGTTATAGTCTTAATCATATTAATAGCTTCGGCTGATTTTGCGGAATCTGTGGAGCCGATTAAAACAGTTCCGTCATCCTGTATGTCAATGCTTGCGCCTGTTGCCGCTATAATAGCTTTTATGGTCTTTCCTCCCGGGCCAATGAGCTCGCCTATCTTTTCAGTGTTTATTTTAAGCACGTCAATATGCGGGGCATAAGCTGATATATTCTCGCGGGGCTTAAGAAGCGCCGCATTCATTTTATCTAAAATAAACAACCTTCCTTCTTTTGACTGTTCAAGGCACTTCTTTAAAAGTTCAAGCGAGATGCCGTCAATCTTTAAGTCTAGCTGCACTGCAGTCATTCCGTTTCTTGTGCCTGCGACTTTAAAATCCATATCGCCGAAATGGTCTTCAAGGCCTGCGATATCGGTTAATATAACTGACTTTTCGCCTTCTTTAATCAAACCCAAAGCGATTCCTCCGACAGTATCCTTTATAGGCACTCCGGCATCCATCAGGGATAATGCTGCGGCGCAAACAGTAGCCATGCTGGATGAACCGTTTGACTCTAAAATCTCGGAAACAACTCTGATAGTATAAGGAAATTTATCCTTTGGCGGCATCACTGCTAAAAGTGATTTTTCTGCCAATGCCCCGTGGCCGATTTCCCTTCGCCCGGGGCCGCGCATAGGCGCTGTTTCCCCTACGCTAAAAGGAGGAAAACTATAATGAAGCATAAAGGATTTAAATTTTTTACCCTCCAATGCCTCGATCATCTGCTCATCTTCTCCGGTGCCAAGCGTAGTAACCGCTAAACTTTGCGTCTGGCCGCGGGTAAAAAGTGCTGAACCGTGAGTGTGCGGTAATACTGAAACTTCGCAGGAAATCGGGCGGACATCCTTAAAGCCCCTGCCGTCAACACGAATATTTTCTTCGAGTATTTTCTTTCTTATCTGCGCCTGTTCCACCTCATCCAAAGCCATTTTAATATCGGCTGCGCTGCATTCATCAGAAACAAGCTTTGTTTCTAATTCTTTAATCAGTAAATGCGCCTGCTCAACCCTCTCATCGTGATTAGAGGACTTGTATATTTCTTTTAACCTGTCAGCGGCGAATTCTTCAACTTTTTTCTTAAGCTCCAGGCTTAATATTTTAAACTCTATATCTGCTTTTGGTTTTCCGAATTGCTTAGTAAAATCCTCCTGAAGCTTAATTATTCCCTGAAGGCTCTCAAAGCCAAATTTTACCGCGGCTAAATAAACCTCTTCGGATATTTCCTTTGCGCGCGATTCAAGCATTACCACGCCCTTTTTGTTGACAGTTACAATAACTTCTAAATCCGCTGCTTCCAATTCAACGTATGTGGGATTCAGGATAAATTCGTTATTTACCCTGGCCACCCGGCAGCAGGCAAGCGGCCCGTTAAAAGGTATATCCGATATGCCTAATGCGGCCGAAGCGCCGTTAACCGCCAATATATCCGGGTCATTTTCTCCGTCGCTTGACAATACAACCGCAATAATCTGAACTTCATTAAGGAATCCATGGGGAAATAACGGGCGCGTTGGCCGGTCTATAAGGCGGGCGGTTAAAATCTCGCTCTCGGAAGGCCTTCCTTCGCGCTTAAAGAATCCGCCGGGTATTCTTCCTGCGGCATAGGTCTTCTCCTGATATTCTACTGTGAGCGGAAAAAAATCCTGCCCCTCTCTAAGTTCTTTAGACATACAGGCAGTAACAAGCACTACTGTCCCGCCCAACTGGACGCTAACAGAGCCGTTTGCCTGCTTGGCCATTTTTCCGGTTTCTAAGATTAAATCATTCCTGCCAAACTTAAGTTTAAGAGCACTCTCTTGCATGATATTATTTCCTTTTGATTGATGAATCAATCGAATTTTACTTTCTCAAGCTGAGCTTCTCAAGGATCTCTTCATATTTCTTTACATCCTTGCTCTTGAGATAATTGAGGAGCCTGCGGCGCCTGCCTACAAGCAAAAGAAGGCCGCGGCGAGAATGGAAATCTTTTTTGTGCTGCTTGAAATGATCGCCTAACTGGTTGATCCTTTCAGTCAAGATAGCAATCTGAACCTCTGCGGACCCGGTATCCCGTATGTGGACCTTGAAATCATCAATTAATTTTGTCTTTTTTTCTTTAAGCAAAACCAAACCTATTCACCTCCTTTAATATCTATTGAACTAATATTATACGATACTTTATATTACAAGTCAATAAATTCTGACATTTATTTTGCTTTAGGAAAGCTCCTCTTCCAATTTCTTGATCAGGGAGGCAGCTTCCTTAATAATAGCTGCGGGCAGAAGTTTTGAGATCTCAAGCTCCTGCTTTAGCGCCTTCAGGGTGCCTAAGAACCTCCGCGCTGTGGCAAGGCGTTTTTTCTGATAAGCTTCTTCGGGGTCAAGCTCTTGCCTTTGCCTTATCATTGCGTTAAGGTCTTTTTTGGCCTCGCGTGCGTCTTTTCCGTTCTCAAAGATTTCCTTCTTTAGGTTGGAATAATCCTCCTCATCCAGATTTTTCTTGGATTTCGCCAGGCGTAACACATCTATAGATTCGTAATTCGGCATATTCGCCGCTTCGCTCTCAGACACTCCCTGCTTTAAGTATTGCGGCTCTTCTTTCTCAAGGAAATAATAGGATTTCAACAGTTTCATCGCGGTCTGTTTTCTGATGCCGATCTCCTTACCCGTGTAAGCGTCCATAGTGCTATAACCCCAATCCTTATATAATCTATCCTTCCAAACTGAATAAAGCGACCTGCCAAGCTCGAACCACGATGACTTGAAACTTTTTGCGCTCATCAATATATGGTACCTAAGCGAATCATGGTCTATCCCCTTCATTTTATCTTCAATATTCTGCAGTGATTTTGTCATCTTAATTGCCTCTTGCCCACGCCTCCTTTAAAATTACGCACAAACTTTTTTATCTGTTCGCCGATACTCTTAAAATCCCTCAATCTTAGCCACTCACTTCTAAATACGCTAGCTCCGAAACTAACAGCTCCGGCGCCGCTTGAAAAATATTCATTCATATTTTCCGCAGTTACTCCTCCGCAAGCCAAAAGCTCAATATCGTTAAACGGCCCCTTGATTTCCTTAAAATACCCTGGGCCAAAAAACTTTGCCGGAAAAATCTTTACCATTGTCGCTCCTGCCTTCCAGGAATTATATATCTCAAACGGCGTCAGCGCTCCGGGAAAAACAGGGATTTTATTTTTTATGCAGTACTTCATTACCTCATCTACTAAAACCGGGGTCACTACAAAAGTAGCGCCTGAATCTAAAGCGGACTTTAAGCCCTCAATGTTCAAAACAGTCCCTGCGCCTATTGTAATACCCCCCTTCGAATAACTCGCCGCTTTCTTGATTAAATCAACCGCGGCCTTAGTGTTCATCGTGATCTCGATGGTTTCTAAACCGCTATATTTTACCGTATCAAGCAAAGGTTCTATGGTATCAATTTCTATTCCTCTTAAGATACCCATAACCGGCAGTTTTTTAAATCTTGCCACATCCATAGTTACTCAGTTAATCCTCATCCTCCGCAACCAGGCTCTCGTAGAATTCGCGGTAATTTTCCTTTTTATCAGAGTCGCGTAAGGCTATCGCTGCCCGGGGATGTTCATCCAGGATTCCCGTGATAGCATAGGGAATAATATAGCCCCACTCTATTTTATCGCGTAAGGGGATGAACTCTTTTGAAATCAGGTCAAGTACCGGCCTGATATCAAATTTAGGATTCTTTAAAAACCCCAGGATTAACTCAAGCGGGCAGTTTCCGGCGGCTCGGCCTAAACCATAAACCGTGCCGTCAACATAATTGGCTCCGTGTATTATCGCCTCTATTGTATTGCCAAAGGCGAGCTGCTGGTTGTTGTGGGCATGGAAGCCTACCTCTTTTGTTTTAAGTATGCCTCTTGCTTTTTTGACCAGGAACTCGGTTGTTTCCTGATACAAAGAACCGAAACTATCCACAATATAAATAACCCCTGCCCTGCATTCCTCTTCCAGCTGATGTAGGCATTCGGTCAATTCGTTATCAAGGGCCCTTGAGATAGCCATGATATTTATTGTTGTTTCATAACCCTTATCGTTAAAATGGTTAGCTAAGAATATCCCCTTATCTATATCCTTTACATATGAGGCAACGCGGATCATATCAACGGGGCTATCCTTGCGCGGTTTGACGTCATCAATATCAACCCTATCAACATCAACCATTACCGAAATCTTAAGTTTTGAGTTTATACCGTCAATAATCTTCTTTATGTCTTCGTCGTCGCAGAATTTCCAAATGCCGAATTCCTTGGGAGAAAAGAGTTTTTTTGAATTTTTATACCCTATCTCCATATAGTCAATCCCGGCTTCAGAAAGCGCTTTATAAACCGCGCGCACAAACTGATGGTTAAAATCGTGGTTATTGATCAGGCCTCCGTCCCTGATAGTGCAATCCAAAACTTTAATTTTTTCCCTGAACATACAGCCCCCCCTCTTCCTAACCCTCTCACCCGAATGAGGAGAGGGGATTTTGTAAAACGCGTGGTTATTTATTTTTGAAGATTTTTTTTAATTCTTTACCGATTTCCTCAAATTGCCCGATATTCTTGTTAATTTTTTCGAAAATTGATTCGGGGCCTTGGTTGGCGAGATTGCTTAGCGCTGCCTTTAACATTGCCTTTTTTAGCTGCGAAACACTTATCTGCGGATTATCCAATTTTGTTTTAAGGCTAAATTCAAGGTTTAAATTCCCCTCTTTGTCGGTAAATAAATCCAGCGTGCTCCTTACGGCATCAATGCTAGGCATCCGGGCTTCTTGCCATACCTCTCCTTCTTTGGGCGCTTCTGCCTCCTTGGGCGCCTCGGCCTTCGCATATACAAGATCAAAGAGCCGAAAGTTAGAATCAATTGTTAAATCATTGTTTTTTGCGCTAAGGTGCGCTAAGAAATTAACTTTTGCAGATAAAAGTTTTCTGCTGGAGATAAAATCTCCGAAATAAGGCTGAAGGTAAATTGCGTCGATGCCTTTTAACTCGAAAGTGGCATCCATGTCCTTAGGCCTTAAATCAACCCATCCGTCTATGTAAGCGCTGCCTAAATTTTTATTGCCGGGGCTTACAAATGAAGCCGTTACTTTAAATTTAGTATTAAGCGATTGCAGCGGTATCACGGCCTTTGAAATATTCGCATCTATTTTATCTATTACGATTTTAAACCCTTCAGGGAATATTTTATTATCGCTAAATATAATTTTCCCGTTCTTTACAACTAAACCGGTCAG
>CAKKQZ010000069.1 GCA_919902445.1 Omnitrophica bacterium GWA2_41_15 | reverse complement strand
TTACCTTGACAGCAGCCTAAAATATGTTATACTTTAGGCGTAAAGTGACAATTTGACAATTTGGTGTTTTAGTCTACTGACAAAGGCAAACTAGCAGTAATGCTGGGGCGCAAAGCTTCCGGTCCGGATTAGAATCTTTTAGGATAGCGGGGTTGCCAAAGGGAACGAACCCTAAAGAAGTTGCCTTAGGGTTTTTTATTGAACCTTGACCCTGCCCGCAGGAACGGGGTGAATATGCCCAGCAATAGTTTGCTGGGTTTTTTGTTTATACCACCTGCCACGGAAAGAGAAAATAGGGACTCTAAATAGGGACAGCGACTATTTTTTCAGAAAAATATACTTAGAAAAAATAGTCGCTGTCCCTAATAAAAGGAGGGGTTAAATGAGAAGAAGACAGCGTAAATTAGCAAAAAGAATCAGAAGCCGCCATAGGAAACAATTAAGTTTTTTTATGGCATTCAAGAAATATTTAACCGGATTTGCACCTTATTAGGAGGTTAAGATGAAAAGGATGCATCGTAGAACAATAAGAAAAGCAAAAAAGCATCATAAGAGACATTTAAGTTTTTTGGAGGCAATAAGGATTTATGGAGGCATGCCGGTATTAGTTTAAAAAGAGGTGAACATGAAAGGTGAGATTATGACGCACAGGGTTATTACCATGCTTGGCCGTCCTGAGATGGATTTTCTGGATAAATTAGGAAAGGACGCCTTGTTTACTACGGGCCGTAAGCTTTCCTACAATGAAATACTGCGCACCTTGATTGATTTTGCCATGGAGTCAGGTATCTCGGGAGAAAAGATAGATTCGACTGAGAAGCTTAAGCAAAAATTGCACGAGAAAATGTGTAGATGAACAAAATATTGACCAGAAGCAAAAGGAGTATCTTTTGGTAGTTAGAAAGTAGCTGGTGGGATAAAGAGGGCATTTAAAGTCTAGAAAAATGCCCTCTTTTTTTGTTAGAAATTCCTCTTTTCCGCGTCTATTAAAGTAGAGGCCATAACTAAAAAGGGTGTCCCACAATTGTCATTGCGTGGGGCGCCGGAAACGTAGAAGGGAGGAAAAATGAAAAGACTTACATTGGTTTTAACCACTTTGTGTATTATAACTTTTAATGTTTTATCTTTTTCCGAGGAGATAACTTGGGAGGAGATCGGCCGGGGGAATTCAGATTTAAAGTGTATCCTACTTGAGGATAATGCGCAGATTATCTATTTTGGCTCGAACAAAGGAGTATTTAAGAGCGATGATAAGGGCAAAAGTTGGATAAGTATTTTATCGGTGGGAGGGGCTAAAGGAGAGATAAATTTTTTATCTTTTGACCCGCAGGATAAGGATTCAATATACGCCGCAACCGGTAACGGACTTTTTTACAGCAAGACCCAAGGCAGGAACTGGAACAGGGTATTTAAAGGAAAGAATTCTTTGGAAAATGAATGTATGGCATTGGTAGTTTTGCCCTCAGTAATTTATCTCGGCACAAAAGCAGGTGTTTTTGCCAGTACTGATAAAGGGCGCTCTTGGCATAAAGGAACAGGCAAGACAGGCAATAGCCATATATTGGGTTTTGCCTACAACCTTAAAACCCAAGATTGTATTTACCTTGCCTGTGTAGACGGAGTATTTCAATCTCAAGACAGAGGCCAATCATGGACGCGGATTTTTAGCGTAAGTACTACGGAAAACGGCAAAGAGGCAGAAGAAATAACCGGAGATTTAGATGAGGCTGAGCGATTTTCCGGCGTAAGTCATATTGCCTTAGACCCGAATAATTTTAATTATCTTTACCTTGCAACTTCTAAGGGTATTTATAAGAGCGTGGATAGGGGCGGCACCTGGAGCCATTTATCAGATTACGGTTTGCTTAGCCGCGATACAAGATTTTTACTGATCGCAAATAGCTCTAATGTTTATACGGCAACAAAATCCGGGGTATTCGAATATAAGGATGGCCGCTGGTATGAGCTGTCCTTTGGGTTTCCGGCTTCGGATATTGTGTTTTTGGCTGCGGATAGGAATGGTAGTTTATATGCTGCTTGCGACAAAGGTTTATATAGGGCCAGCATAAGTAATTCCGGTAACCAAGGCAACAGGCTGGAGGATTATTTTAAGGATGAACCTAAGATTAGCGATATACAGCAAGCGGCTATTAAATATGCAGAGGTTGAGCCGGAAAAGATTATAAAATGGAGAAAAGAAGCGGGAAGAAAAGCATTGCTTCCTCAGCTGAGCATTGGCATAGACAGGAATACTAACGGCCTTTGGCACTGGGAGGGTGGTTCAACTACAAAGACAGACGATGACATATTAAGGCGCGGCCGCGACAGTATAGACTGGGATGTAACCCTAA
>CAKKQZ010000068.1:3186-20521 GCA_919902445.1 Omnitrophica bacterium GWA2_41_15 | reverse complement strand
AATACAATCTCAAAGAGCAAGTTAACGCTGCGTTTGGCCCGGTTATCAGGAGCTACTTTAGCGGCGGTGCTGATCTAACAGCAAAAGCATTGCCTGTGGTAGGACTTACGGACGGCTCTCATATTGGAACATTGCAAGGACAAAACCCTGGTTTTATCGATGCCCTGAGAAAAGTAGAAAACATGGTTCCTTTTGCTGGAGATGCTTCGAATGGAGTAGTTGTACCAGGCTTAAAGTTAACAACTGATGCCTCAGGGGTTACGACAGTAAAGGCCAGTTCGGCGGTAACCACCAGTAGAATAGAAGATTTAGAACATCAGATAGCTGAAAGTAATCAGCGCATAAATGAACTTCAAGATAAAATAAATAGAAATGCAAAATTGCTTGCAGAAGCTAGAAGTCAAAATAACCCAAAGCTAAATAATTATATAGAAAGATTAAAAACGGGGAATATAACCGATCTTGTAGAAATTGCGAGAATAAGAGGGGAAATCGAGCAAATGTCTAGCGAATTGATTGAGCTGCAAAATAAAGTAGCTCAGAGGCAAAAGCCAGGCGCCGCCGCCAGCTCGCCTTTGAGTAATACGAGCTTGCCTAAAGCCAAGGTCGCCATTAATGGTTTTGGAAGAATCGGCAAACTGGTTTTAAAGGCCTTTTTTGAGAAGGCAGATAACAACTTTGAGATTGTTGCCGTCAATGACCTAGACAAAGTAGAGAATTTAGCGCATCTATTTAAATATGATTCTACTTTTGGAAACTTTAAAGGAGAAGTAAGAGTAGAGGGAGATAATTTAATTATTAATGGTCACCGTATTAAGGTGTTAAGCGAGAAAGATCCTGCTAAGCTTCCCTGGAAAGATTTGGGGATAGAAATAGTCATTGAATCAACTGGTAGATTTACCAAAAAAGCAGACGCCAATAAGCATATTGAGGCAGGGGCAAAGAAGGTAGTAATCTCTGCTCCGGGTGAAGGTGAAGATTTAACCGTTGTCTTAGGAGTTAATCAAGAGAGGTATGATCCTAAAACACACCAGATTATCTCCAATGCCTCTTGCACTACCAACGCCCTTGCTCCTGTGGTTAAGATTTTAAAGGAAACCTTCGGGATCAAGTCTGGCAGTATGGTTACGATACATGCTGCTACTAATGATCAAAACGTATTGGATACGCTGCACAAAGACCAGCGCCGCGCCAGAGCCACTCTTGGCAATATAATACCTACTACTACCGGCGCAGCGAAAGCCATTGGTAAAGTAATCCCAGAATTACAAGGAAAGCTTGATGGTTTGGCAATGCGCGTTCCTACTGCTAATGTTTCGGTAATATATTTAGATGTTTTATTAAAAAAGAAAACCACAGCGCAAGAAGTTAATGCAGCTTTAAAAGAGGCAGCTACACAAGGGCCATTAAGTGAATATCTTGGTTATACCGAGGATGCTTTAGTTTCTAGTGATTTTCTGCGTAATCCTAAGTCCGGGACTATCGACGCCTCGCTTACTAAAGTTAATGAGGAAATTGCAAGCGTGGTTATCTGGTACGATAATGAATGGGGTTATTCTAACCGTGTAGTTGAGTTAGTGAATTATATGCATGGACGAACCGCGTCCGCAACAGCCAGCTCGCCGGTAACAAGCAGTTCGGTTAAGGATAATGATGTTCCAATAGCACCGGGTGGTATTGACTTCCGCGCAATCCCAATGATTACCCAGCCGATGGGAAATCTTTCAGGCCTGAATTTCAGCTTGCCGCACTTGAGTAACCTGGAAAATATCAATCTAAATGAAGAGTTAGGCCAGATACAGAGAATGCTCCAAGCAGGGATCATTCCTTCCGGAGAGCGCCTGAAAGAATACGTAGCTGCCTGCTATCAAAAAGGAGAGCTTAAAGAGCATCTGGATGGGATAGTTGCGTCTTTGGTAGATACCTGCAAATTAGAAGAAGAAAAGGCAGAAGTTACTTCTAATGCTGTGAAGGAAGTTATGCTTATCCTTGACTCCGTAAGTTAAATCTAAGGGTCATAAGTGGTAAGCCGTAAGTAAAGGGCGATAGTTTTAAACTATCGCCCTTTTTGTATTTACTAAAATTTCATTTTCACCTTGACAAACCCTAATTCATAGTATATACTTATTTACGGTAAAACAGTATAACAGTAAAACAACATTAGGGGAGCGTGATAAATATGAAGGATAGAGCTATAGTTTCAGAAAGAGGCACGGTTACTATTCCAGAACCGATAAGAGAGATAGCGCATATACAGCCGGGGGATTTAATTGAATTTAAGCCGTTGGGGGATAGAATTATCTTGAGGCATTTGGTTTTCAGGCGCACAACGGAGGAAACGTTCATGACTGACAGTGATTGGGCTAAGTTTGATAAATTGGTACGTAGACAACTAAAGAAAGGCCAATATAAGAGTTATAGCGATTTAGGTCAGGCAAAAGCGCATTCTCGCAAGTTAATGCATAAGAGATAAGCCTGATGACTATAAATTATCTTAAATCTTTTGACCGCTCCTTTAAAAGGATGGATAGGGCTATTCAAGGGAAAGCCATTTCTGCCATTGATGCTTTGATGGAATTTTTGAGAAACCACCAAAAGCCAGCTGGGCTAGGCCTTAAAAAGATCCATAAGAATTACTGGGAAATAAGACTAGATATTAGGAATAGGATTATTTTTGAATTAGTTGGCGATAGCATAAACATTGCCTTTGTTGGGGATCATAATAGCGTTAAAGCATTTTTTAAATAAATCATTGACAAAGCCGTTATCTTGTTGTAAAATTTCCCTATTCCTTTCGTAGATAATTCTCACAGAAGAGCTAAAAATTCTTAACCTATTGACAAATAATCAGTTATATATAAAGAGAGGCTAATATGGCAGAGTGGATAGGTATTGGCAGGCGCGCTCGCAGGTGTTATGGTTTTGATGAGATTGCGCTTGTTCCGGGTGCGCAGACAGTTAATCCTAACGAGGTAGATACTACTTTTCAAATCGGCGGCAAGAAATTCAAGGTTCCTATTCTGGCTGCAGCAATGGACGGAGTAGTTGATGTGGGGTTTGCCGTAGAGATGTCAAAGCTAGGGGGCATCGCAGTATTAAACCTTGATGGCGTGCAAACGCGCTATGAAAATCCTGACAGGGTGCTGGAGCAGATTTCAAAAGCCACTCCCCAGAAAGCCACAGAATTAATCCAGTCAATATACACCACATCCATAAAAGAAAGGCTTATCTCTAAAAGAATAAAAGAGATTAAAAATAAAAAAGGAACAGCCGTAGTAAGCTGTATTCCGGCGCATGCGGAGAAATTTTCCAGGATTGCGATAGCAGCCGGAGTGGATATGTTTATAGTTCAATCTACAGTCACCTCGGTAAAACACACTGCAAAAGAATATAAAAGCCTTGATTTAGGAAAATTCTGTAAATCAGTAAGTGTCCCTGTGATCCTTGGAAACTGCGTGACTTATGAGACGGCCTTGGGGCTTATGGAGGCAGGCGCAGCTGGGTTATTAATAGGTGTCGGGCCGGGGGCTGCCTGCACAACAAGAGGCGTGTTAGGTATAGGAGTCCCGCAGGTAACCGCAACGGTTGACGCTTCTAGCGCGCGCGATTTTTATTTTAAAAAGTCAGGAAGGTATGTGCCTATAATTACTGACGGTGGAATGAACAGGGGCGGGGATATATGTAAAGCCTTTGCTTCAGGGGCTGATGCCGTGATGATAGGTTCAAGTTTTGCCCGGGCAAAAGAAGCTCCGGGAAGGGGTTATCATTGGGGTATGGCTACTTCACACGTAAATTTGCCTCGCGGGACGCGCATATACGTAGGCACAACAGGGGCCTTGAAAGATATCCTCTTTGGCCCTGCCAAGGTAGACGACGGCTCCCAGAATTTAATCGGAGCCTTAAAGACTTCAATGGGGTCTTTGGGCGCCTCCAGGATAAAAGAGATGAATTATGTAGAGATAATCATCGCGCCTTCCATACAGACAGAAGGAAAAATATTTCAGGTGGGCCAGAGGGTAGGGATGGGCAAGTGAGACCTAAATTCAGGATTAAAAAAGGGAAGCCGGAGAAAAGAATTATGCCAAGACAGACCGTATTGATTCTTGACTTTGGTTCTCAATACACACAGTTAATCGCCCGGCGCGTAAGGGAGAGTAAAGTTTTCTCCAGGATTATTCCTTACAATACTGCGGCGAAAGAGATTGCCGCAATGCAGCCAAAGGCCTTGATACTTTCCGGAGGCCCTGCGTCAGTGGTTGAAAAGAAGGGCCCGCACCCTGATAAAGGAATATATAAGTTAGGCATTCCGATACTGGGCATTTGTTACGGAATGCAGGTTACTGCTGAGGCCCTTGGAGGAAAAGTAAAACACACCAAGGAGCGGGAATACGGGAAGGCAGAATTATTTATAGATGATAACCGTGACCTGTTTAGTCACCTGCCGGGAAATTTTACCTGTTGGGCCAGCCACGGGGACTATGTGACTAAAGTGCCTCCGGGTTTCCACATAGCAGCACACACCATGAATGCCCCTATCGCGGCAATGTCAAATCGTAAGAAAAAAATATTCGGAGTCCAATTTCACCCGGAAGTTACACATACAGAAAAAGGTAATCAAATTTTAAGCAATTTTTTATTTAAGATTTGCGGTTGCTTTGGCCGTTGGACCATGCAGTCATTCATCAGGGAGGCAGTAGAAAATTTAAAAAATACGGCCGGTAAGGATAAGGTTGTATTGGGCTTGAGCGGCGGAGTGGATTCATCGGTTGCAGCGCTCTTGATACATAAGGCAATAGGCAGAAACTTAAGGTCTATTTTTATTGATAACGGTCTGCTTCGTAAGGATGAGCCGCAGCAGATTAAAAAAGTCTTCCGCAATATGTACCACTTAAACTTGGATTATGTGGATAGAGGAAAAAGATTCTTGACCCGGCTAAAAGGCGTTACGGATCCGGAAGAAAAAAGAAAAATTATCGGCGATGAGTTTGTAAGGGTATTCGAAGAGGAAGCGGATAAAGTCAAAGGAGTGAAATACCTGGCTCAAGGGACGCTTTATCCCGATGTAATTGAATCAATATCAGCAACCGGGGCTCCGAGCGCGCGTATAAAAAGCCATCATAACGTCGGAGGCCTGCCGGCGTATATGAAATTAAAACTTATTGAGCCACTGCGTGAGTTATTTAAAGACGAAGTAAGGCATATAGGCAGAGAGCTGGGCCTGCCCGACCACATAATACAGCGCCAGCCTTTTCCCGGCCCCGGCCTTGCCATAAGGATAACGGGTGAGGTTACAAAAGAAAGGCTTGATATCCTCCGTGAAGTTGATAGGCGCGTAATAGAAGAAATCAGGGCTGCAAACCTCTATGAGCAGGTCTGGCAGTCATTCGCAATACTACTTCCCATAAAAAGCGTAGGGATTATGGGGGATGAGCGCACCTATGAGAATGTGGTGGCCCTACGCTGTGTCAACAGTTTTGACGGGATGACTGCTGACTGGGTAAAACTTCCTTACGAACTCCTTGAAAAAATCTCCAATAGGATCATTAACGAAGTAAAGGGCGTTAACCGCGTCGTTTACGATATCAGTTCAAAGCCCCCTGCGACAATAGAGTGGGAATAAATGCCTCGCTCCGAATTTATCCACCTGCATCTGCACACCCAATATAGCCTCCTTGACGGGGCCTGCCGTATACCGGAAATTCTATCCCTTGCCCATCAATATAAAATGGATTCACTGGCCATTACCGACCACGGGAATATGTTCGGCGCTATCGATTTTTATTTAGAGGCGCGCAGGGCCGGGGTTAAACCTATTATCGGCTGTGAAGTTTATGTTGCTCCGGGGAGCCGGGCCGATAAGTCCCCTGTTGGGATCGATGAGGCAGCGTATCATTTAATATTACTTTGCCGCGATGAAACCGGATATCAGAATTTAATGAAACTGGTTTCTATCGGTTATCTTGAAGGATTTTATTACCGTCCCCGCATTGACAAGGACGCCCTCTCTAAGTATTGCGGGGGGCTTATAGGATTAACCGCCTGCCTTAAAGGAGAGGTGCCGGTATTGCTGCAGCAGAAACGCTTCAACGATGCTTTAAAATGCGCGGATACATACCTTAATATTCTTGGCAAAAATAATTTGTATCTGGAAGTCCAGCCAAACTCAATCCCGGAGCAAAAAATAGTAAATGACGGCTTGATAAGAATTTCTAAAGAATTAAAAATACCTCTTGCGGCAACCAATGATGTCCACTACCTGAGGAAGGAAAACGCTGCAGCCCATGAGGCGCTGCTTTGTATACAGACCCAGACCACCCTTGATGACCCTAACAGGATGCGTTTTCAGACGCCGGAATTTTACTTTACATCAGCGCAGGAGATGAAAAATTTCTTTAAGGATATTCCTGAGGCGGTAGCCAATACGGTTGAGATAGCTTCGCGCTGCAACCTTGAGCTGGATTTCTCAAAGGTCCATTTGCCTAAATACGATCTCCCTAAGGGAGAAGATAAAGAGGAATTCTTGACGAATCTTTGCGAAGAGGGAATAAAGTCGAGGTTCGGCAGCACTACGCCTGTTGTTAAAGAACGGCTTGAGCATGAATTAAAGATAATAAAGCATATGGGTTTTATCAGTTACTTCCTTATTGTCTGGGATTTTATCCATTATGCAAAGAGTAAAGGGATACCTGTGGGGCCCGGGAGAGGTTCAGCCGCGGGGAGTTTAGTGAGCTATCTTTTAGGGATTACAGATATAGACCCTTTAAAATACGGACTTCTTTTTGAAAGATTCTTGAATCCTGAGCGCTTAGGATTACCGGATATAGATATAGACTTTTGTTATGAAAGAAGGCAGGAGGTTATTGATTACGTTACAAAAAAATACGGGCAGGAGAATGTCGCTCAGGTGATTACCTTCGGGACAATGCAGGCCCGCGCAGTAGTCAGGGATGTCGGGCGCGTAATGGGGATTGTTTATGCCGATGTGGACCGCATTGCCAAAATGATCCCCCCTGAATTAGATATGACTTTAAAGAAAGCGCTTGAAGGCGAAGGGGAATTAAGGAACCTTTATAAGAATGATCCGCAGATCACAAAATTAATTGATACCGCATTAGCCCTGGAGGGATTAAACCGCCACGCCTCTGTGCATGCAGCGGGTGTAGTCATTGTTGATAAGCCGCTGGATAACTATATGCCTTTATTCAGGACTACTGATGGGCAGATTACCACCGGTTACAGTATGGGCATTTTGGAGAAGATCGGCTTATTAAAAGTGGATTTTCTGGGCCTGCGTAACTTAACCGTAATTGATGAGACTATAAAGTTAGTCAAAGCCACACAGGGCAAAGAAATAGATATTGAAAAATTACCGCTGGATGATGCTAAGACTTATAAACTTTTAGCTTCTTCTTTGACTATGGGCGTATTCCAGCTTGAAAGTTCAGGTATGCGCGATTTACTTAAGAAATTAATGCCTGACCGCTTTGAAGACCTGGTCGCTTTGCTGGCGTTATACCGTCCGGGGCCGATAGGGTCAGGGATGCTGGATGATTTTATGCGTAGAAAGCATAACGCTGCCCTTATCAGGTATGAGCATCCTAAACTCGAACCTATCCTGAAAGAAACATACGGGATTATGGTTTATCAGGAGCAGATTATGCAGATTGCCTCAAGCCTAGCCGGTTTTAGCCTTGCCCAGGCAGATATACTGCGTAAGGCAATGGGTAAAAAAATCCCCGAGGTAATGGAGAAGCAGAGGAATAATTTTATCTCAGGATGCTTAAAGAACGGAATCAAAGAGACTCTCGCCAGTAAGATTTTTGATCTGATTGAGTATTTTTCCGGTTATGGTTTTAACCGCAGTCATTCAACCGCCTACGCTCTGATTTCTTACCGCACCGCTTACTTAAAGGCCAATTTTCCCGTAGAGTTTATGACTGCTTTACTGACTTCCGAACGGGATAATACCGATAAAATAGTGGAGTATGTAAATGAAGCGGGCCGCATGGGGCTTTCGGTTTTACCGCCGGATATAAATGAGAGCGAATGCCTGTTTAAGGCTCTTGATAATAAAACAATCAGGTTTGGTTTGTTGGCGGTAAAGAATGTAGGCAGGGGCGCAGCCGAGTCATTGGTAGCTGCGAGAATTGGGGGTAAGTTTAATTCGCTGGAAGACCTTTGTAGCAGGATAGACCTGAGGCTTGCAAACAAAAAGGTTCTGGAGAGCCTGATAAAATGCGGAGCGCTGGATTATTTTAATATGCCGCGCGCGCAGATGGCTGCCGCGCTTGAAATGATTTTGGAATCGGCATCGCGCAACCAGAAAGAAAAAGCAAAAGGCCAGTTGTCCTTTTTTGACACAGGGCATGCAGAAAACGGATTTCATAATAACGCGCTAAATTGCATACCGCAAGTCAAAGAATGGCCTGAACCGCAGTTACTCTCCTTTGAAAAAGATATGCTTGGGTTTTACATAAGCGGGCACCCGTTAGCGCGTTATGCAAGGCAGCTGAAAAGGTTTGCCTCATCTTCTATAGGGCGGCTCCATGAACATAATGACCAGGATGAAATAAAAATAGTCGGGCTTATCGCGAAAATCAAACAGACCACTACGCGAGTAAAGCAGGAAAAGATGGCAATACTAAAGTTAGAGGATCTGGAGGCAGAGGTGGAGGCGCTTGTGTTTCCCCGCGCTTTTGCGAAAATTCACCGCTATATCCAGTTGAATAACGTTGTAATGGTGCATGGTGTTATAAATCTTAAGGAAGATACCCCTAAGGTTATAGTCAATGATTTGTTCCCGTTTGATGAAATTTATAAACTTATTACCGGCATGAAGATAAACCTTTCCGGGGTGCGCGAAAATATCTTTGAAAGTTTAAAGGAATTGTTAGCTTCCTGCCGAGGCAACACCCCTGTTTACCTGCATTTAAATACGCCTGCCAAGTCACGCGTCCAGTTGGTAGTCGGAGAGGGGCTGTATGTGTCTCCCTCAGAAAAACTCATCGAAGATTTAGAGAATCTATTAGGCGAAGAGAGGCTATCTTTGGTTATTTAATACAAAAAATACATTTTTCCTTGACACTGTAACTTTTTGATGTTATTATACTTAGCAATAACACCCCGCGCTAAGCTGGCACCCGGCGCTTATTTGAATTGCGCCGGTGTCCCCTCGTGGGGAAATTGCGCGGGTGTACCCTTGTGGGCTAACACCCGGCCTTAAAGGAATGGCCGGTGTACCCTTGTGGGCTAGGAGGTGAGCGATGACCAAGAAAGACATTATCCTCAAAGTTTCTGACGAGACTAATCTTAAGCAGATTGACGTAAAAAAGGTCGTGCAAAAGACATTAGATTGCATTGTAGAGGCATTGACAAGGGGTGAAAAGATAGAACTGCGTAATTTCGGCGTTTTTAAGATAAAGCAGAGAAAGAGCCGCACAGGTAGGAATCCTCGCACCAATCAGGTAATCCCTGTCCCACCAAGAAAAGTCGTGGTCTTCAAAGCCGGCTTAGAGATGAAGCAAAAGGTTAAATGAAGCCCAAACTTATGGAGCGATAGCGAACATAAGTTTGAGGCTGAATTAACCCAGCCCTAATTTTAAGAATATGTTTAAAAAGGTCCCGGGGACAAAAGATATCCTGCCTGATGAGGTATCGAGCTGGCAGGAGATAGAAAAAGTTAGCCGCAGCATCTTTTCACTTTACAATTATAAAGAGATTCGCCCGCCTTTAATTGAAGAGGCATCTTTGTTTAACCGTTCTTTAGGCCCTCACTCAGAGATAATCCGGAAGCAGATGTTTATTATTAAAACTAAAGAAGATATTTACGCCCTTCGGCCTGAAGGCACCGCTTCTATCGTGCGCAGTTACATTGAGAATAATCTGGATAAAACCTCTAAGTTTATAAAATTATACTATATCGGACCGATGTTCCGGCTTGAACGCCCACAAAGGGGGCGCCTGCGGCAATTTCACCATATTGGCTGCGAGGCAATCGGTTCTTTGGATCCGGGTTTAGATGTTGAGGTTATCTCTCTGGCAGACGGCCTGTTGAAGGCTTATTCCATAGCCGGTTATAAAATTAAACTTAACAGTTTAGGCTGCGAAAAGGATAAGCAAGGATTAGGCGCGTATTTAACTGCGGCCTTAAAAGATAAATTAACAAAACTTTGCGGGGACTGTGGGTTGAGGTTTAAAAATAATGTTTTGCGCATCCTTGACTGCAAAAATGAAACCTGTAAGGAAATAGTTAGCGGGCTGGATATCGCAGATACGTATATATGTAATGAATGTAAAGTGCATTTCGCCAAAGTGAGGGCGGGATTAGATTTATTGCGGATAAATTACGAACCAACTCCGCTGCTTGTCCGGGGTCTGGATTATTACACCGGAACAGTCTTTGAAATAACCCATCCGGGTTTAGGTAGCCAGGATGCCATATGTGCCGGAGGCAGGTATAATAATTTAGTAAAAGAATTAGGCGGCCCTGACCTGGGCGCAATGGGGTTCGCGTTTGGCGTTGAGCGCTTATTATTAGCGGCAGGCAATAAGCCAGCGGTTGTTAACGCGAATTTGGTTTATCTGATAGCACTCGGAGAAGAGTCGAGGTTTGAGAGTATAAAATTGCTGGATAATCTACGTAAAAACAAAATCGCAAGCGAGACAGATTATGAAGATAAATCACTTAAAGGCGCTATGCGGCAGGCAAATGACTTAGGCGCAAGGTTTGTCTTGATTTTAGGAGAGGATGAGTTAAAAAAAGGCGTAATTACATTGAAAGATATGTCTTCCGGAAAACAAAGAGAGGTTAGGAGCGAAGGATTAATAAAAGAATTATGCTAAGAACGCATACATGCGCAGAATTGAATGCTGCTGATACAGGCAAGGAAGTTATCCTCTGCGGTTGGGTGGCTAAACGGCGCGACCACGGAAAACTTATTTTTATTGATCTGCGCGATAGATACGGGGTAACGCAGGTAACTTTTATGCCCAAGGAAGCCGGAGAGTCGTATGCAAAGGCTCAAGGGTTGCGCTGCGAATTCGTGATTAAGGTTTCGGGAATGGTGAATAAGCGGCCCGTCAATACCATAAATGCTAAATTAGTTACGGGAGAGATAGAAGTCCTGGCCAGGGATGTAGAAATCTTAAATCCAAGCCTTACCCCGCCTTTTGAAATAGAGGATGAACTTGATATTAGCGAAGATATGCGCCTTAAATACCGGTATCTGGATTTAAGGAGGAAAAAGGTATTCAACAATTTTATTCTTCGCGGCAACCTTTATAAAATCATACGCGCATTTTTAGATAAGGAAAGGTTTATTGAATGCGAAACTCCGCTCTTAACTAAATCTACCCCTGAGGGCGCGCGTGATTATCTTGTGCCTTCGCGCTTTAACCCCGGACAATTCTACGCCCTTCCGCAGTCACCGCAGTTATTCAAACAGATTCTAATGGTTGCCGGTATCGAAAGGTATTACCAGATTGCCAAGTGTTTCCGCGATGAAGACCTGCGCGCTGACAGGCAGCCGGAATTTACGCAAGCCGACCTTGAAATGTCTTTTGTTGACGAAGAGGATATATACTCTTTGGTAGAGAATATTATGCAGTTAATTTTTAAAGAACTAAAAGGGGTTGAAATAAAGATCCCCTTTAAGCGCTTAACCTTTGAAGATTCTAAGAAGAAATACAATACCGACAAGCCGGATTTGAGAAAAGAACTGAACACTGAATTTGCCTTTTGTTGGGTGGTGGATTTTCCCTTATTTCAATATAACAAGGAAGAAAAGCGCTGGGAGAGCGAACACCATCCGTTTACTTCTCCTGCGTATGAAGATTTAGGGCTATTGGAAAAATCTCCTGAAAAAGTGAAATCGCGTTCATACGACCTCATTTTAAACGGCACAGAACTGGGGTCAGGTTCAATAAGAATACACGACCAGAAAATTCAGGAGAGGATTTTCAAGATTATCGGCATAAATACTGATGATACAAAGAAGCGTTTTGGTTTTCTTTTAGAGGCTTTCCTATACGGAGCGCCTCCGCACGGAGGATTTGCCTTTGGTATTGACCGGCTTTTAGCTATTTTAGCCGGCGAAGAAAGCATAAGAGAGGTAATAGCTTTTCCTAAGACGAGCGCAGGGATTTGCCCATTGACAAACGCGCCTTCAGACGTAGATGAAAAACAATTACAAGAATTAGGTTTAGAGATTAAAAGGAGGAAAACATGAAAATGCTATACGCTCTACGCTATACGCTCTACGCTATCGGAATTTCTTTTTTACTATCAGGCTGCGTAGTAAGGACATATCCTTTGACCAAAGAGAGAGTGGATCAGAATTTAACCGGTAACCGCGGGTATCTTTTGGGCAAGGCGCCTGCAGGAGAGGAAAGAGAAAGGCCCGCAACCCGCACTACACAGGTAGTTGAAATTGAACTACATTCACCGATAAAATTTGAAAAAGCCCCTAAGGTAAAAACTGAAGAAGCGCACCCCTTTATTGAGACAGAGGAACAGGTTATGGAAGGGGGGAATCGCGGATACCTTACCCGGAGTGTGGCGCCTGAAGTGGCAGAACCTGCCGCAGTTGAAAAATACACCGTGCAAAAAGGGGACACTTTACAGAAAATCTCCAAAAAGTTCTACGGCACAACTAAGAAATGGAATAAGATTTATGAGCTAAATAAAGATACCTTGAAAGCGCCGGATAAGATCCGTCCGGGCCAGGTTTTAAATATCCCTACAGAGGGCATAAAAGAGACAAAAGAAAACCTTAAATAGTTTCTTGATTAAAAGTATATGGAAAAAACAATAAAGCTTCAGTCTCATCAGGAAGCGCAGGGCTTATGCGGTTTGCATGACGAGTATCTTAAGGCAATAGAAAAGGAACTCAAGGTCAAATTAACCATCCGCGGAGAACACCTTAAGATAGGCGGTACTACAGTAAATATCAAAAGAGCCTCTGAACTTATAGGGTATATTTTAGAGGGGTTGCGTTCAAATCAGGGAGAGTTAGACAGGGCTGGCCTTTATTCCCTTATTTCAAATTTTAAGAAAGAACAGAAGCCGGGAGAAATTAAAGCCTCTCAAGCCGGGATAACCCGTTCTTTAATAGGAAAAGAGATCGGCCCAAAGACTAATGGGCAGCGCGAATACGTTGATGCGATAAGCAAATACGATATTGTATTTGGCGTCGGGCCTGCTGGAACGGGGAAAACTTATCTTGCTATGGCCTGCGCAGTTGAGTCATTAAGGAAGCAGGAGGTGCGAAGGATAATCCTTACGCGTCCGGCAATTGAGGCAGGGGAGTCGCTGGGTTTCCTGCCCGGTGAAATGCAGGAGAAGATGTCTCCGTATTTAAGGCCTTTGTACGATGCTATTTACGATATGATGGAGGCAGAGCGCATAGAAAAATATATCGAAACCGGCATCATAGAGGTGGCTCCTTTGGCATATATGCGCGGCAGGACCCTTAATGACGCTTTTATAATCTTAGACGAAGCGCAGAATTGCACCGCAGAGCAGATGAAGATGTTTTTAACGCGCTTAGGATTTGATTCCAAGGCGGTTATTACAGGGGATATGACTCAAAGTGATTTGCCCGAAGGTAAACCCATAGGACTGCTTCAGGCAGAGGATTTGCTAAAAGGTATCGAAGGTATTAAATTTATTTATTTTACCGGTTTTGACGTGGTAAGGCATGCGCTGGTGCAAAGGGTTATTGAGGCTTATGAAAAGTCATCTCGCGCAAAATAAATTAAAACAACTCTTTGGCCCTAAGGATTTTAAACTTACGAGATTTATTTTCTTTAGCGCAATAGTTTTTTTATTTGGGCTAATTTCCAGGATAAACCCCGCCATTGCGCCACTTTTAATCCTCTTATCGGTATATTTAGGATTCAGAAAACTGAATATAAAAAGTTACACCCTGCTTAATACCAGCCTGCTTTTTTTAATAATCTTTGTTGTGGGATACTACATTATAAAAAAAGGTTACCCGGTTTTTTTTATTCCTTTTTCAGCCGTACCTATCCTGACTACGCTTCTTTTTCAAAATCTTGAGCTGTCTTTAATTATTACGCTCTCAGCTGCTATTTCAGTTGCCTCCGTTTCAAATTACGCGTTGCCGCTGCTTCTTTTATTTTTAATCAGCGGAATCCTTTCAAGTGTCCTTCTTGTTGGGGCGCGCAAACGAATCACTATCATCCGCGCCGGGCTTATCGCCGGTATCGCGCAGGTAATCACGCTTATCCTTATTGACAGGTTCTGGTTGGGTGAACCCCACAGGTATACGGTACTCCTGTTTAATGGCCTGGCTTCCAGTATCATTGTGTTGGGGATATTGCCTATTTTTGAATACCTTTTTAAAACCGTAACCAATATCAGCCTTCTGGAGCTGTCGGATTTTAATCATCCCCTGCTTAGGCGTATGATCATGGAGGCCCCGGGCACATATCACCATAGCCTGGTAGTGGGAAATCTTTCCGAAAGCGCATGCCAGGCAGTAGGCGCAAATTCCTTATTGGCGAGGATCGGCGCTTATTACCACGATATAGGAAAACTCCATAAACCGGAATATTTCAGCGAGAATCAGCCTGTCAAAGAGAGTAAGCACGATACATTGGCTCCGACGATGAGCAAGCTCATAATTATGAACCATGTCAGGGAAGGCATTGAGCTGGCTAAAAAATACAAACTCACTCCCCCCTTAGTTGATTTTATCACACAGCATCACGGCGATAGCCTGGTGTATTATTTTTACCGCCGCGCGCTTGAGAGTATTGAGGAAGACCATGAGGTAAAAGAGGAAGGTTTCCGTTACCCCGGGCCTAAGCCCGCCACAAAGGAGACAGCGATAGTTTTATTAGCGGATTCTGTTGAGGCAGCTACCCGTGCATTAAAGGACCCGAGCCCTGCAAAAATAGAAGACGTAGTGCATAAGGTTATCAATAATAAATTTATTGACGGCCAGCTTGATGAATGCGATCTGGCCTTAAAGGAATTAGAAAAGATATCCGCTGTATTTATCCGTATCTTAAGCGGTATATACCATGGCAGGGCAACCTATCCTGATGAGTCCGGAGAACGCCTAAGTGAAAATAACCATAAAAAATCTCCAAAAGAAGATCCCTATCAGCACTAAAGAAGTAAAAAAAACAATTCTTAAGACCCTTTCCTTTGAGCGGATAAAAAAAACAGGGGAGATAACCGTTTGTTTTGTCGGCGATAGAAAAATTAAAGAGCTTAATAAGAAATTCCTGAGGAAAAATGAGGCCACCGATTGTTTGACTTTTGATATGTTGGAGGCATCTGACCCGAAACATATATTTGCCGATATAATTATTTCAACCGATACTGCCTTGCGTAACGCGAAGGCCTTTAGGACAAATATTTCAAAGGAAATTAACCTCTACCTTATCCACGGGGTTTTGCATCTATTGGGTTATGATGACCTCACCCCCAAGGATAAAAAACTGATGCGAGGCAAGGAAAAAGAATATGTCAATTGATAGGACGCAGGCGCTCATTTTAAGCAGGCAGGATTTTCGCGAAACCTCTGCTATAGTCAACTTTTACACCCGTGATTTCGGCAAGATAAGCGGCCTGCTTAAAGGGATAAGGACAGAGCCGACAAAGTTTGCCAGTAACCTGGAGCTGTTCTCGCAAAATGAAATCATATTTTACAGGAACACGCATTCGGGCTTGCATCTTGTTTCTCAATGCGACCTGAATAATAACTTTACCGGGATAAGGCAGGGTATCATTAAAACCGCTATGGCTAGTTTTATGATGGAGCTATTGGGTGCGCTCATGCCGGCTGAAGATAAAAATGAAGAGGTTTTTGATTTAACTTCCTCCTGCCTTCAAGAGTTAGGAGTTACCGGTAATCCCGATAAAGTGATGGCTATCTTTAAGATAAAGATGTTGGCGTTATCAGGGTTCAAACCTAACTTTGATTCATGCGTTTCCTGCACTGATAAAATCCGGGGTGAGTCTAAATTCAGCCTTTCACTTGGCGGGCTGCTTTGTCCCAGATGCTACTTGAAAGATACAGCCAGCCGCTCGATATTTCGCGGCACAGTGGCATCGATTTTACATATTGAAAGGAATGATTTCAAGACCAATCTAAATTTAGGGCTCAATCCGCAGATAAAAAAAGAGCTTGAATTAATACTGAGCGCCTTTCTTAATTTTCACCTGGAAAAAGAGTTAAAGTCGCAGAAGGTTTTACAAAAATTGACCGTAGCTGTCTAGCGTTAAGAAGTAGGGACTGTCCCCGTAAACAGTTACGGGACATTTTCCATCAAAGCAATAAAAACAGTATCTCGATGGAAAGTGTCCCGCCGATGACTAAAAAGGAGACTCTATGAAGATTGTTATAGTTGGCCCCGGGGCAATGGGATGTTTATTCGCCTATTATTTATCCAAGCGCAAGGAAGAAATATGGATATTAGATAAATCCAAGGAGCGCGCAGCTAGAATAAATCAAACCGGCATCATTGTAAAAGGTGTTTCCGGGGACTGGCAAGGAAGAGCAAGGGTTAGTGCGGATGTAAAAGAGATAGGCCTTGCAGATTTGATTATTATTTGCGTCAAGTCTTATGACACCAAGGATGCGATTGCACAGGCTTTGGGGTTGGCGGGAGATAAGACCAACGTTCTTACCCTTCAAAACGGGATAGGTAATATTGAGATTATCGCTGAGGTTGTGGGTAATGACAGGGTAATCGGCGGAGTGACTAATGAGGGCGCTACCTTACTGGATACAGGGAGTATCCGGCACGCAGGCAAAGGGGAAACAGTAATCGGAAGGATTGACGGAAAGATACCGGTTGAAATGCGTTTTATCCGCGAGATTTTTAATAAGTGCGGCCTTGAAACAAGGATTTCGCGCGACATAAAAGGCCTTTTATGGTCTAAACTTATTATAAACGTAGGAATAAATGCGCTTACAGCTATAACTCGCCTGAATAATGGAAGATTAATTGAATTTGAGGGGACGCGCAGGATTTTAAGGGAAGCAGTTACAGAGGCAACGCGTATTGCAAAAAGAAAACGCGTAAAACTTATCTATGACGACCCTTTGGCAAAGGTAGAAGCGGTTTGCGAGGCAACCTCAGGAAATGTGTCTAGCATGCTGCAGGATATATTAAGGAAAAAACGCACCGAGATAGATTTTATTAACGGGGTTATTGTCAGGCAGGCACAGGAATTAGGAATTTCCGCTCCGGTAAATTCAATATTAGTAGATTTAGTTAAAACCATTGAGGCAAGTTATAATCTGGCAGTAAAATAGGGTTTCGTTCTTTAAAATGAATCTGTCGTTTTTCTCGCTCA
>CAKKQZ010000068.1:0-3086 GCA_919902445.1 Omnitrophica bacterium GWA2_41_15 | reverse complement strand
ACGCCAAAGGTCTTTCGTGAGCTCGGCAGCTGCGCAACTCGCCCGTCGGCTGTCGCCAGGACGGGCTCAAACATGCTCGCTGTCCGAACCTTTACACGTTCGGATTCCCTCGCTCACTCAAGCTGCTTTGGCTAAAACCTCCATTCGCTCGAAATATCGCCAGATTCATTTTGAGCAGGGCGTCCGAGGAACCCGAGCGGGCACGGTTCCTTCACTAATACATAGCTTGGGAGAGCGAGGGTCCGCAGGCGAGCGCAGTTTTGCCTCGCTGGGGCAAAACAAGCGTCCCTGCGAGAAACAAGACAAGACACACGCTAAACTATAATAAGATATGAAAAACTTAGAGGTAGCAGAGATATTTAGAGATGTTGCCAAGATTCTGGAAATAAAAGGAGAAAATGTGTTTAGAATCCGCGCCTATGAGAGGGGGGCGCAGAACATCGAAGCCTTAACCGAAGGCCTGGAAAGCTATATCAAGGCAGATAAATTGACCGATATCCCGGGTATAGGAAAAGACCTTGCAGGCGAAATAAAAGAATTCTCAAAAACAGGGAAAATTAAAGTTTATGAGAACTTAAAAAAGACTCTTCCGAAAGGTTTGCTGGAATTGCTTAATATTCCTTCGGTGGGGCCTAAGACCGTAAAACTTTTATCTGAAGAATTAAAAATAACAAATTTAGAAGCCCTGGAAGAGGCAATAAAAAATAACAAACTAAAAGGGGTCTTCGGCATAAAAGAAAAGACAATAGAAAATATTTTAAAAGGAATCCAGGTACTTAAAAGAGGCAAGGAAAGGATGACCCTTGCACAGGCAACGTTCGTAGCGCAGGAATTTGTAAATGCCCTGGAGAAATTACCGGAAGTTAAGAAAATCTCTGCTGCCGGAAGCCTGCGCAGGCAAAAAGAAACCGTAAGAGACATAGACATACTTGTAATATCCGATGAACCAAAGAAAATAATGGGCGCATTTACCCGCCTTCCTTTAGTAAAAGATATCCTTGTTGAAGGCGAAACAAAGGCCTCTGTGCGCACCAGCGATGATGTTCAAGTTGACTGCAGGGTAGTTACGCAAAAATCCTTTGGCGCAGCGCTGTTGTATTTTACCGGATCAAAAAACTTCAACATAAAAATCCGTCAGATTGCTATAAAAATGGGTTTAAAGGTCAATGAGTACGGCGTATTCCGCGAGGAGAGGTTAGTAGCCGGAAGGGCCGAGGGGGAAATATTTAAATTGCTGGGGATGGGTTATATTGAGCCTGAGATGAGGGAGGATACGGGGGAGATAGAGCTTGCGCAAGAATTTTCGCTCCCGAAACTAATTGAGCAAAAGGATTTAAAAGGGGACTTGCATGCGCATTCCCTCTGGTCTGACGGAGGAAACACGATCAGCGAGATGGCTGATGCCGCAAAAAAGCTGGGGTATTATTATATCGCCGTGGCCGATCATTCCCGGAGTTTAAAAATTGCGCGCGGTTTAAGTATAGCGGACTTAAAAAAGAAAAAACGCGAGATCGATAAGATAAATAAGTCCTTAAAAAATTTTAGGATTTTATTCGGGACTGAGGTTGATATTGATACGCTCGGCAACATTGATTATCCAGACAGCGTATTAAAGGGGTTTGATGTCGTGGTCGGGGCAATTCATAGCGGATTCAGGCAATCCAGCCAACAGCTTACCAGAAGAATGCTCAAGGCCTGTAAAAATAAATATGTACATATTCTCGCGCACCCCACAGGCAGGCTTTGGGGTACGCGCGATGCTTACGGGATAGATTTGGAAGAAGTCTTTAATGCAGCAAGGGGTACAAATACGCACTTAGAAATTAACGCATTTCCAAACAGGCTGGATTTAAACGCCCTGCATTGCCGAAAGGCAAAAGAGATGAAAGTGAAACTGGCTATAAACACCGATTCCCACACAACCGAGCAGCTGCTATCTATGAAATTCGGCATTGCGGTCGCGCGCCGGGGATGGCTCGCTAAAGAAGATGTGATTAATACGCTGCCACTGGAGAAATTATTAAAGGTGTTAAAGAAATGAAATGCACCGCAAAAATAGGGACGTTTCTTAACTTAGCTATAAAGTGTCCCCGCCGTGGGGACACTTTATATTTAGCTTTAGAAACGTCCCTATTTTTCCTATTTATCTGCTGCATGCTCTTGTTGACTTCATACGGATGCCAAGGCAAGCAAGTACTTTACAAAGATACTCAAGTAATAATGGGCACATTTGTAGAGGTTATTTCTCCTGACCAGCGGGCTGCGCAGATAGTCTTTAACGAAATAAAAAGAATTGATAATCTGCTTAGTAAATATAAGCCTGATAGCGAAATATCGCAGTTAAACTCACTCGGCAAACTAAGGGTTAGCGATGATACAATGTATGTCTTAGGCAAGGCAAAAGAATTTTATCTGGCGAGCGATGGTGAGTTTGATATTACCGTTGGCCCGCTTTTAGACCTTTGGGGTTTTAGCGAGCACAAATATTACCTGCCAACAGCTGAGGAAATTAAAAATGCCAAAAGCCGTGTGGGTTTTAATAAAATTATTTTAAACGAAGGGGATAATATGATAGAATTTAGCATTCCGGGAATGAAGGTTGACCTGGGGGGTATTGCAAAAGGTTTTGCAGTTGATTGCGCGGTTAAGAAGTTAAAAGAGGCAGGAATAAAAAGCTGCCTTATAAACGCAGGCGGACAGATTCATTGCCTGGGAGATAAATTCGGAAAGGCATGGCAGATAGCGATACGTAATCCCCGAACAGAAGGCCTGTTTGAGACATTGCAGCTTAAAGATAAAGCAGTTTCAACCTCCGGAGATTATCAGCAGTTTTTTATAAAGAATAAAAAAAGGTATTCGCATATATTAAGCCCTAAGACCGGAGGCCCGGTTAACAATGGAATCGCCTCGGTAACGGTTGTTGCCTCAGACGGATTAACTGCGGATGCCCTTTCGACAACCATATTTGCCATAGGGATTAAAAGGTGGGAGGCGCTGTCAAAAAAATACCCGGATGTAAGGGTGAAAATAATCGAGGATCAATTCGCACAATAACTTACTTTACACTTAGTGCTCGTAAGTTATGC
>CAKKQZ010000067.1:3618-11875 GCA_919902445.1 Omnitrophica bacterium GWA2_41_15 | reverse complement strand
TAAAATCCTAAAAATCTCCCGATAGCATTTTAAATTTTACACAGATTTTACATCATCCTAACACGGATATAATATAGGTAAAGTATTATATGCCCATTAGTATTATAGGGACAGCGACTATTTTTTCTGTCCCTATAAAAATAAAAAATAGTCGCTGTCCATTAAAGAAGGAGGAAAGATGTTCAAAAAGATAATTGGAACTTTTATTATCGCGTTCTTTTTTAATGCCCTTTTTGCGGCTTCAGCAAGAGATTCCATACAGATTAAGGGTTCGGATACAATGGTTAATCTCGGCCAGGCCTGGGCTGAAAAATATATGGAAGATAACCCCGGAGACTTTGTTGCAGTTACAGGCGGAGGTTCAGGGACCGGGCTATCAAGCTTAATCAGCGGTACCTGCGGTATTGCAATGAGCTCGCGCAATATCAAGGAAAAAGAAATCTCACTGGCAAAACAAAAAGGTATAAACCCTTATGAGATAAAAGTGGGCTTGGACGGTTTGGCTGTAGTAGTAAATCCTTCTAATCCGGTGGGTAAGCTTAGTGCAGTGCAACTCGCAGATATTTTTACCGGTAAAATTACCGATTGGAAGGAAGTAGGTGGAAAGGACCAGAAAATAGTTATACTTTCTCGCGAAGTTAATTCGGGAACGCATGTTTACTTCAAAGAGCATGTTTTAAGAAAAAATGACCCGAACGCAAAAGACGAATTTGCAGCGGCAGCGCTTATGCTTCCTTCTTCGCAGGCTATTGCCGATGAAGTAGCGGGAAACTCTTCGGCAATAGGTTATTATGGGATGGGCTATATCTCTCCGAAACAAAAAGCTATTGCAGTGGCCAAAGATGAAAATTCTGAATTTGTTGAACCGAAAATAGAAAATGTGATTAGCGGCAAATACCCTATATCAAGGCCTTTATTCCTTTATACAAACGGACAGCCGCAGGGGCTGGTTAAGAAATTCGTTGATTTTGCCTTGTCAAAAGAAGGGCAGGAGACAGTGCTAAAAACTGATTTTGTCCCTATAAATATAAAATAGGGACGTTTCTCAAGCTGAATATAAACTGTCCCCACCATGGGGACACCTTATAGCTAAATTAAGAAACGTCCCTAAATAAGAAGCGGAATGCGCAAATTCAAAGAGTTTATAATTGAGAAGTTAATCCTATCTTGCGGGTTAGCTTCTATCTTTTTTGTAGGGGTTATATTCTTTTTTCTATTAAAAGAGGGACTCGCGCTTTTTCAGTTCATAAAGCCCATATCATTTCTTCTAGGTAGAAACTGGTACCCTATTTCAGAGCCTGCGCAACTGGGTATCTTTCCTTTAATCCTCGGTTCTCTTTTAGTCACCCTTGGCGCAGCTGTAATTTCTATTCCGATAGGAGTTGCCTGCGCGCTTTATATATCCGAAATTGCTCCGGGAAAATTAAAAGAAGTTCTTAAGGCAGGTATTGAACTTCTTGCCGCTATTCCAAGCGTAGTCTTAGGGTTCATCGGTATGATTACGCTTGTGCCCTGGGTGAAAAATATATTTCACCTCCCAACAGGCCTGACTGCGCTTACCGGTTCAATCATGCTAGCGTTTATGGCTATGCCGACAATAGTTTCCATTGCAGAGGACGCGCTTTATTCTGTGCCAAAGTCGTATAAAGAAGGCGCATTGGCAATGGGAGCGACGCATTGGCAGACCATCTGGAGAGTTATGCTTCCTGCCGCATCAAGCGGGATTTTGGCTGCAGTTATGTTGGGTATCGGAAGGGTAATCGGTGAGACCATGGCAGTAATGATGATTACGGGTAATTCCGCGGTAATGCCGAAGATGATTCCTTTTGGGTTTGTACAATCAGTGCGCACGCTCACTGCGACTATTGCCGCCGAAATGGGCGAGGCAGTGGTGGGAAGCGAGCATTATTTTGCTCTTTTTGCGATAGGGATCGTCTTGTTTATTATAAGTTTTGCGATTAATGTTACAGCCGACCTTTTTTTACATAGGGAGAAGACAAGGTTATGAGAAATTCTGCGCGCAGCCAGAAAATTGCCTTCGCACTTTTGTTTCTGGCCACGCTTTTAATTATCATTCCGGTCGGGCTTATTGTTGTAATTATTGTTATCAAGGGGCTGCCGGCAATAAATTGGCAGTTTCTTTCTGATATTCCGCGGCAGGGGATGCGCGCGGGAGGGATATTCCCAGCGATTATCGGAACGTTATATCTTGTTATCGGCGCAATCGTTTTCGCGCTGCCGATAGGCCTATTAGCGGCAATATACTTAAGCGAGTATTCGAAAGAAAACTTCCTTTCGCGCATGATTAAACTGGCGATTGTAAACCTTGCCGGCGTGCCTTCGGTAGTTTATGGCCTCTTCGGGCTTGCGTTATTCGTGGTATTTTTTAAATTCGGCGCTTCGATATTATCGGGTTCGTTGACCCTAGGTATAATGATTCTGCCGATAATCATTACTACTTCGCGCGAAGCCTTGGAGAGTGTTCCTCATTCTTTTCGCGAGGTGAGCCTGTCTTTGGGTGCAAGCAAATGGCAGACAATCAGGCATATAGTATTGCCCAATGCGATTCCGGGAATATTGACAGGTACTATTTTAGGCCTTGGCCGCGCCGCCGGAGAAACAGCGCCTATTCTTTTTACGGTCGCAGCTTTTTATCTTCCGCGGCTACCCAAGTCCATATTCGACCAGGCAATGGCTTTGCCGTATCACTTGTATGTTATTTCTACGCAGGTGCCTAACGTCGATGAGAAGATACGCTACGGCACAGCGCTAGTTTTGCTGATTCTGGTTTTATTTATGAATCTGGTCGCGATTATTATCAGGTATAAGTTTAGGAAGAAGAAAAAATGGTAAATAGGGACGCTTCTCAAGCTGAATATAAACTCCTCCCCGTGCAGGGGACACCTTATAGCTAAGTTAAGAAACGTCCCTATTGAATAATATGGTTAAGTTTAGTATAAACAATTTAGATATCTGGTTCGGGTCGATTCAAGCGCTAAAGAATGTCTCTATACAGATATCTGCCAACGAAATCCTGAGCGTAATCGGGCCGGCAAATAGCGGAAAAACTACTTTCCTTCGCATGCTAAACAGGCTTAATGAACTGCAGCCGAATTTCAGGATGCAGGGAGGCATATACTTGAGCGGTAAAGACATAATGAAAATTGAAGCTGAGAGTTTACGCAGGAACGTAGGTACGGTCTTTGCTCTCCCCTTGCCACTACCGTTATCCGTCTTTGATAATATTACCTATGGCGTGCGCATACATGGGGTAAGAAATAGGGTTGAGCTTGCAGAGATCGTAGAGCGTTCGCTTAAACAGGCATATCTTTGGGAGGAAGTAAAGGACAGGCTAAATACATCTGCCTTTAAATTATCCGGCGGCCAGCAGCAGCGCCTTTGTATCGCGCGCACGCTTGCTCTTTCGCCGGAAGTGATTTTGTTTGATGAGCCATGCTCAGGGCTTGACCCTATCTCAACTACAAGGATTGAGGAAGCGATGTTAAAATTAAAAGAAAAATACACAATAATTTTAGTCACTAACAATGTGAAACAGGCAGCGAGGGTAGGCGATAAAACAGCCTTCTTCTTGTCTGGTGAACTGATTGAAATGGACAGGACAGAAAAAATATTTACTACTCCGTCTGATAAACGCACTGACGGCTATATTCAGGGAAAATTCGGATAATGGAAAAATTACAGGCCAGGAATTTAAATCTTTGGTACTATGATTTTCAGGCTTTAAAGGATGTCAATGTTTCTTTTGAGGAAAAAAAGATAACTGCTATTATCGGGCCTTCGGGTTGCGGAAAATCAACGATGCTTCGCGCCTTTAACCGCATGAATGACCTGATAGAGGGCGTTCGCACAGAAGGAAAGATACTCATTGACGGAGAGAATATCCTCAATAACGGAATGGGCTTGGAGGGCTTGCGGAAAAAAGTCGGCATGGTCTTTCAGAGGCCAAATCCATTTCCGCTTTCAATATATGAGAATATTGTTTTCGGCGAAAAAATCCATGCCGAAAAAATAAAAAAGGGGAGGCTTGAGCGGATTATCGAGGATAGCTTAAAGGCAGTGTTTCTTTGGGATGACCTGAAGGATAAATTGCATAAGCCGGCCCTTGGCCTGTCGCTTGAGCAAAAACAGCGCCTTTGTATTGCGCGCTTAATCGCGGTAAAGCCGGATGTCGTTTTGATGGATGAGCCCTGTTCTGCGCTTGACCCACAGGCAACTGCGCGTATCGAGGAATTAATGCGTGAACTAAAGAATAATTATACTATAATAATAGTTACGCATAATATGCAGCAGGCAGCGCGCGTATCGGATGAGACCGGTTTTATGCTTTTAGGAGAATTAATTGAATTCGGCAGGACCGAAGATATATTTACCAGGCCAAAAGACAGGCGCACGGAAGATTACATTACCGGTAGATATGGATAGGGACAAACGTTCCAAACTTCTCCCGCTGCTCCAAAGGAGAGCAAGAAGCGGGATTAATTCGCAGACGGCTTCGCCTACGACTTACGTCACTTCGTTCTGTAAGTCGTCTGCTCATTAAGGAGGATAAATGGAGAGACACTTTGACGAAGAATTAAAAGAGCTGCATAAAGAGCTCTTAAAAATGGGAGTTATGACTCAGGAGGCAATATACAAATCCGTAGAGGCGTTAAAAAATCGCGATAACGCAATGGCGAATGGCGTTATCAGTTTGGATGATAAGATCGATCAGCTTGAGTTAATGATTGATGAAAGGTGTATCGATCTGATAGCTAGGCATCAACCAATGGCAGGTGATTTGAGGTTTATCACTACCGGGATGAAGATAAATGCAGAATTGGAACGGATTGCAGATTTAGCGGTTGATATATCCCAGCGCGTCCTTGAATTAGCGGATAAACCATTGCTTAAGCCGCTTGTAGACATACCAAAATTATCCACTATCGCACAAAGCATGGTCCGCGATGCGATAGATGCCTTTGTGAATAAAGACGCAGAGCTTGCAAGAAGAGTAGTGTTATCGGATTCTGAAGCAGATAAATTGCGTAACCTCGTCCAGGAAGAACTGATCGATGACTTCATGGCAAAAGATGCAAAGTCGGCCCCGCGGGCAGTTCCCCTACTTTTAATCACCCGCCATTTGGAGCGAATCTGCGACCATGCCACAAATATAGCCGAAGACATTGTCTATATGGTGGAAGGCAAGGTCGTAAAGCACCACCCGGAAGAGCTTATATAGACAGCTACGGTACAAATACCCCCGATCTAGCCGCAATCTCTCCTTGACCCCCCATTCTTTAAATGATATAATTCGAACAAATATGAAAATTAGCGTATAGCGTAGAGCGTTTAGCGTATAGTAAACTAAACGCTATCCGCTATGTGTTAAACGCTAAGACGCTTTGTGAAGGAGGTAATAAAGATGGATGAGATATTGGAGATATTAGAAAAAGACGCGCGCGCAACACCGGAAGAAATCGCAAAGATGCTAAAGAAAAAACCTGCCGCGGTAAGGAGCGCGATTAAAAAATACGAAAAAGGGGGGGTAATTTTAAAATACAAGGCAGTGCTGAATAAAGGCCTGATTAAGGATGAGGATTCGGCTGTGCGCGCGCTGATAGAAGTCAATATCGCTCCGCAAAAGGATGTAGGTTTTGACAAGATAGCAGAGCGCATATATTCATTCCCAGAGGTTACCAGTTGTTATCTTATCTCAGGGACCTATGACCTCCTGCTTGTGGTTGAAGGAAAAAATATTCATACAGTAGCTAGTTTTGTTTCAGAAAAACTCTCATGCCTTGAGAATATAAAAGGCACGGCAACACATTTTCTGCTGAAAAAATACAAAGAAGATGGGGTAATCTTAAAACATAAGGAAGAAAATAAAAGGATAGCGATATCATATTAGGGACGTTTCTTAACTTGAATATAAGCTGTCCCCGAGCTGGGGACACCTTATAGCTGGCTTGAGAAACGTCCCTTAGTGAAGATGAAAAACGTTGTTTCTACAAAAGTTGAAAATATGCAGCCCTCCGGAATCCGGGCATTCTTTGATTTGGTGCTCGGGATGAAGGAGATAATCTCACTTGGCGTGGGAGAGCCGGATTTTGTTACCCCCTGGCAGATACGCGAGGCAGGAATATATTCCTTAGAGCAGGGTTTTACTTCTTACACCTCCAATAAAGGGCTTTATAAGCTCAGGTTAAGCATAAGCCGCTATTTAAAAAATAAGCATGGCTTGGAGTATTCTCCCGAAGATGAAATCCTGATTACCGTAGGCGTAAGTGAAGGGGTGGATTTAGGTTTACGCTCCATCATTAATCCGGGGGACAAAATCCTTATCCCGCAGCCAAGCTATGTCTCTTACGGACCTGTTACTGAGCTTGCAGGCGGCATACCTATATATGTAGATACCAAGAGGGAAGGTTTTAAGCTTACGCCAAAGGCCTTAGAAAAACATATTGATAAAAAAACTAAAGCCATTATTCTAAATTATCCTGTTAACCCCACAGGTATTTCTTATACTAAAAAAGAATTAAGCCGGATCAATAAGGCCCTTCTGAAGCATAAAATACTATGTATTTCCGATGAGATTTACGCAGACCTTACCTATGATTTTGAACATACTCCCTTCGCTGCGCTTACAGGGGCAAAGGATAATACTTTATACCTGGATGGCTTCTCTAAGAGTTATGCCATGACCGGTTGGCGTGTTGGTTTTGCCTGCGGCCCAAAGGATTTAATCGCAGGGATGACCAAAATCCATCAATATACCATCATGTGCGTTCCCATAACCAGCCAGATGGCTGCGTGCGAGGCGCTTGTAAGCGGAAGAAAATCGGTTGAGGAGATGAAGCGGGAGTATAAAAGGCGCAGGCAACTTATGCTTGAAGGCTTAAACAGTTTAGGGCTTAGCTGCGTTAAGCCGCAGGGGGCATTTTATGTTTTTTCCAGTATAAAAAAGACCGGATTAAACTCTCTGGATTTTGCGCAGAAATTACTGCGCGAGCAGAAAGTTGCCGTAGTCCCCGGAAGGGCATTCGGCAGAGGTTTTGATGATTATATCCGCATATCCTATGCCTCAAGCATGGATAATCTAAAAGAGGCATTAAATAGAATAGGGGTATTTTTAAAAAGGAGTACTCAGTAAAATGCCGGTTAAAAAGAAAGGGCATTATCAGGTTTACATAAAGCAGATTGAAGCGCTCTCTAAAGTGGCTAACCTTATTACTTCAGGGCTATACTTAGAAGAGCTGCTTCGGTTAATCGTGCATGTTACCGCTGAAGTGATGAATTCAAAGGTATCTTCTTTGATGCTGCTTGGCCCGGAGAAGAACGAACTAACGGTGCGCGCCACGCAGTCAATTTCAGAGGCGTATAATAAAAAACCTAATATCAAATTAGGGGAGGGGATTGCTGGAATTGTGGCGCGCGACAACAAACCCATGGCTGTCTTGGACGTTAAAGAGGATAGCCGTTATCTTAACCAGGATATCGCCCGGAAAGAAGGCCTCTGTTCTCTGGCAAGCGTGCCTCTGGCTGTTAAAGGAAAAGTTATAGGGGTCTTAAATTGCTATACCTCCAAAAAACATAAATTCTCAAAGCAGGAATTAGGCCTGCTTACTGCCTTAGCAAACCAGGCAGCAATAGCCATTGAAAATGCAGAGCTGGATTTAAGGGCGCGCAGCGCCGAAGAAGCCCTGACTACCCGTAAACTCGTTGAACGCGCAAAAGATATCCTATCTCAAGAAGCAAATATTCTTCCTTCGCAGGCATACCGCCTTATTCAAAAACAGAGCATGGATTCAAGAAAGTCCATGCGCGAGATTGCAGAAGCCATAATTTTAGCCCGCGACATAAAGGGTAAAAAATAATGAGATGAAAATAGGGACAGCGACTATTTTTTCAGGAAATATATTTAGAAAAAAAATAGTCGCTGTCCCTATTTTAAAAGATAACTTACGCATAGGCCTGGCACAAATCAATTGCACTGTGGGCGACTTAGAAGGTAACGCCGCAAAAATAATCCAATATATCCATAGGGCAGAGGGGCTTGGCGTTGATATAATCTGTTTTCCGGAGCTTGCGCTTACAGGTTATCCTCCAGAAGACCTTTTACTTAAGCCGAAATTTGTGGAAGACAACCTAAAGAAACTAAAGGAATTAAGCAGGGCCGTGGCTGATACTGTCGCAATCGTCGGCTTTGTAGATAGAAAAGGCAAAGCCATTTTTAACGCTGCCGCAGTCATTTATAAAG
>CAKKQZ010000067.1:1330-3518 GCA_919902445.1 Omnitrophica bacterium GWA2_41_15 | reverse complement strand
GTGCGTGGCCAGGCAAAACAAAACCGTATTTTTATCTGCTATACTAACCTTGTAGGCGGGCAGGATGAACTGGTTTTTGACGGCCAGAGTTTGATTGCGGATAACGAAGGCAGCGTAATAGCAAAAGCAGAGGCGTTTCAGGAAGATCTGCTTATCGCGGATTTGGCAATTCCAGAAGGAAAACTCGCGCGCAGTAAAAAAGTAATAACAATTACGGAGCGGGCAGTTATAAAAACAAGGGCGCGCTTGCCGAAAAAAGATATAAAACCATTAGGCCCGGTTGCTTTAGATTATCAGGCATTGGCCTTAGGGCTTCGCGATTACGTTACTAAAAACGGTTTTAAGAAAGTAGTGATTGGTTTAAGCGGAGGCATTGATTCTGCGCTGGTGGCAGTTTTGGCTGTAGATGCGCTTGAAGCGGAGAATGTTATAGGGGTATTTATGCCTTCGCGTTACTCATCGCCCGAATCAGAAACAGACGCAACTGGACTCGCCCGGAATCTGGGGATAAAATTGCTCAATATCTCTATCGAGCAGATTTATAAGATTTACCTTATGGTATTGGAACCGCATTTTCTTGAGGCTAAGAAGAATATCGCAGAAGAAAACCTGCAGGCGCGCATACGCGGGAATATCCTGATGGCTCTTTCAAATAAATTCGGATGGCTTGTTTTAACCACCGGAAATAAATCCGAAATGAGCACCGGCTACGCAACCCTTTACGGAGATATGGCAGGAGGCTTTGCCGTAATAAAGGATGTGCCGAAAATGTTGGTTTACAAATTAGCAAGGTACAGGAACGCTTTAAGTTTTTTAATTCCGCAGAGGGTTATTACTAAAGAGCCTACTGCAGAGCTTAAACCCAATCAGAAAGACACTGATACCCTTCCTCCCTATGAAACATTGGACCGGATTTTAAAGGCATATGTAGAGGCGGATAAGGATTTAACTAAAATAATCTCATTAGGTTTTGATAAGGAAACTGTTTTGCGCGTTTTAGGCATGGTAGACAGAAGCGAATATAAGCGCAGGCAGTCGCCTCCGGGGATAAAAATTACGCCAAAGGCTTTCGGCCGCGACCGCAGAATGCCAATAACCAACCGGTATAGAGGATAAGCGGCGAGTACGAGGTTGTTCGATAATCATTATCAGTCATTGGGAGCGAATTAAGAGAAGCCGAAGCAGCGATGCCGTGATATGAACTTTTGTATTGACGAAACCCGATTATTATGATAACCTTAACTAAATTAACCAGAAAACCAAAGATGGCCACAAGAGTCTTAAGGGAAATAAAACTTGACCGAGTGTCTGACACTATTAATTTGGACAACGTGTTAGCAAAAAAAAAGGGGGGGGTTTTTTAGACAGTAATCATGTACACAGAATACTGGAGTTTACAAAAAAAACCTTTCGATAATACACCTGACCCTGCTTTTTTATATTACTCCAGCGAGCACCAAGAAGCCTTAGCCAGATTATTGTATGGCATTAAAGAGAAAAAGGGCTTGCTTGTTTTAACCGGAGTCTTTGGCTGCGGTAAGACAGTTTTAGGACAGGCGCTTTTAAATGCGCTTAGCGATGATAAATATAGAGCTGTTTTTATAAACTATCCCCTCCTTTCCAACGCTGAATTACTCCTGACAATAGCGAGATCTTTAGGCGCGCATGACCTGCCTACAAAAAAAACAGAGGTATTAATAAATGTTGTTTTGGAGAGCATAAACGATGCCCTGCTTAATAATGACCGCGATGGCAAGGAATCAGTTATTATTATCGATGAAGCCCACCTGATTGAAGATACCCAGATATTTGAATCCCTAAGGCTGCTTTTAAATTTTCAACTACCCGATAAATTTTTATTTACCTTACTTTTATTTGGCCAACCGGAGTTGAGAGAAAAGATAGAACTCAATAAGCCGTTTGAACAGAGGATTGCCATAAAATGCCATCTGGCGGATTTTGATTTAGAAGATACAGTGGCTTATATTACCCATAGACTCAAAGTTGCAGGCAGGGAAGACACTATTTTTACTAAAGAAGCGCTGGAAGCCATCTGGGGCCACTCAGGCGGCATACCGCGCAGGATTAACAGGCTTTGCGATATGTGCCTGCTGTCAGGTTTTGCTAAGAAACTAAACCAAATTAATCAATCAATTGTTTTGGAAGAAGCAAGGGATTTAGAGGTAAA
>CAKKQZ010000067.1:0-1230 GCA_919902445.1 Omnitrophica bacterium GWA2_41_15 | reverse complement strand
CTTAAAGATGCGCAAGATAAATTGCTGCAGAAAGATGCCCAGCTCAGAGAATTAAATAGCCTGAAGGATGCTTTGGCAAGACAATTACAAGAGGCCAACACAAATTTAACCGCGCTAACCAAAGCCAATAATTCTTTACAGAAGCAAGTTGAGAAAGCGGGGCTATCCAGGAAATCCCTTATTCTCAGGCAAAAAAAACTGGAATTGGATAGTGCCCTGAAGGAGAAAGCCGCTCTTCAGGAAGAACTGATGGCGAGGAATCAGGAATATCAAGATTTGCAGACAGAGTTAAATTTAGCCAGGCAACAACAGAAGAAGATAATCGGCGAACTGAATAAAGCCGCTACCTTAAACACATCCTTGCAACAGAGTTTCTTGGTTGGCCTTGCGCAAACAATGGCGCAAGAAGAAGAGGATAAAGAGAAAGCCCGGGAATTTAAAAATAAAGTTGAGTTGATTTTAACGCCTCAAAGAGAAGGGAAGCAGTAGTATGGCAAGGGAGTTTAAATCAATCATAGTTTTATCCCTATTTATATACAGCAGTTTTTCTTATTTATATGCGCAAGAAAAAGAAGCTGCAAGAGAAGAGGCAAGGCAGCACTATAACCAGGGAAAAGAATTTTATTCTCAGGGCCGCTATCAAGAGGCAACCACTGAGTTTAGCAAGGCAATTACATTAGTAACTCCAAAAGAAATGCAATTTCAAGAAAAAATACAGAAAGAACAGGAGAAAGCCTTTGCGCCCGGCTCATCCCAAGGAGCAATTCCCGGATTTAATGCGGCAACAACATTAGTAACTCCAACAGAAATGCAATTTCAAGAGAAAATACAGCAAGAACAAGGGAAAATTTTGGCGCCACCCGCACCAGCATTATCTAAAGTAACGCCAGCTGAGAAAAAAATAATGGAGAAGAAGAAAGAAGGAAAGAAAGAAACAGAGGTTACCCAGACAATAACGGCAGAAGCGCCTGCGCCTGAAACAGGAGAGAGAGAATACTACATAGATATCGGTGATGTCCTGGATATCTCTGTCTGGCAGATACCGGATTTATCCAAGTCAGAAGTGATTGTGCGGCCGGATGGCAAGATTTCCTTTTCTTTAATCGGCGATATAAAAGCAGAAGGCCTTACCCTTACCCAATTAGATTATATTATAACGGAAAAATTAAAGGCCTACGTGAAGGTTCCCCAAGTCTCTATTATGATCAGGAGTTTTGGAGAGCAGGCAAA
>CAKKQZ010000066.1 GCA_919902445.1 Omnitrophica bacterium GWA2_41_15 | reverse complement strand
TTAATGAGCCCACAACTTACGGAATGAAATGAACGTAAGTTGTTTGGGCGAATTAATCCCGCGTCTTGTTTTTCAAGGTAACAGCGGGAGAAGTTCAGACACAACTTACGGAATGAAATGAACGTAAGTTGTTTGGGCGAATTATTGAGCACACAAAGTTTCTCTTAACGAAATCCCGCGTAAGCGGGGATCCCGCTTCTTGCTTTCCTAAGTAACGGCGGGATAAGTTCGGGCTTATAATTTATGTTCGTAGCGAGCGTAAGCGAGTACTCCATAAATTATGCCCTCACTTACCGTACGGTAACATTGATTTTAGGAAACTTCTCTCTTTACTGCCGCGTATAACCCTGCGTTTTCGCAAAGACCTTTTCCTCTTTGTAGCCTTGCCCGTTCCTAAGTGGCTCTTGCCCCCTGCCGAGTATTTAATCTTCCCTTTTTTTGTTAACTTAAACCTCTTTGCAACCCCTTTTTTAGTCTTTAGTTTTCCCATTTATTTAAACTCCTCTTATATTATATGCTTATTTATATTTTATGCCATTTATTTCGGGGCTATAACCAGGGTCATAATCCTTCCCTCTAAGCTAGGGTTTTTTTCCACCTGGCCGTCATTCTGGGTATCAATGATAAATTTATCTAAAATCTTCCTTCCCAAATCCAGGTGTTCCATCTGCCTGCCCCTGAAGAAAAGGTTTACTTTAACTTTATCTTTTTTCTTTAAGAACACGACGGCCTGTTTCACCTTGGTTTCATAATCATGCTCGTCGATATTTGGTTTAAACCGTATCTCTTTCAAGCGGCCCTGTTTTTGATGTTTCTTTGCCTCGCGCTCTCTCTTCTCCTGGTCGTATTTGAACTTGCTAAAATCAATGATCCGGCAGACCGGGGGAGCAGCGCCTGGCGCCACCTCTACCAAATCCAGCTCATATTGGTTTGCAAGGTCAAGCGCCTTTTGTATGGGTACGACTCCGAGTTGTCCGCTGTCCGGGCCGATCAATCTTACCTCGGGAACCCGGATCCTTTCGTTAGTGCGTATAAATTTTTTTATAGCACACCTCCTCAATTTTCTCTCGTCAACGCTCCGGAAAATTGATCCCGAGCGAAACGAGGGATTATGTTTTAAACTGTAATCTTATTCTCAATCTCTTCTTGAATGTCTTTTATAAACCCCGCGAGCTCTTTTATCCCCAGGTCCCCCCTTCCTTTTTTCCTTACAGAAACGGCCTGCGCCTTTGCTTCGCGTTCGCCAACCACCAAACAATAAGGTATCTTATTTATCTCTGCGTTGCGTATCTTTTTATCAAGGGTCTCGTTACGGGTATCTATCTGGCAGCGGATAGAGTTATCCAGTAAATCTTTTTTTACGTTTTGCGCATATTCGCGCGCGGAATCCTTGATCGGTATTACCAAAACCTGCACCGGAGCAAGCCAGAGAGGAAGCTCTGCGTTATAATGCTCAAGCAGCGCTCCTATAAAACGCTCAAGGCTTCCCAGCAAAACACGATGAAGCATTATCGGCTGTTTCTGCTTTCCGTCGGAATCAGCGTAGTAAAGGCCAAATCTTTTGGGAAGGGCAAAATCGCACTGGATAGTTGCGCACTGCCACAATCTTTTTAAGGCGTCCTTTAATTTAATGTCTATCTTTGGGCCGTAAAATGCGCCATCTCCTGCATTTATTTCATATTTTAAATTCTTTTCTTTTAACGCGCCTTCCAGGGCTTCTAGCGCGCGCTGCCAGTCTTCGTCTGTCCCAATGGACTTCTCGGGTTGCGTGCTCAGCTCTATGCATAGGTCAGTAAAACCGAATACTTTCATGGTTGCAAAAACAAAATCTATTATCCCTTTTATCTCATCCCGCAGCTGCTCTGGTGCGCAAAATATATGCGCGTCGTCCTGCGTAAATCCGCGCACACGCAGAAGCCCGTGTAAGACACCTGCTTTTTCATGGCGGTAAACCGTGCCTAGCTCAAAGAACCTTACAGGCAGATCCTTGTAGCTTCTTATCTTTGACTTGTAGATTAAAATGTGCCCCGGGCAATTCATCGGCTTTATTACAAACTCCCTGCCTTCTATCTGAAAAGTGTACATATTCTCTTTATAATAATCGTAATGCCCGGATGTTTTCCAAAGCCCTGATTGCATAATGTGCGGCGTAATGACGATTTCGTAACCACGCTTCAGGTGCTCTCGCTTTTCGTAATCCTCGATTATGCTGCGCAAAAGCGCTCCTTTAGGATGATAAAATACCAATCCCGCCCCTGCCTCTTCATGGTAAATATCAAAAAATTCTAAGGCCGGGCCTAATTTTCTGTGGTCGCGTTTTTTTGCTTCTTCAAGATTTTTTAAATACTCATCCAGTTCCTTTTTTGTCTCAAAGCAGGCCCCGTAGATTCTCTGCAGCATAGGGTTTGTTTCTATCCCGTGCCAATACGCGCCTGCTACCGATAATAATTTAAATGCCTTGATCTGGCCTGTTGATTTTATATGCGGGCCGCGGCAAAGATCTATAAAGCTTTTGGCGGTTTTATATATGGAAACTTTTTCATCGGGGATCTCATGAATAAGGCTTACCTTATAATCTTCTTTTAGTTTCTTAAACAACTGAAGTGCTTCCTCGCGAGAAACTTCCTCTCTGGCAAACGGCTCATCCTTGGCAATTATCT
>CAKKQZ010000065.1 GCA_919902445.1 Omnitrophica bacterium GWA2_41_15 | reverse complement strand
AGTCCCCGTGTGGCTGACCACCCTCTCAGGCCAGCTACCCGTCAAAAGCCTTGGTGAGCCATTACCTCACCAACTAGCTGATAGGACGCGAGCTCAACTTTAAGCAACACCCCTTGCGGAGCATCTTTACTTACAACAGCTTGCGCCATCGTAAACACATCGGGTATTACCCTCGCTTTCGTAAGGCTATCCCCGTCTTAAAGGTAGATTACTCACGTGTTACTCACCAGTCTGCCGCTATATCTCCGGGCAACTTGGCATCTGCCTTGCGGCTTCAACCTCGCCGCCCAAAGTATCGCTCGACTTGCATGCCTAATCCACGCCGCCAGCGTTCACTCTGAGCCAGGATCAAACTCTCCGAAAAAAAAGAGTGAGTTTAATATAATGGCTCTTTGATTATTTTACTTTTACCTCGAAATTGACCTTTGCGAACTCTATTCGCTTAGGCCTCGTCCCAAAAATTCGCATTCGGCGAATCACGGGACACGCTTGGCTATTCAATTATCAAAAGAACAGGCCCCTCGCTTTCGCTCGGGGTCATTTGCTGAGCGTTAAACTCAAGGCAAATGACAAACAAAAAAGCGTCCCGACAGCTGCCGGGACGCTTTAAAATCTTTTAACAGCGTCTCACCCGCAGGTAAAATTCACTACTCGAATTTGCCCCTCGTTTTTATCATAAAACAACTATTTGTACTCGGGACTTTGTCAATATCGCTCTTTATTTTCTTCACGATTATTTTCCCTTTGCCTGAAGGGATTATAAGAATACCTTATAATACTTTATTTGTCAAGTATTTTTTTAAAAATTTTAAGGAGCGTTTTGTAGAAGCGATGTAACCTATTCAAATTTAAAGGTGTTTACCTCGTGATGGTACCTATATTTACCCGCCTACGCTTCGTTTCCGCCTGCGCTTCTTCTAATCTTCGGCGGATCCACCGAAGCACGAAGTGCGTAGGTGTGGACTGCGCGAAGACGGATAAACTATTGGGAAATCAACTCTGTTATCTTAAATATAGGCAGGAATAATGCTATAACAATGCCTCCTATAACAATGCCTAAAAATGCAATTACAAGCGGTTCAATAAGGCTTGTCAACGCAGACGCAGCTGCATCCACCTGTTCATCGTAAAAATCAGCTATCTTTGTAAGCATCTTCTCAAGCTGTCCGGTCTGTTCGCCAACACTGATCATGCGCGTCACCATTGGGGGGAATACTCCGCTTTTAGCCAACGGCTTAGAAATCGGCTCTCCGTCGCGCACTGCCTTTGAGCAATTCATTACTGCCTCTTCTACTACCGTGTTACCGGAAGTTTTGCTTACTATATCCAGCGCACTTAATACCGAAACGCCGCTTCTGGCTAAGGTTGAAAATGTGCGGGAAAATTTTGATACGGCCATCTTGCGAAATAGCGGCCCTAACACCGGGGCCTTTAATTTATTCAGGTCGAAATTATAGCGGCCACGCGGCGTATTAATATATCTTTTAAAAATAAAACCAAAGGTTATTAACGCCCCTAACAAAAATAAAAAGTGATGACTGAATAAGTCACTGGCCCCAATGAGGATCTGGGTAGGTAAAGGCAGTTTACCTCCCAGTACTTCAAATATACCCTTGAATGTAGGCACAACCTTGAGCAAAAGAATTGAGGTAATTATTAAAGCCATCGTTACTACCGCAGCAGGATAAACAAGGCTAGATTTAATTTTTCTATTCAGGGCCGCTGTTTTCTCTAAATACGAAGCTAATCTGTCTAATACTTCATCCAGCGTACCGGAAGTTTCTCCGGCACGAGCCATATTGATAAACAGGCCCGAGAAGACATCCGGATGTTTTGAGAGCGCATCTGAAAAACCCATCCCCTCTTCAATGTTCCTGTTTACCGTCGTAATAACGTCTTTTAGATCCTTGTTCTCAATCTGCTCTGATAATATCCCCAAGGCGTGGACAAGCGGTATCCCGGCATCGATCATTGTGGCTAATTGGCGCGAAAAAACCACAAGGTCGTCAAGTTTTACCTTCTTCCCTTTTCCAGCCGCTTTAACAACCCCGGCTTTTCCCTGTTCAACAGAAAGGACTACCAACTCTTTATTATGCAGCAGTTCAGCTACCTCTGGCTCTGAATTTGCCTCCAGGCTTCCGATTACCGTGCTGCCGTTTTTATCTTTGGCGGTATAACGGTATGTAATCATAATTTATCTGCGACCTTTAAAAATGCTTCTACAACCTTAGGGTCAAACTGAATGCCGTTATTTCTTTTGATTTCTTCAACCGCTTCCAGTTTTGTCAGTGGGACTTTTCTATAGGAGCGTGCAGAACGCATCGCTTCATAAGCGTCAACCAGATGGATTATACGCGCACCTATAAGAATATCATCGCCGCGCCTTCCTTGCGGGTAACCCGAACCGTCATAATGCTCGTGGTGCTGCCTTACTAACTCTATCACATCATTTAAAAAAGTCAACGGTTCCAGTATTTGAGCGCCTATTGCCGGATGGCGCTTTATCTGTTCCCATTCCTCTTTAGTAAGGCTGGCTGGCTTAGTTAGGATACTATCCTCAATGCCAATCTTTCCTAAATCATGAAGTTCGCAGGCCTCCCTTATAGTTTCTATTTCTTTAGCAGAAAGCCCTAATTCAGTTGCTACTGCTACGGCATATCTGGCAACATTTTCTGAGTGGCTGTGGGTATAATGGTCGCGCGCATCTATTGCGTGGGCAAGCACTTTTATCGTGCGCATATAGGTTGAACGCAGGTCTTCGTAAAGGCGGGTCAGGCTTTTTGCAGATTCTTCTATCCTTTTTGCAAGAAGGATGTTTTGTTTTTCTAGATTAACATTCTGTTCCTTTAACCCTTGAATAAATCTTTGATTTATAACTGTAAAAACCCGAAGCTCCAAGCCTTTCTTTATAAGAAAGGAGAGTTTTTCCGAATGTATGGGCTTAGTTATATAGCCGTAAACACCCAACCTGAATAAATCCTCCACTTCAGCCTTATATTCATCTATATAAACAACAATAATAGCCTCGGGGTCTATTTTCTTAATGCCGCTGATAAATTCTTTTGTTTCCTGCTCTGCAGGCTTTATTTTTGCAATTACTAGGTCAAATTCGTTTTGCCTGAAAACCGCTAGCCCTTGTTGTGTGGTACTTTGCGAAGAAACAGAATACCCCCCCTCAACGATTAACTGTTCCCTAAGGTACCTGGAGATACTCTCATCGTCGCAGATTAATAAAATCTTGTTTCCGTTTTCCATAGGCTATTCCTCTGTAGTAATCCTCAAGGCCTCATCTAAAGTAGTTAGCCCCTGTTTTACCTTTAAAAAGGCATCATCCCTAAGAGTCACCATGCCCTTTTTTTCTATAGCATAATTCTTAATCTCATCCAATGATTTCTTGCTAATAACCATCTCGCGAATAGTATCATCGATTAATATTGCCTCTAAAATCGCTATTCTACCATAAAAACCGGTATTGCTACAATACTTACATCCTTTAGCCGAATAAAAAACCACCTTTTCCTTAAAACCGATTTTATTCAAGAAATCCTTTGGAATTTCTATAGGTTCTTTGCATTGTGGGCAGACCTTGCGCTCAAGGCGCTGAGCGCAAAGCATCACTAAGCTCGATGCGACTAAAAAAGGCTCTACGCCCATATCAATCAAACGGGTAATGCTGGAGAGGGCATCGTTAGTGTGCAACGTAGATAAAACAAGTTGGCCTGTAAGGGCCGCCTTTATGGCGATATCGGCTGTTTCAGGATCCCTTATCTCGCCGATCATGATTACGTCCGGACTCTGCCTTAAGAGGGAACGTAACCCGGAAGCAAAATCCAGCCCGATATCCGGCTTAACCTGTACCTGCGTAATGCCTTCGATTTGATACTCAACAGGGTCTTCTACTGTAATAATATTTCTATCCGGGGTATTCAGCTGATTTAATACCGAATACAAAGTCGTTGACTTTCCGGAACCGGTTGGCCCGGTCACTAAAATCATGCCGAATGGCTTGGTTATCGCCTCCTTAAACACCGCTAACGGCTGCTCGTCAAATCCTAATTTATCCAATCCTATTGATAGATTGGTTTTATCCAGTAGGCGCAGCACAAATTTCTGGCCGAATGTAATGGGTAAACTTGATACGCGAAAATCTATCTCCCTGCCTTCAAACTTTACCTTAAACCTGCCATCCTGCGGTACGCGGCTTTCAGTAATATCTAAATCCGATATAATCTTTACCCTCGCCAGAATAGCATTCTGGTTAATCTTAGGGATCTTAAATACATCGTGCAGCTCTCCGTCGATACGGTATCTTATGCGCAGGCAATCCGATTCCGGCTCAATGTGAATATCAGAAGCCCGCTTCTTTAATGCCTGCGTCAACATCAAGTCAACCAACTTTACGATAGGAGGCTTTTCGCTCTCCTGGATGGCTGCTGTAAGTTCTATCTCTTCTTCCTTAAGCAATTCTACCGCCTCTTTTTCTTGAGGCGAGGCTTGTCCTTGAGCCTCTTCAAGAATCTGCTGCATATTTTTCGAACTGACATGATATGCGGTATCTATCGCGCTGGAGATTCCTTCTTCCGGGCTTAATACGATATCAATACTGCATCCGGTAAGGGTTTTTAAATCATCAAGTGCAAAAATATTTAGAGGGTCTGACATTGCCACTGTAAGGGTATTGCCAATGCGCGATAACGGGATAAGGTTATATTGCCTGCTCATACGTTCGGGGACGAGATTAACGATATCCGGATCAAATCTATATTTAGAAAGATGAAGTGTTGGCATATAAAGCTGCTCTGAAAGAAGAGAAAGAAGCTCCTCCTCTGAAGTTATCCCCTCATCCAGCAGGACCTTTCTTAAAGGAATGCCTTTTTCTTTTTGTAAATTCAACGCCCTGTCAAGTTGCTCTTTGGTGAGGCGGTTGCTCTTTAATAATATTTCTATTATGCTGTCTTTTAGCGTAGCCATTGTTCAGTTTTAACTTATTATTCATCCGCAGCAGTGACGCGCAAGACTTCTTCTATTGTAGTCAAGCCTTTTAACGCTGCGCCAAGCCCGTCCTCCCTTAATGTCCTCATCCCTTCTTTACGGGCTTCATTTTTTATGATGTGCTCTTGCGCACGTGACAAAATCAACTCCCTGATTCTTTGCGTCAAAACCAAAACTTCGGCAATACCTGTCCTTCCGCTATAGCAGGTATTAAAACAATGAGAGCATCCCTTGCCTCGGAAGAATTCAGGTTTCTGTATTTTATCAAGGTTAAGTTTCAGGCTGTCGATGATCTCATTTTTAACAATGTAACTTTCTTTACAGTGCGAGCATATTTTGCGTACGAGGCGCTGCGCAACTACGCAAACCAGCGAAGAATTAATCAGGTATGGCTCAACACCCATATTAACTAAGCGTGCGATAGATCCCGGGGCTGTAGTAGTGTGAAGGGTAGATAGAACCAGATGCCCGGTCAAAGCACTCTTAATAGCAATATCCACTGTTTCATAATCGCGGATTTCGCCTATCATGATTACATTCGGGTCTTGGCGTAATATGGATCGTAAGGCATTGGCAAAGCTAAGGCCTATCTCTGGCTTTGAAGTTACCTGGTTTATTCCCTGCAGCTGGTATTCCACGGGGTCTTCTACGGTAACTATATTTTTTTCCGGGCTGTCTACGAATTTTAAAACAGAATAAAGGGTTGTGGTTTTACCGCTTCCTGTAGGGCCGCAAACCAAAATCATCCCGTGCGGCAAACAGGCTACTTTCTTTAGTTTCTGAATAGTATCAACGCTAAATCCTAACTTTTCTATATCAAGCGTTGCCTGAGATTTATCCAATAAACGCAGAGCTACTTTCTCTCCCAAACTCGAAGGTAAGACAGATACGCGAAAATCGACTTCCTTTCCAGTAAGTTTTACTTTGAAGCGGCCGTCCTGAGGAAGCCTGTGTTCGGTGATATTTAAATCCGACATTACTTTTAAGCGAGAAACAATTGATGCATGCATCTTTCTTGGCGGGGCTTTTTCTTCGTATAATATTCCGTCGATTCTGAAACGCAATCTTATTTTTTTATCAAAGGGTTCGATAAGTATATCCGAGGCTTTACCTTTAACTGCATCCTCAAGTATCATATTGGTAACTTGTATTACCGGCGCCTCGCGGCAAATCCTGCTTAATTCCTTGCCGCTGGGCAAGATTTCTTTCTCTTCCCTTACCAGCTCAATTGAAGTAACGGCCATCTCCTTTACTAAATCCTCAATCACTCCAGGGGTGACATCAGGATAGGAAAGCTCTATGGTTTGCAATATATCCGCAGCTTGAGCGATGATAGGATTTATCTTATAGCCTGTTAAGGCCTCCACATGGTCAATGGCAAAAATATTTAAAGGATCTGCCATAGCTAAGGTTATGGTATCGCCCATTTTTGAAACAGGGATTATTTGATAGTGGCGGGCGATTGTCAGGGGGATAATCTTTGCTGTCTCGTAGTCTATTTTAAAACGTTTTAAATCTATCAACGGCAAACCCAGCCCCTCGCTAAGGGCCGAGATAAGTTCGTTTTCCTTAATAAATTTTAAAGCAACAATAATATCGCTTAAACGGCCGCCTTTTTCCTTCTGTGCTTCTATCGCCTCTAACAGCTGCTGGGAAGTCATAAGTTTATTATTGATTAATATTTCGGTAAGGCGGTCTTTAAGCGAGGCCATTGTTCAGTTGTAAGTTGTAAGTTGTAAGTTGTAAGCTTAAGGCCTACAACATACAATTACAACTCATTATTTCTCCTTATAATATTTTTCTATTGCGCGTTTTATGTCTGATGAAGTAGAAACAAATGTCTGCACGCTACAGGCGGAAAGAAGCTCCACGTCTTCCACGGCATGTACATTAAGCGGGTTAGACATCGCTATAGTAAGGTTATTTCCGATTTTATCTATAGGTATAAGAAGGTATTGCCGCGCAACACGGCAGGGGATGATGCTTATAACTTCAGGATTAATATCGTAGTTACTTAAAGGAAGGAAGGGAAAGCCGTATTGCGCGGTTAAGGACTGGGCGATATCATCCTCTTTTACGAATCCCAATTCTACCAGAATCTCTCCGATAAGACCGCCCTTTTCACGTTGGGTTGCCAATCCTTTTTCCAATTGGCTCTGATTTATAATGCCCCGCTTAATAAGCAACTCACCTAATTGTTCATTAATGAGTCTTTTTATATGCATACTATTTGGCTTAAATTGAAGCCTGCGTTCTGTTTTTGCATTCTCCCTTAGAGATACCAAGCAATTCCTTTGCCTTATCCATAAGCTCCTGCGCAGTTATACCATCCAACGGGTTTTCACTTACGCCAGCGCTTATTGTAATCTTTTTCCTGGAATCAGGCTCTTCGCTATAACTAAAAGTTACCTTCTTGCCTATATCTCCTGCTATCTCTTGCGCCTGCCGCTTGTTTCTTTCGGGCAGCACTATTGCAAATTGGTCATCGCTTGTCCTGCCCACGCGGTCGACCTCTGTGACCGAATCCTTAATTAACATAGCTATCTTCTTTAATGCCGCCTCTGCCTGTACAGACCCAAAGGACTGACGGAATTCTTTAAAATTATCCAAATTAAAAAGTATGAACGCGCATGGCCGCTGGTAAGTAATCGCTCTTTTTATCTCCTCCTGTAACCGGTTTGCGATAAAGGCCTCGTTGTACAAACCGGTAAGCGCGTCCTTTATCTCCAGTTTTTCTACTCGATGCATCAAAATATCATTTTCTACGACAATAGCTACCTGCTTTGCAAAAATATCCAGCAATTCCGCGTCCTCTTTACTATAGAGGAACTGCTCTTTAGTATTGCCGATACCCAAAATCGCCATTACCTTTCCCCTTAATAATACAGGCATGGCCAAAGTATTTTTAATCCTGAACTTTTCATAAAAGGGCGCGGTCAGATTATCAGCGAGAATATTTTTCCTATCCAATATTAAAGGCTTATTTTGATTGATTACCTTAATAAATAAAGCCTCTTTCGCGCCGATACTGATCTCTAAAAGATAACCTGAATTAAGGCCTTCGGCTGCCTTCATAGAGAAATTACTCTGGCTATCACCCCTGAAGAGTAAATAAGCAATTTCTGAGTTTGCCAAAAGCAGGGATTTTTCTGTGATGAGTTTTAAGGTTTCGTCTAATTTTGTGGACATCGAAATAAGCGAACTTATCTGCAGCAAACTTGAAAGAACGAGCACGCGTTTTTGGATCTCTATATTTATTTCTGTGGTCTTTTCACTGTAATTCTTTAATTCATCCATATTGGTACGGATACGCGAAGTGAGCTGATTAAAGGCTTCGCTTAAAACACCCACTTCATCTTCATGTTCCACTTCCAGGGTATGGGTGATATCACCTGCTGCAATCAATTTCGCTTCAGAGCTAACCGATACAATACGGTCAAAGACCTCTTTAATTACATAGAAACCTGCGCAAGCTATAAACACACTGATCACTACGGACGCGGCGATATCTATCCTTAAGCCAACTTTTGGGAGTATGTAATTAAAAACAAGATAGATACACACCAATAGAGGCAGGATGGACATCAGGTAAAAGGATATCTTTAATTTATATTTGAGCCCGCGGGATGCTAAAGAAAGGAAACTTAAATTTTTAGCCATATTGACCTCCTCAATTTCCCTTTTCTTCTACTCGGAAATTGCTCCCGAGCTAAAAAGAGGGAGCAAATAACCACTAAATTATACATCTTACCTTATTAAGTATCAATAAGTTTATTAAATTCTTCAAGGATGAGCTCTTTACCTATTCCCGTATCAATAAAATCCCAGGGAAGAATCTCATCCTGAGCTCTTTCCTTTAAATAAAAGTTAGGGTCTAAGCCGGATTCCTTAAAGGCATCGGACCAGAACTCAAAATTAAAATAATTTCCCCACGCATCAAACCGCGCGCCCTTCTTAAAGGCTAAAGATACCACCCGCGCCAATCTCCTGTCTCCGCGTGATAGCACGCCTTCTAAAAAACTCATATGGGGATTGTGAAAATTTAATTTTAACCGCCTATTCTTTGTCTTATCTTTAAGGTAATCCTGTTTTTTTCTTATATTTTCCTCAGCCTCCATGGCAAACCATTGAAATGAAGTATGTGGTTTAGGTATTAAAGCATTGATGCTTATGTTCACCTTGGCTGAAACATTTTTTACTTTCTTTCTTAGTTCAGATACGCGGACAGATAAATCAATAATTCCGTCTAAGTCTTCCCGGTTCTCGAAAGGTATTCCGATCATAAAATAAAGTTTTACATGTTGGTAACCGCAGGCGTATGAGCCTGCCAACATCTTAAGAAATTCCGTTTCATCAAAATCCTTCTGCAGAATATTGCGCAGGCGCTGGGAGCCTGCCTCAGGGGCAAAAGTCAAACCTGTTTTTTTGATTTGGCCGAGCATACTGGAAAGCTCGCTGACCTGCGCTTTTGCTTTTATCGAAGGCAAAGATACGCTTACGCCTTTTGCCTTGAATGCACCGACAAGTTCCCGTATAAGTTTTTCTACTTCCGGGTAATCGCTTACGGATAATCCGGCCAAAGAAACCTCTTCGTAACCGGTGCGCTCATGGGAAGTTTTAGCAAGGGCCAATATATTTTCTATGCTTCTGACCCTTAACGGATAGTACTGCGATTTTGCCTGACAGAAACTGCACCTATTAGGGCAACCCCGCATAATCTCAATAGTTACCCTGTCATGTATGGTCTGTATATACGGAACCAGCCAATCTTTCGGAAAGAAGCTCGAATTAAAATCTTTTACAAAGCGCTTCTTAATTTTTGGCGGCACGCCCTCAATTTGGGGCTTGAACTCTCTTATCTTGCCCTCAAGATCATAGCTTACTTCATAAAAGCTAGGTACATATACGCCTTGTAGCTTAGAAAATGAGAGTAATAAATCCTGCTTGCTTATTTTAAAAGCCCTGTAATGTGTTTTATGTTTCCTGTAGGCCTCGATGAATTCCAAAAGAAAGTCTTCGGCTTCGCCTATTAGAAATAAGTCAAAGAATTCATGCATTGGTTCCGGATTCAATGCACTTGGCCCCCCTGCGATAACCAGAGGATAGGCATTATCCCTTGCTTTAGCCTGCAAGGGTATATTTCCCAAATCAAGGATATTTAAAACGTTTGTATAGTCCAGCTCGGAACCCAGAGAAAATCCGATGATATCAAAATCCTTAAGCGCTTTTTTTGATTCCAAAGAAAGAATTTCATCTGAAGTACTGCGCAATATTTTTTCCAGATCAGTCCCGCAGGAAAAAAACCTCTCACAAATTATATCCGGCATACTGTTCAATATGCCGTAAATTATCCTTATGCCTAAATTACTCATCCCCACTTCATAAAGGTCAGGGAAACAAAGTGCGAATTTAATGCCTGCAGATTGAAAATCTTTGCGCGAAACATTCCACTCTTCCCCTATATATCGCGCTGGTTTATTTACTTGTAATAGATAATCGTTTAACATAATTAAAACACCGACCTTGTCTTATCAATATTAACCAGGATCCCCAAGGCAATGAATGTAGCCAGGACCGATGAGCCTCCGTAACTCATCAACGGCAAGGGCAGCCCCACAACCGGGGCAAGGCCTAAATTCATTGCGATATTGACGAATACCTGTATCCCGAGCATTAAAGAAATACCGAAAGCCAGTAACCTGCCGAATGCATCCTGCGTCCTTTGTGCAATTATAATCCCCTGCCGGATTAAAAAATAATATAGGGCTATCAAAATAAGGCTTCCTAAGAAACCCCACTGCTCGCTAAAGGTAGCAAAGATAAAATCTGTATGGGATTCGGGCAAAAAACGCAGCTGGCTTTGCGTTCCGGAAAGCCAGCCCTTGCCAAAAAAACCTCCTGAGCCGATTGCGATTTTGGATTGGATTATAGTGTAACCTGCGCCAAGCGGGTCGATATTAGGATTCAAAAACACCAACAGCCTCTCTTTCTGGTAATCATGTAAAAAATGCCATAAAAAAGGCGATACCAGGCCAATAATTATCAAAAATATAAGAATATACCTTAGCCTGATATTTGTCAGATAAAGCATAGCTATGAATGAGGCAAGGATAAGCAAACCGTTGCCTAAATCGGGCTGCTCTATAATCAAGCCCATCGGAATAGCCGTAAATATAAACGGTAAAACCAGCCCTCTAAATACCCCGAATTTGGAAGAAGGCAGGTTAATGTCGTCTACGGACTTACGGCTGAAATACCTGGCTAAGAATATTACGAGTATTAATTTTGCAATATCAGAGGGCTGGAAATTAAACCAGGCGATTTTTAACCAGCGCTGAGCGCCTGAACGCACGACGCCGAGCGCAAACACAAAAAATAAAAAACAGAGCGCCAAAAAATATAAAAGGTAAGTCCAATCCCAGATCCTGCGATAATTCAGATTGGAGATAAAATAAAAACACACAAGGCCCAAGATTACCCATGATATCTGGCGCTTGAAAATCCCTTGCCAGAATTTGCCTTCTTTCGAAAATGTGCTGCTGTAAATACTCAAGATGCCTATGAGAGAAATTAAAACAGCGATGGCCACTATTAGAAATGAAGAATTTTTCATATCTCCCCTTCGTTAGCCATCGCCTCTATTATCTGCTTCGCCAATACACAAGAGAGATAACCCGGACCTGCCCTCTCCAAAAAAACGCAGATAACATACTTTGGATTTTTAAAAGGGAAAAAACCCACGAACCATGCGTGCGAAAGCCCGGGAGGTGCCTGAGCGGTCCCTGTCTTTCCGGCGACAGAAACCGATAGGCCGGATAATACATTTCCGGTGCCCGTAGATAAAGATACGGCCTCTTTTAATCCAATCCTTATATTCTCAATAGTACTATCCTTTAAATCAAGGCGCGAGAATTTCTTCTGGTAAATGGAGATATCTTTACCGCCTATCGCCTTGACTATGTAGGGAGTAACCAGATAACCTTTGTTAGCGAATACAGCCATCATCCTCGCCATCTGTAAGGGGGTGACTAAACAATCTCCCTGGCCTATTACCAAATTTGCTGTATCTCCTTCGTACCAGTTTTGAAACCTGTTAACTTTCTTCCATAAGGGGGAGGGGATAAAACCTCCGCTTTCATAAGGCAATTCGAAAGAGGTAGATTTTGACAAACCAAATTTTAACGCATAATCATGGATAGCTAAAGGCCCAAGGAGTAAACCTGTTTTATAGAAAAACGTATCGCAAGAGTGCGCAATCGCTTGTATTATATTTTCTTCGCCGTGCTTACTCCAGCAGTTAAACTCCCTCCTGCCAATAAGCGTGCTTCCGGTGCACACAAATGTTTTAGATAGGGAGATTTTTTTTGTCTCTAATCCGGCTACTGCCGGGATTACTTTAAATACGGAAGCAGGAGGAAATGTGCCGCTTATGGAACGGTTTATTAAAGGAGCGTCGCGGTTATTAAAAATACCTGCTATTGAATAACCCTTCCTGTCTACGAATACGGAAGGATTGAAAACGGGAGAACTGGCCATTGCTAAAATTTCTCCGGTATAAGGGTCCATAATGATAACCGAACCCTTTCTATCAGCAAGATAACTCTCAACAATTCTTTGTATCTTTAAACTTAAAGTCAGCTGAATATCTTTTCCGTTTTTAGGCGGCTTAAAACCTAAAACGCGCATGAACCTTCCGCGGTGGTCCACCTCAACCGATAATCCACCCTCCTCCTGCCGCAGGAAATAATCATATTTTTCTTCCACCCCGCCGAAACCGACTATATCCTTTGTCTTATAACCATAGTCAGCTAATCTGGTCAGCCGCCAGCGGTCAATTTCGTTCAAATACCCGATAACATGCGCGGCGAGCGAATTATAGGGATAGCGCCTTTGAGGCTTTAGTTGAATTATTACTCCGGCAAGGTCCGGCTTTAATTCTTCAAGCGCAATAGCTTTTTTTATATCTATATTTCTGGCAATAACAACTGGCAATGACATGGAAACATAATCTTTCTTAATTTTCTCCCTTAAATCATTTTGGCTTATCTTTAAAACATGCGATACGCCCATTAGGGCCTCTTCGCGGTTCGCGGATCCTTGAGGAGAGATCATCACATCGTAAGAAAGTTTGCTATCCGCAATTACGTTTCCGTAACGATCAAGTATTTTTCCGCGCGCTCCGGATTGCGGCAATAACCTGATGCAATTTTTATTGCTTAAAACCCTGTATTTCTTGCCTTGAATTACTTCAAGATAAATGAGCCCGAATATAAGCACTAAAAAGGCGCATGTAACCAGTATGTTTATGATTTTTATCCTGACCATCTTTATTTGACGGAATAGAAGGGTTTCATTGGCTTAAACACAATCGGTAGAATAAGTGCCGTAAAAATAGGCTGAAGTGTTATGATGCGTAAAAAAATACCCAAAGGAACATAATTGCCGGAATATACATATATTAAACCTAGAAATATATCGTGAAGAAAAGTAACGATGAGGACCAATGTGGAACGCAACACATTATTTTCTATAGAAATTTCCCTGTTGAGCCTTACGATAAGAAAACTCCAGAGTAGGAACAATGCGGAATTTATACCAAACGCACTTATACTGAATATATCTTTAAGGATTCCGGCAAACAAACTGAATATTAGTGCCCACTTTAATTCAAAAGTTAAACTTGCAATCACAACAAAGATTAAAAACAGGCAGGGCTTGATAGTAAGTATCCTAAAATAATTAAGTATGGTTACCTGCAGCATCCCTGCTAAAAAGACAGCCAGGAAGAAAATAAATTTTTTCACCCACCCAGCCCTTCCTTTCGTTAATATAACCCCACCCTTAGGAAGGGCTGGGTTCACGGTATAACAATAAAAACCTCTTCTATATCGGACAAGTTAACTGCTGGCCTTATTATGGCGTAACTGCTTAACCCGGAAAACTCCCTTCCTACAGCGGCTACCGTGCCTATAAGCAAACCCTTAGGAAAGGCTGCATTTAAACCGGAGGTTATGATTGTATCGCTAATCTTTATATCCGCCTCCTCGGGCAGGTATCTCATGATTAAATTTGTCCCTAGCGTGCCGGAAACCAGTCCCTCCTGGCGGCTGCGCTGGACTATGGCTGAAACCCCCATATTAGGATCAGCGATAAGCATGATTTTACTGGTAAATTCTTGAGCCTCAACAACCCTGCCGACAAGGCCCAAAAAAGTAATTGCAGTCATACCGCGCCTGATACCGTTAGACTCACCCTTATCGATAATGGCGCTTGATGACCAATTGTCCGGTGACTGGCCGATTACTCGAGCTACTGTTAAACGCAGGGGGAATTTTTGTTTAAAAGAAAGTATCTGTTTTAAGCGGGAATTTTCCAGAACGAGTTCATTTTGCGCATTAAGCTTGTTTCTTAAAAAATCAACCTCACCTTTAAGTATTTCATTCTGCCTAAAATTGCGGTGATAAAAAAGGAGCGCCCCCGCCTCGCGCCGGATAAAGGTTAGCATATTAAGCGGGAATTTTAACACGCGAAAGGAAGGCGCTCTTAAAACAGGAATGGCTGATAACAGAAGGGTAAGAAGTAAAAAGCAAACCGCGAGGGTTATTAGATTTTTCTTTTTAATCTTAAACACATTTTTAATGAGCACTAAACTTACGAACACGATAGTGTGAATAAGTTTATGTGCAAATTAATCCCGTTAGAAATTTTGCGTATAAATTTTTGTCAATACTGGATTTCTAGCGGGATAAGTTCGGCCATACAACTTATGTTCACTTCGTTCCATAAGTTGTGGCCTCACTTAGGTGTGCATCTCTGACTTAATAGAAACGGTAAGTTTCTTGAGATAGCGTATTTCGCTTAAGACCTTGCCTGTGCCTTTAGCTACGGCGGTAAGCGGGTCATCTGCGACATGCACAGGTAATCCGGTTTCCTCAGAGATTAATTTATCCAAACCCTTTAATAAAGACCCTCCGCCCGCCATAACTATTCCATGGTCTATTAAATCAGCGGCTAATTCCGGAGGAGTCCGTTCTAAAGAAATCTTGGTTACTTCAAGAATCGCGCGTATGGGTTCTTGTAATGCCTCCCTTATTTCTTCCGAAGTTACTGTTACGGTTTTAGGCAGGCCTGCAACTAAATCTCTCCCCTTTACTTCAAGGCTCATCTCTTCTTCTAACGGGTAAGCCGAACCTATCTTTATTTTGATTTCTTCTGCCGTGCGCTCACCCACCATAAGATTGTATGTTTTCTTCAAATATTCAATAACTGCTTCATCCATTTCATCTCCGCCTATACGTATGGATTTAGAAAAGACCGTTCCTGAAAGAGAAATAACCGCTAATTCGGTTGTTCCTCCACCGATATCTATTATCATATTTCCGATCGGCTCTTGTATGGGAAGGCCAACGCCTATCGCAGCGGCAATCGGTTCCTCAATCAAGAATACTTCTCTGCCTCCGGCGCGCTCAGCAGATTCTTTTACAGCGCGCCTCTCAACCTCCGTAATGCCGGAAGGTATGGCTATCACAATGCGCGGATTAAGCTGAAACCTGCCGCGGCGGACTTTTCTTATGAAATACCTGAGCATAGCTTCGGTTACTTCAAAATCGGTAATTACGCCGTCTTTCATAGGCCTTATTGCTATAATATTCCCTGGGGTGCGGCCAAGCATTCTTTTCGCCTCTTCGCCTACTGCCAGGACATGGGAAGTGCCCCTTTCAATGGCTACCACTGACGGCTCGCAAAGAACAATCCCTTCCCCTTTTACAAAAACAAGGGTTGTTGCTGTGCCTAAATCAATTCCTATATCATTGGAAAGTGAATTTTGGATATTATTCAAGATTCTTTTAAAGGTTTCTTTAAACTTCCCCATCTTTTTTCTCCCTGCCCGCCCTGTCAGCCTACAGGCAGGCGTTGAGGCAGGCTTTTAAGAATAGAAAATACCAGCGCATAGAATTTTAGCAGAGATTAAACTATATGTCAAATAAAAAGTTACTGCAATTAAATTAAATAAACCTGGCGGTTTTTGAGCGAATGCCTATTTAAACCAATTAAGTTTGCGGCTTCGGTAATCTTAAATGGAGCGCTAGCGAGAAAATTGACAGGGCCTTTTAATTTGTTAAGCGATTAAATAAATCGAAAAAGTCCGGGAATGATTTGTTTATACAGGAGACATCGTCGATTCTCGTCTTTCCGGCTGCAACAGCACCAGCTACAACCATACTCAATGCCGTTCGGTGGTCTCCGAAACTTCTAACTTTTGCTCCCTTAAGCTGTTTTACTCCTTCAATAATAATATTCTCTCCATCCTTAGTCTTTGAGACCGCAACCTTGGCACCCATCTTAGTTAGGTTTTTAGACATTGACCTGATACGATCAGTCTCTTTAACCCGTAATTCTCCCACGCCTTCAAATACCGACCTTCCTTTGGCTAATGAAGCGGCAACCATTAGAATGGGTAACTCATCTATCAAAAATGGCACTTCTCTTTTTTTAATTTTCACGGCTTTCAATGAGCTCTCCCTAACAATGATATCCCCTACCGGTTCAAGGCCTCTCATATTTAGCCCTAGTTGATTAATCCTTACATCTGCCCCCATCTTTTTTAAAACATTAAGAATACCTGCGCGAGTCGGATTTAATGTAAGATTTCTTAACTTAATGTTGGAATTTTCAGTTAATGCCGCAAGCACCATAAAAAATGCTGCCGATGAGATATCCCCGGGAACTGTAATTGTGCCGGGAGAAACAAGTTCTTTTTTGCCTTTGAGAGTTACGGTATTTTTCTTGATGCTTATATTGGCTTTAAATAACTTTAACATGCGTTCGGTGTGATCCCGGGTTTTGAAATCCTCCGTGACTTTTGTTGTGCCGTCTGCATAAAGTGCGGCGAGCAATATAGCTGATTTGACCTGTGCGGATGCAACAGGCATTTTGTAAGTTAGCGCACTTATATCCCCTCCCTTTATTGTTAGCGGAGGGTATTCCTCGGTTTCAGTGTTTCTTATTAAACTGCGCGCTTGTATCTTTGAGCCCATCATGCGCAGAGGATTAGTAACTCTTGACATCGGCCTTTGCGAAAGAGATTTCCCGGATACAAGCCTTGTTTTAAAATCCTGTCCGGCTAAAACTCCCAGAAGAAGACGCAGGGTTGTTCCGGAATCACCCACAAAAATATCTTTCTTCTGCTCTTTTAATCCAAAAAAACCGCTACCGTATATTTCTAATGTTGCTGATAAATCTTTTGGATTATTTTTCCTGATAATTTTGATTCCTAATTTATTAAAAGCATTGAGGGTAAAGAGGCAGTCTTTATTTAGTGGAAAGTTTTTAATTACTGTTAGGCCTTTTGAAAGAGAGCTTAAGATTATAGACCGGTGGGATATTGACTTATCGCCTAAAAGAGAGATCTCCCCTTTAAGCCGTGAAACAGGCTCGACTACAAAAGGCCTCATTTAACCTTTTGTGTAACTTTATCGCCTTCGCTGACCTTGTTCTTTATATCGGTATTCACAAATCCTGCCGCTGCCATAGAGTCGTGCACTTTTTCTATCCGTACTTCGCCAATAGATTTATTATTATGATAAATTTCGAACACGTCCCCTAAACTAACGCCATCTTTACTCCCTAAACTGATGACTGCAAAATTATAATCTTTATTTACGACGAGCACTTTTCCTTCCAGTCCTTGCACGACTTCTTCTTTTGCAGTTTTTTCCTTTTTGTCTTTGGTTTCAGTGGAAGCAGAAACCTCAGGACTCACAACAATCTTACCTAACTCTACCCCTTGCGTCTTTGTTTCAAGGTCTTTTACTTTTGACTCTAACGTTGCCTTCTGCGATTGCAAATCAGATAATTGCGCTTGGGTATTCCTTACATCTTCCTGCGCCTGACTAAATTTCTTCTCTAAATCCGCCCTTAAAGTTTTTTGCTGTTCAAGGTCTGTCCTCAATAATTCTAATTTAGCCGTGGCCTCCTGCCGTGCTGCCTTCTCCTGTTGTAAACCTGCAGACAGAGTGTCCATCTGCGATTTGGCGTCCAGAAGCCTCTGCTGTAAGTCAACGATGAATTTTTCAGATTCTTTGAGTTTTGTTTCTGTGATTCGCTGTTTTGTGCTTATCTCATCGAGTTTATCATAAAGGTCAAGGTTCTTTTTCTGTTCCTGCTTAAACATATAAAAGCCACCACCGGCTAAAGCTAAAGTTACTACTATTACAGCAATTAAAAGAATTGTTAACGTACTAACTTTTTTCTCCACCTTTCCTCCTTTTAATTTATATTTTTTATGATAACCTTGCCTTTTAATATAACAGTAGTTACGCAAAAATCAAGTCTTATTTTTAATGAGTGCATAACTTACGGAGCACAAAGTGCGACGTAAGTTATCTGCACGAA
>CAKKQZ010000064.1 GCA_919902445.1 Omnitrophica bacterium GWA2_41_15 | reverse complement strand
TTCGGCTAAGATAGGGCTGCCACTTGCGTTAAAATCACGCGCAGCTGGCTCTACCGTAACTTTCCCGCCTGTATTTGGATTAATGAAAGTCGTTGCTCCAAAAAGAGGTATAGTCGGCGCAATTCCACTAATTCCTCCACTAAAATAACTCCTGATTGTTTGACCAAATGGCGTATAAACTGGCTCTTTAATGTTATATTCGCCATCCTTGAAGGACTTTTGGTAGGCTTGGAAATAGGTAGTTTTAGACCAGTCTTCTTTGGAGGTAAGGTTAGTTAAGTCTTGCGAGTCTATCAATTTAGGGACAGTCCCCTGCGGGGACAGTCCCTTATGCCTTGCCTTAAACCACTGGCTAAGGATTAAAGAGTAATAAACCTGCCTTAAAGGCGCGTATCTTTTAGAGGTGTTTATCTCTTTTGTGAGCTTAGGAATAATAAGTTCGCGGATAAGCTGCGAGGAATATTCGTTCAGCTCATTTAAGCGTTCATCTTGAAAGGAATAAGAGACAGTCCCCTGCGGGGACAGTCCCTTTCTAAGATAATCGGATTCAAGCATAACTTTAAGGGTGGCTTTGTAGACATAGGCTGAATCAGTGGTCTCTCTGATGATGATTTCATCTGGGACAATCCAAGGGCGAGTTAAGGTGGGGATGGTTATGTTTTCAGAGCCAAATAGCTTTCCTGCTTTTGCATAGAGCTTATCCCAATATTCTCTTCCTTCAGGAGTTTCAGGAGAAGTGAATTTGGCAGTGTCTTTCTTAAGCTGCAGATCGGTCTCAAGCATAATTTTACCGATGTCAGTCTGGGCTAAATAGTCATCGATGATATTGTCTTCGGCATCAGGACGTAGGTTTACCCAGAAGGAATCATTGGGTAGAGAGATGCCGATAAAGAAGTATTTGAGGAGTTCTTTAACCTGCTCCTCTATAGGGCCAGTCCCTTTCGGGGACAGCCCCTTTTTGAATTGGTCTCCTTTATCTAAAAGCAGCTTAAAGTTATTGTTCAGGCTGTCGTAGGAGAGGTAACGCAGGTGGAGTGGGCGGAATTTGTCTACAACAAGAGAATTATGTAAGGCGCTCAGGTGGCCGGCAATATTCAGCTCTACGGCAATTTGGGCAAAGCCGGATTGCTGAAAAATAAGCAAAAAACAGGCTAAAAGATAAATAAATTTAGGGAATTTGCGTTTTAGCATTTTTAGTTTATTGTGGTGGTTTTTAGGACTCATCAGCTCTATAAACTAAAGTATGCTATATAGGTAAGGAAATTCAAGATTAAATAAGGGGTTTTGGGAAAACGCTTTCTTGGTTAAGAATTTAAAGGGTAGGGCGGCTTAGCAGGGGTTTATTTATGAGTTCAAAAAAAGGCATAGATACAATTTGTTTCCCTAAAATCAACTTCTCTGAAGCAAGATTTACCAGATACGCGGTGTCTATTTTATCAGAAAACAACGCGCAGAACGAGGATAATCCTTTAATAATTTTAGTATCTGCTTTAGCGCTTAATTTCACCTCAATAGGGATTAATTTTCCTTTATCTTCAATAATGAAATCGACTTCTTCGCCATACGAAGTCCGCCACCAGAATATACGCGGGATTTTCCCGAGGCTATGGAAATCCCTGATAATTTCACACAGAACAATCGTCTCAAGCAGTTGTCCTGAAAGAGGCCCCTTGAATACTTGCGGCACAGATACAATCCCCGATAAATAGCACAACAGGCCGGTGTCCAGAAAATACACCTTGGGGCTTTTAATGATCCTTTTGCCTTTATTCATATAAAAAGGCTTGATGGTGATAATCTGCCCGCTTGCTTCCAGTATGGAAATCCAGGCTTTAATGGTATTCACCGCTACTCCCAAATCCCTTGAAAAATTGGAAAGGTTTATGGCTTGTCCGTTAAATGCTGCCAATAACTGTAAGAACCTCTGAAAATCCCCTAAGTCCCCAATTTGGCGCAGCTGCCTTACATCCCGCTCAAGGTAAGTCTGCAGGTAGCTTGAAAACCATACTTCAAGATTAATGCCCTTCTTTAAGCTGACTTCAGGGAAACCGCCCTTAAGAACTTTTTCCTTCAATAACTGAATATTGTTAGGCATAGAAGAGCCGAATTGCTCCCGCAAAGAAAACGACAGCAGGTTAAATACGGCAATCCTGCCGGCCAACGATTCGCTTACTTTTGCCATCAGAGGAAAAACTTGCGAGCCGGTTAAGAGAAACTGTCCCGCTAGGCTTCGCTTTTTATCAATCATAATCTTAATATGGGATAAAAGCTCGGGGGCATACTGGATTTCATCAATAATAAGCGGGGGTTTATGGTTTTGAAAGAACATATCTGGTTCTTCCCTCGCCATAAGGCGCAGTGCCGGGGCGTCCATTGCAACATAGGTGTAGTCTTTTAAGAAAAGATGTTTTAAGAGTGTTGTTTTGCCGGATTGCCTTGGGCCTGTGATGATTAAGGCTGGGAATTGCCTGGCAGAGGTTTTTACGATACCCTCTATATCCCTAGTAATATAACTGTGCGGCATTCTCTATACTCCTTGCATATTTGCAGTTGTAATGCAAATATACAATAATTATCTTCCAATGTCAAGGAAATATTCAGGTTATTATTACTTGGCTGCCCAGTGTAAAATCTTATACGGTATCAAGTAATTTACTAAAGTGAGTTATTTATCGAAGATAGATTAGCAATCATCTTCCCACCATGTTCACGGTAATAAATTACCATAATATATAAAGGTGGCTTTTATTTTATTCGATCCGCATTTCTTTAAATTATTTTTATTTCAATTCCTCTTGTATCGGCAATCTTAATGCGTTCGCGTCAGGAAGTTTTCCGGACAAATATTTAGGCAGTTTATTAGTAAGATAGTATTCGGCAACTCCCGCGGGTTTTTTGACGCTGCGCAAGGCATACTCAACCACGATTGTTTCCTTATTAGCGCAAAGAATGATGCCTATTGGTGGATTTTCATCTTTTAACCTTACCTGTTCATCCAATAAGTGCAGATAAAAGTCCATTTTTCCTGCATACTCCGGCTCAAATTTTCCTGTTTTGAGTTCAATCGCCACAAGGCATTTCAGTCTACGGTTAAAAAATAGAAGGTCAACGAAATATTTGATTGAGTAGTACATTTCTTGACCAGCCAAGCTTAATGCCGGCTGCTATATAGTATTCCCGCTCTTTTGCGTCTTTTACTTTTTGCATAATGAAGATATTGTGCCCCCATGGCAATTCTGGCACAAGCTGTGCCAGAATTGGCTTATCCTTGTACTCAAGATAAAACATTCGCATCCGCAAAAGATTATCCCGGGAAAATCCTTCGAAGTTAGCATACTCACTGGCCAAGTCGCGAGATAGCTGCTCTACAGCGCCTCTCCCCCAGCCGAATTGCTTCTGGCGTTCTACGATGCTTTTACCGATATCCCAGTATAACTTTATAAGCTCTTTGTTGATCGACCTAATCGCCTGAATCCGCGCCGTAACAATGCGCGATTTGATTTCGTTCAAAAATTTTATATATTCTTTGCCTATCGTATTCTTCATCCCACCCTTCTCCTTTCTCGCGTTATTATTATTTTCTTCCTACTATAATTGACGCAAGAAAAGACAAAATCTAACTAAAATTATTTCTAATAAATCCGGCAACCCTATCCTTGTATTTCTTAAATATGGGGATTCTACGGTGCTTAGGGCGGGAGGAATAAGTATGATTTAATATCTAAATAGATGCTTCCAGCAGCTCTTTTATCTTTGAATCAGTGTCTTTTGTTTGGGTTTTTTCCTGATAAAATCTTTCTGTGAATGTGGGGAGTTCTTTTTTATAGAATGTTCCCAGGGCAATGGGCGCGTCGGCATTATAATCCCACTCGCGTATTTTATTCAGGGCCTGATTAAAATCCTGCGCATTATGGCCTTTTAATTCATAGGCGCGCTTGTCGTAATATTCATACATATTATAGTAAGTCACGCAAACCTGTAAACAATCAACTAAGGCAAAACCCTTATGTAATATTGCCTCTCTAAAAAGTTTCTTTAAAAGTTCTATTCCATGCGAAGTACCGCGCGCAATAAACGTCGCGCCTGCTGCAAGCATAAGCCCTAACGGATTTATGGGGAGTTCTTTGGTCCCCTCCGGAGTTGAGCGGCCGCGGAATCCCAAAGGAGATGTAGGCGTATATTGCCCTGTTGTCAGCCCGTAAACTCGGTTGTTATGAATAATCATGGTGATATCTATATTGCGTTTTGCGGCAAATATTAAATGCTCAAGCCCCTCTCCGTAAGCATCTCCGTCGCCGGCAAACCCGATTACCTTGATGTTGGGATTTGCCAGCTTTATCCCTTCTGCCGCAGGGGTTACCCTTCCGTGAATGGAATAAAAGCTATTGGCATTGATATAGTCAACTATTTTAGCGTGGCAGCCAATCCCCGAAACTATTACTATATTTTCAATGGTGAGCCCCTCATTAACCAGCTCTGTGATTACCGATTTAACGGCATTGAGGATTGCGAAATTTCCGCAACCGGGACACCAGGTATTCTGCGCATATGTTCCTAAACTCAGCTGGTTCACTTTATCTTCTCCTTTACTTTCTCTTCTAATTCATCCAGAGAAAACGGCCTGCCGTCATATTTTAATATTTTATCATCCACCTTGAAATCGTAAGCCTTTAGCAGCCCGGCCAGTTGTCCTGAGGCATTGTTTTCTATGCAAATCAGTCTTTTTACTCCTTTTATAGCGTCTTGAAATTGCTTTACCGGAAAAGGCGAAAGCACTAACGGATGGACGGCTTTAAGGCCTAAATTTTGCGCAGCCTCGATACAGGTGCCCTTGTTTGAACCCCAGCAAAGAAGCGCTGTTGGTGAACCTTTATTGCCGTATACTTTTACGGTTTCAAACCCCTCCAGTTCCTGCGCCAGATATTTGCCTTTGGCAAGGCGCTTATCCTGCATCATTGTGGCCAGATTAGGGTCTTCGGTAGTTATCCCTGACTCATCATGCTCATAACTGTTTACCTTTATAATAGCGCCTTTCTCCGGAACAAAGGCCAGAGGCGAGACCCCGTTATCAGTAAATTGGTATCTTTTATAACCGGATTTCCTATCCCAAGGCAAAGGCGCCTCTTCTTTTATCTCCTTGATAGAACCGCTATCAAAATTAAATACCCCCTCCCCTAAATTTTTATCTGAAAGGATAAAAGAAGGGATCTGGTATTTCCAGGCCATATTCATAGCGACAGCTGACCAGTAATACGCTTCTTCCGGGTCTCCTGGGGCAACCATAAAACGCACAAATTCACCCTGCCCGGCATTCAAGACAAAATGCAAATCGGTTTGAGATGAATAGGTGGGCAAGCCGGTAGAAGGCCCGGGCCTTTGGCCCATTATAATCACTATCGGCAGTTCCGCCATCCCGGCAAAACTCAAACCCTCAGTCATCAGGCAAAATCCGCCTCCCGAAGTGCCAACCGCTACTTTTTCTCCCATATAGGAAAACCCCAGCGCCATTAAAATTACCCCGATTTCACTCTCAGGATGTATTACCTTTAACCCAAAATCAGGGGCAGCTTCAGCCAAAAAATGCAAGAGCGGAGAAGTCGGGGTCATGGGATATGCGATGTATGCCTTAAGCCCTCCTTTGATAAGGCCTAAACCTATTGCCTGATTCCCCGAAACTAAGGGCAGGCTTTTTTGTTCAAGCTGCGAAAGCCTTGTCAATTCTCCAGCCGCATCAAATCCGCGGCGCGCAACTTTAAGATTCAAATCCAGCTCTTTGGATATTTCTTTTTTTAAAACAACATCCAGGGCTTCCCATCTTATTCCTACCCCCTTTGCAAATGCGCCGATAATACAACTGTTACGCATGACCTCAGGGGCGTTTTCCTCTTTGAGTATTTTTCCCAAAGCAATCCCCGTGCCGCAGGTTGCAGCAGGATTAACTTTCACCTGTTCGGAATCATAGATAAAAAAACAATCCTTATTTAATTTGCTTTTGTGTAAATCAAGGGTTTCCTGATTCAAGGCAAGAAGAAAATCTATTTTATTAAGGTGGCTTGCAATCCTTATCTTTGAGGCGCGGATAATGGAAAAGGTGTGCCCGCCGCGGATAAGCGATGGGTAATCGCGATAGGCATAAATGCGGTAGCCCAATTGATTAAGGAGCCGGCTGATAATCGCCCCTGACTTATCAATGCCAAACCCTGCTTTTCCTCCGATAAGAAGGGAAAAATCATCCATCATCTACCCTCTTTTTTATATAAACCGATTAATTCTGCCTTATCTAAGATATGGCCCTGCATTGCTTTTTCAAGCTGGCCCTTGCTTGCGCCTAAAGCCAAATCTAATTCCTTATCCAAAGCGTATATTTTAAAAAAATAGCGGTGCGTTCCCGATGGAGGGCATGGGCCGTGGTAACTATTCCTTCCGGAATTATTGCTGCCTTGCATACCGGGGGTACTGTTTTCTTCAATACGGTTAATCACAGGGATATTAAAAACCACCCAGTGCACCCAGGTGCCCATAGGGGCATCAGGGTCATCCATAATCAAAGCAAGGGATTTTGTGTTTGAGGGCGCGCCCTCAATAATAAGTACTGGATTAATATCATCTCCCTCGCAGGTGAATTTTTTGGGCATAAGTTCGTTATTTTTAAATTCCGTAGCGGTTAATTTCATGGCTTTTCCTCCTTCCTGCGCCTGACAGGGATTTAAGAATATAAACACCATTGACAGACAAATGACCGGCCGCTTCATAAGGTTATTATCCCTTAAGGGCATTTATAGGGAGCTTTAACTCGAAGACTACTTAAGTCAATTCTATTTTTTGGCTTGCCTGCCACAATCCGTGTATGTTGCAGAATGAGGTGGCAAAAATTGAGCCCGGCTTATCTGTTTTAAAAGTGCATACAACTTCAGGGTGAGTAAAAATCGTGCTTGTGTTCGGCCCTAAAGCGGATTCTCCGTGTGTATTGAATTCAAACCTTCCAATCTGGTAAGGGAATTTTTCTGTGTCCGCTAAGAAAAAAACCTCAATCCAGCGGATATGATGCTCGGTTGTGTTTGGATGCGGTATCTGTTTACCTACGCTGACAGCGAGCCTAAAGAACTCACCCTTTTTTGCCTTATCAGCCACCTCAATAACCGGCACATGTTTCTCTGCTTTCCAATCGGCAGTTTGCAGCAATTCCTTTAATTCGGGCATTACGCACCTCCTTAAAACTAAAAAAGGCAGGCGCGCCTTGTTGCTACACGCCTGCCCTTTTAGGATTTATTTCTTTTTCTTCGCTTTTTTCTTTGGCTTCTTCGGCCCGCATGATCCGCAACCCATAGCACACCTCCTCCTTAATGAACACTTGACTTACGAATACGACAGTATGAGTAAGTCAATGTGTGAATTATTGAGCACATAAAATTTCTATTAGCGAAATCCCGCGTAAGCGGGGATCCCGCAGCTTGCCCCGCAAAATGCGGGGCATTTAAGCAAGGGGTAACTTTATGCTAAGACTTTTTTAAGTAAAAACAAGTAATTTTTTACCCTCCTGCCAGCAATTTATCCCCCACTTTTCCCACAAGGTCTTTTCCGGGAGTAAGTGTCTTTTTCCCCGGCTGCCATTTTGCCGGACAGACATTCGCAGGGTTTTCCCGTACAAACTTAAATGCCCTCAGTTTTCTTAAGAGCTCATCGGAATTCCTGCCGACAGGAAAATAATTTACCTCTGAAGCGACAAGTTTTCCGTCCGGGTCGATAATAAACGTTCCGCGCAGCGCCAGGCCGCTCCCTGCGTCATAAACTCCGAAGAGTTTGGAAAGATTATGCGTAGGGTCAGCTGCCATAGGGTACCTGATGTTAGCGAGCATCTTTTCGCTTGCAGCCCAGGCATAATGCACAAAGTGCGTATCGGTACTTACGGAGATAAGCTCTGCTCCCATTTTTTTTATCTCATCGTAAATCCCGCCAGTATCCGCAAGCTCTGTGGGACATACAAAGGTATAGTCAGCGGGGTAAAAAAAGAGTATCAGCCAGTTACCTTTCTTAAAAACATCAGAAAATTTAATCTTGCCGAAGTCTTTTTTATCCGGCAAATACGCGTCTAGTTCAAAATCTAAAACCTTTTCTCCTATGCTTAAGATTTTAAAATCCTCCACAACTCACCTCCTTGCGCATAAAGCGCACACCGGCCTATCCCGCCGCAGAAAGCGGCGTACCCACCACTCCAATATGGTGGAGTGGGTATAAGGCCGGGTGTTTACTTTTTCTTTGTTGTCTTTTTGGCGGCCTTTTTTTTAGTTACTTTTTTCATCGGGCTACCGCAGCACCAAATAACCTTCTCAGATACGCCGCAACAATCAACCACGACTTCCCTGCCGCAAGGGACACAACTTAACCTGTCTCCTTTTTTCACCTTAGCCATTTTACCTCTCCTTTCTTTATTCATAAGCAACTACCCGTATTATACCGATAGTTGCTCCGGAATTATCTGTAGTGCAGGCATCATTTACCGAAATAACTTTTTTAATCTTATTATGCTTGATAAATTTATTCACCTGGTCATCCAGAGCTTTTAACTCATTCACTGTTTTGAATATTTCTATCTTAGAAGTAAATGTCCTAACCTTTGCCATGTCCAGCCCCTCCTTTTTCGTTATTCTTACAGTTCAGGCAATAACCGTAGAACTTTATGCGGTGGTATTTGACCTTCATCCCTGATTTTTTGCTGATTTTTGTATCAATATCCTTTAAAACCTCGGTATCAAGGTCAAAGAGGGAGCCGCAGCATAGGCATGCAAAATGGTAATGATTAACGGTTGTCGCATCGTAGCGGCAGCTGTATCTTCCAGCAGAAAGTTCTAAAATCTTTCCCTCATCCCTTAAAAGGTTAAGGTTACGATACACAGTGCCAAAACTAATAGCGGGAAGCCTTTTTCTAACGATACTAAAAACAGAATCGGCCGTAGGATGCGTTTTTACCTTGCCTAATTCCTCAAGGATCATGCTCTTTTGTTTTGTTGATCTTCTTATGATTTTCTTTTCCATCTTATTAGTAATAATTCTTATTACCAGTATTATTCTTTCACAAAATCTGTTTTTGTCAAGTATTTTTAATGAGCGCACAACTTACGAACACGATAGTGTGAGTAAGTTATCTGCGCGAATTATTGAGCACCTAAAGTTTCTATTAGCGAAATCCCGCGTAAGCGGGGATCCTTGATACGTAAGGTTCAGGTTTAGATGTCG
>CAKKQZ010000063.1 GCA_919902445.1 Omnitrophica bacterium GWA2_41_15 | reverse complement strand
AATCCAACAACCCTTGATAAGTTTGGTTTCCAAATCAAATATCAGGTAGAAGAACGGTAAAGGGGCAAATCCCTATGCCCAATGAGCAATTTTATGTCAAATTTTCCAGATGTCTGATGTTATAAATAATCGTAATCAATGATAAATATCACTTATTTAGTGCCTGAACGAAAACCCCCCGGTTTTTTACCGAGGCGCCGCCAATTAAACGCCATTCAGATTATGGACGGCAATCATATTGATCCAAAACTGCTAAGACCTGTACAAAAGTACTTTTTCTCACAAATTTTGAAAACACTTATCCTGTTTGCTTAAAGTTATCGTTTTATCTGACATGCGACGAGTTGTTAAGCCGCCTTTTTCAAGCGCCTTAACTCCTTCTTTTGGATCATCTCCCCCAGTATCTGAATATTACGTGCCAATACAGCAAGGGCAACGTATCTCTTAAATCCAAATATGCCGTGATCCAAACAGCGGTCAAGACCGTGATTTTCCAGTGCATTAATTGCGGATTCAACCGCTGCGTGCTTCCGTCTTGCCCGAACAAACTCTTCGGATTGTTCAATCTCTTTGGCTTTTTCGCAAAGTCTTCCCTTTCTGGGTAATACCACATGGTCAAGCAATTCACTGAGATCTTCCTGGTTTTTGGGACTGTGAAAACCCTTATCAAAACTGCATCTGAAAAATGTGGGAATTTTGCGTTTTACATCTCGAATGACCTCAACAGCAATTTTATCATCGGTTTCTTTTTCCATCACCCGGTGATGCAGAATAAAGCCATACTGATCTTGAATAACGCATACCCTCAACCCAAGCTCCTGAGGCATACCGGCTTTTCCTTTGCAAATCCATTCGGTATGCTCTTCAAAAATGGAAAAGACTTTCTCGTCATGGGGAATTTCCTCCCCTGCGACAACCCTCTTGCGAATCTGGTCAATCTGACGTTCGGCATGGCCCATGAACCTCTCGATTACCATGATCTTTGCCACGTTGCCGATACCCATATCCCTTATGATTCCAATGGAAGGCATAACACGCTGGAGATAGTCTTCACAAAGCTCGATGTAGGCCACGTGAGCATCAATAATCAACTGCTCTCGCTCAGCCTTTTTATGTTTATCTTTGGAACTGCTCCGTTTAAGCCTTCGAACGCGATTGAAAAGCTTTTTGATTTTCCCTAAATGATGCCGGCTTTGCCGCCATTCGCTAAGCCCAAGATCGTTAAATTCTCCGGCCGTCAGCTCGATCACCTTGCGCATGGCATCTAGCAGCAAATTGATATCGGTCGGAAAATGCACATCGGTCTCAACAACGAATGAATCGCATCGACCTGATATGCCCTCTTCAGCGCTCTTTCTCATAAATTTGTAGCCGGCCTGGATCACCACTTGATTAATCCGGTCGAACAGTTCCGGCGTCATCAGAGCGACATTGTCTTTTATCGCCTGAAGGCTGTATCGTTGATGGAACTCGAAAATAGAATGACCTAAAAATTCTCGAATTGTCTTATGATTGTTGGCAGCATCATGCACCTTGTCATAGTCCCAGTTACAAATAAGCCGCAGGGTTCCCAAAACCAATATCTTCCATAAATCCATGCCCGGCCGGCCGTTTCGAAGATCGATTCCTTTGGGAACAATCTCTTTTAATATGTCGAAGATCTTGTTACGGATTTCCCGATTCCCATAAATGAATTGAAGTCCCAATAAAAGCTTTGGAATTTCATCCCGGCTGCGCAGATCAATTTCAATTTTAGAGATATCGACCTGACCAAATTTGAGTTGCATTTCCATGATTTTTCTCATAGCATTTTCCCCGCGAAGATTTTCTGTGGTTGACTCCTCAATCCGGACAGCTCTATTTGCAAAGCCTTGATTATCAAGAGTTTATACCGCATAGGAAGTCGTAATGCAAGCATTTTATGCTTCCCCACAGCAAATCTTCGATTCACAAAAATGCTATAACCCCCCTGCAGCCAAAAGGGTTTCCATTTTTCGTTCAGGCACTAATGAGCTATTGCTGGGGCAGGCGGCTCAAAAAGCTAACGAATAAATATGCCCTATTACTGACCTAAGGGCTTCAGCAGAATATAGACGCGAGATGGTCAAAGTATTTATTAAACGAGGGATAAAACTGGCCTGGGAAGAGGCAAAAAAACTCGAGGAAATAGAAGATGAATCATCAGATTGAATTGATAATTAATGGAGAGGTTTATGAATTATGGGTAAAACCGTAACTACTCAGGTAGATAGACTGAAGGTGGAAGGCTTTTAGGGGTAAATCATGC
>CAKKQZ010000062.1 GCA_919902445.1 Omnitrophica bacterium GWA2_41_15 | reverse complement strand
GTTTTAAATCCCTGCCTTTTAACTCTTCTTTGATTTTTTCTTCAACTTGCTTGTTTGTGGCAATGCAGATTGCCTCATCAAATAGTTTCAAATCTCTTTCAATGTTCTGCAAGGCATAGGAGTTTCCTGTTTCGATTTCAACTGCTATTTTCTTGCTGCCATTTATAACGATAACGTCGGGCTTGCCATTTACATGCTGCTCAACCAAAACCTCAAAGCCTTTACTTTTGTAATATTCTGCTATCTTTAATTTCCAGAATTTATGAATTATGCTTTCCTTGCTGTCCTGTATTTTATATCCTAACTCATTTAAAACCGCCTTGCCGTTTTGGGTTAATTCAAGCAATGTTATCCAGCCGGAATTTGTTATTATCTTGCGCGACTGAATTAATCCATCAGAAATAAGCTGATTCTTATGCTCATTGCCGTATCTTGCATTAATTCCCAGCCTGCTGTATCTCTGCGTTGTGCCTGACAAAGGATTCGTGCAGATATCAGCAAGAAGCCTGTTTGAACTTGCATTTTCAGGGGGGTATTTATTTTTTTGATGTTCCTTCTTATCCCCCTGTAAATACCCCGGCTCTTCTGCCTTAACAGCGTCGCTGGCTTGCTGTAAATACCCCTGCCTATTTATTTTGAGCCATTCATCTGTTATCAAGCCCTTTATCACAGGAACATAGAGAAATTGTGCAAGGCAGGGATTAATCCTCTCCGCAATTTTCACAATTCCCTGCCCGGTTTTCAGCATGTTAAGATAAGCTTCATCATCTCTTTCAATAAACAATGCCTTTCTCGCTGCCTCAATATCCTCCTGATGCTGCTGCAACAGGAATATAAGTGTGTGAGCATTGCCTAGGACGTGTGTCGGCACTAAAGAGCAATGCTGAGTAATGCTGACTAAACCCTGCCCGAAACTCCTTATTTCCCTGTAAACATTTTCAAGGCTGTCAATCTTGTCTTTCTCATATCTGTTTTTCTGGAAGAGATTGTGAATCTCCTCAAGAAACAGGACATGCCTCAGCTTTTCACTATCGCCCTGGGATAATCTGCAAAGATGAATGAACCTTAATGCAATCTCCATAAAGAAAATCCTTAAGGGCTTCGGCATTTCCTGGTCCAGTTCAAGAATAACCGGCTTTTCAAGCAACTCCTCAAGTTTTAATGGATTCCTTGCATTAAAGGATTTGGATGAAGGGCCAAATGTAAAGCTCTTGAATATTCTTTTTGTTGACTGCCACCATAAAAACTCTCTTCCTCCAACCTTTATGTTCTCAA
>CAKKQZ010000061.1 GCA_919902445.1 Omnitrophica bacterium GWA2_41_15 | reverse complement strand
CTTTACCTTCGATTAATACCGGCTGGATAGCCTGAATACCTAACCGGAGGAGTGTGGGGGCGCGGTTTAAAAGCACAGGGTGATCCTGTATAACTTCATCCAGAATATCCCATACTTCGATTTTGCCGCGCTCGACCATTCTTCGGGCACCCTTAATAGTATGGACAAACCCCTTTTCCCTTAATTTCTTTATAATAAACGGTTCGAATAATTCCAAAGCCATCTGTTTCGGTAGGCCGCATTCATGAAGTTTTAATTCAGGGCCAACTACAATAACAGAGCGCCCGGAATAGTCAACGCGTTTACCTAAAAGATTCTGCCTGAAGCGCCCTTGTTTCCCCTTTAACATATCCGAAAGGGATTTTAACGGACGGTTGTTGGCGCCAATTACCGCCTTGCCGTGCCTTCCGTTATCTAAAAGCGCATCCACTGCTTCCTGAAGCATGCGTTTTTCATTGCGGATAATTATTTCCGGAGCGCTTAACTCCATAAGTTTTTTAAGGCGGTTGTTGCGGTTGATAACTCGGCGGTAGAGGTCATTAAGATCGGATGTTGCAAATCTTCCTCCGTCTAAAGGAACCAGGGGCCTTAAATCAGGAGGAATCACAGGCAATATTTCCAGCACCATCCATTCAGGCCTGTTACCGGATTTCTTAAAATCCTCAACAACTTTTAGGGATTTTAAAGCCTTACGGTTGGATAATATATCTTTTGACTTTTCCAAATCACGGCGTAATTTCCGGCACTGCGCATCAAGGTCTAATTCTTTTAATAAATCCCTAACTGCTTCTGCGCCGATCTTGGCTTTAAAATTTGAACCGTACTTTAAAGCGGCTTCCTGATATTTTTCTTCGGTTAAAAGGTCCCTTTTCTTTAAAGGGGTTGTGCCAGGGTCAACAACAACGTACTCTTCATAATAAATTATTTTTTCAAGGTTTCTTAAGCCGATATCCAGCAATGCTGACATGCGAGAGGGGACTGCTTTGAAAAACCAGATATGGGTTACAGGGGTTGCTAATTCGATATGGCCCATGCGTTCCCGGCGCACAGATGAACGGTCAACCGTAACTGCGCAACGGTCGCATGTGATTCCTTTGAATTTTATCCCTTTATATTTTCCGCAATTACATTCCCAATCGCGCACAGGGCCAAATATTTTTTCGCAAAATAGGCCGTCCTTTTCCGGCTTCAGCGTCCTATAATTAATAGTCTCGGCTTTCTTTATTTCGCCCTTTGACCATTGTTTAATAATCTGAGGCGAAGCAATTTTTATACTGATACTATCAAAAGTAACTATCTCATCCACTTATTTTACCTTTCTCGAACTTATTTCGTCTGGGACAGTCCCTGTATGCAGTACTTATTTAGTTTTCTCTGTACGAATATCCAACCCTAACCCCTGTAACTCTTTTATTAATACGTTAAATGACTCCGGGGTGCCGTGGGTTAAGCGCTGTTCGCCTTTTACAATCGCTTCATAGATACGCGTCCTTCCGGAAACATCATCGCTTTTTACGGTGAGCATTTCTTGCAATGAGAATGCCGCGCCGTATGCTTCCAAAGCCCAGACTTCCATCTCTCCCAACCTTTGCCCTCCAAACTGCGCCTTGCCGCCTAACGGCTGCTGCGTAACTAAGGAATAAGGCCCAATTGAACGGGCATGGATCTTTTCATCAACAAGGTGAATTAATTTCATTATGTACATATATCCTACAGTAATCTTCTGATCAAAAGGTTCGCCTGAATAACCGTCGAAAAGAGTGGTTTTTCCATCCTCGGGTAACCCTGCTTTTTTAAGCATGTCTTTAATTTCTTCTTCTTTTGCTCCATCAAATACAGGGCAGCTCACAAATAATCCTAAAGCTTTTGCAGCCCAACCAAGATGGCATTCCAAAATCTGCCCCACGTTCATACGTGACGGAACGCCTAATGGATTTAAAACTATTTCAACCGGTGTACCGTCTGGCAAATAAGGCATATTCTCTTCGGGGATAATCCTTGCCACGACACCTTTGTTTCCGTGCCTGCCGGCTAATTTATCTCCTTCGGCAAGCTTGCGTTTTGTAGCAATATACACTACAACTCTCTTTAAAACTCCAGCCGGTAATTCATCCCCGCGCCTTACTTTTTCTATCTCCTGTTCCTCTTCGGCCAGTAACTCTTGGACCTGTTCATCAAATGAGACAGCTAAAATCTTTGCTTCTTCATTATCGCTGAAATCGTACTTTTCGATCCTTTTCTTATCTATACCCAAAAGAGAAGCCAACCGCGCGGCCTTTTCAGTATGAACGAACTCTATCTCTTGGTTGTAGTAGGCTTTCAATTCCCTGATCTTGGAAAGTTCCTTAGTTTTTTCTTCTTTTGATTTTCTTCCGCGGTCTTTACGCGAAAACACATGCACGTCTATTACTATACCTTCCACTCCGGGAGGGACGATTAAAGATGTATCGCGGACATCGCCGGCTTTTTCTCCGAATATCGCGCGCAGTAACCGCTCCTCAGGAGTCGGCTCTGAATCTGTTTTTGGCGTAATTTTTCCGACCAGAATATCCCCGGGGGCAACTTCTGCCCCAGCGCTGATTATACCTGTTTCATCTAGATTGCTGAGGGCCTCTTCGCTAACATTGGGTATATCGCGGGTTATTTCTTCATTCCCTAAGCGTGTTTCGCTTGCTTCTATTTCAAATTCCTCAATATGTATAGAGGTAAAGACGTCTTCCCTGACAAGTTTTTCACTGATAAGCATCGCGTCTTCGAAATTATACCCTCTCCAAGGCATAAAAGCTGCTAAAACATTCCTTCCCAGCGCAAGTTCTCCATCTTGAGTAGCAATACCGTCGGCAATAACCTCACCCTCCTGTACTTTATCTCCGGGCTTTACCAGCGGCCTCTGGTTTAAACACGTATTCGCGTTTGTGCGCAAGAATTTTTTAAGGTGATATATCTTTTTGCCAATTGTAATTGATGACGCGTCCACGTTTGTAACTTTCCCCGATTCTTTAGCCACAACCATTGTTCCTGAATCCCTGGCAACCTTTTGTTCCATATCTGTTCCGACAAGCGGCGGCTCGCTAATCATTAAAGGAACGGCTTGTCTCTGCATGTTTGAACCCATAAGCGCACGGTTTGCGTCGTCATGTTCCAAGAACGGGATTAATGAAGCTGCTACTGAAACCAGCTGTTTGGGAGAAACATCCATGTATTGGACTTGCTTGGCAGGCACTTTCGGAAAATCATCTTTGTAGCGACAAGATACCTCTTTTTCCACAAAATAACCATTTTCATCTAATGGGACACTTGCCTGTGCAATTATCTTATCCTCTTCTATGTCAGCAGTAAGGTATTCTATTCTCTTGGTAACCTTTCCGTCTTCAACTTTTCTATAGGGAGTTTCAAGCAGGCCTAAAGGATTCACCCTTGCAAAACTGCTTAATGATGCTATTAACCCAATGTTCGGGCCTTCAGGAGTTTCAATAGGGCAGACGCGCCCGTAATGCGAAGGGTGTATGTCTCTGACTTCAAAACCTGCGCGCTCACGGGATAAACCACCCGGGCCTAATGCGCTAAGCCTTCTTTTGTGCGTCATTTCAGCCAAAGGATTAACCTGGTCCATAAACTGCGAGAGCTGGCTTCTACCGAAGAAATCGCGTACCTGGTTGGATAATAACTTAGAATTTATAAGATAATGTACATTAACGTTATCGAATTCACCTAAAATACCCAATCTTTCTCTTATGGAGCGTTCTACGCGAGAGAGGCCGATTCTTATCTGATTCTGAACCAACTCTCCTACAGTCTTTACGCGGCGGTTTCCAAGATGATCGATATCATCTATTTTACCTGCCCCGTCTTTAAGTTTAATCAGATACTCTATTACCTTAATAACTGTCCCTGAATCAAGGATCCTTTTTTCAAGCGAGACATCCATCCCCAATTTTCTATTCAGAATAAACCTTCCTGCCCGCTCTAAATCATACCTTGCCGGGTCAAAGAATAATCTATAAAATAGTCCCTCTGCCGCTTCTTTTGTAATCGGTTCAGCAGGCCTCATCTTGCGGTAAAAATCTAAATAAGCCTCTTCCTTATTTTTGGTGTAGTCTTTCTTTAGGGTATTTTCAATCTCCGGGTATTCTTTGCCGAAGGCTTTGATAATTTCTTCATCGGTTGAAAATCCCAGTATCCTTAATAACTGAGTGGCCGGAAAATTCCTGCGCCGGTCGACATAAGCAAGTATTGTCTCTGTGAGGTCATATTTAAACTCAAGCCAGGCTCCGCGATAGGGGATAATTCTTCCGTAAAATATCTTCTTTCCAGTAGGATGCACTTCTTCTTCAAAAGAAACTCCGGGTGAACGCTGTAATTGGCTTACTACCACACGCTCGTCCCCGTTGATAATGAATGTGCCTGTTTCAGTCATTAATGGTATTTCACCTAAGTAGGCATCCTGCTCTTTTGTTTCGCGAGGCGTGGTTAACCTAAACTTTACCTTAAGGGGCGCAGCATACGAGAGGCTCCTTGTTTTAGCTTCCCAGATGCTATATTTTGGCTTTCCCAGCGAATAATTGATAAATTCTAACTTAATTGAGCGGTTGGCATTCTCAATCGGAAAAATTTCCTCAAAAACCTCTTGTAAACCGATACGTTTTCTTTCGCTTGCAGAAACATCCATCTGCAGAAATTCCTTGTAAGGCACCAGCTGCACGTCTAAAAGATTGGGCAAATCGTAAACCTCTTTTAGTTTACCAAAATTCTTCCGTTTAATCATAATTTTTGCGTATCTCCCAATTTAATACTTATCTTATTTGGGGACAGTCCCTCTCGATAGATAAGTTGTAGCTCTGACGGGGACAGTCCCTGTGTGCAGTACTTATTTCAGTTCTACGGTGGCGCCGGCTGCTTCAAGCCTCTTTTTCATATCCTCAGCCTCTTCTTTTGTTGCGCCATCTTTCACCGCCTTAGGAGCGGCGTCAACTAAATCTTTTGCTTCTTTCAGGCCCAGACTCGTCATTGTCCTGACCTCTTTAATAACTGATATTTTATTTGCGCCTGCGCTTGTTAATATTACTGTAAAAGTGCTCTTTTCTTCGGCTGCAGGAGCTGTTGTCCCTGCTTGAGCTCCACCGGCTAAAGGTGCAGCCATCATCGGCATATTCGCCTTAACCCCGAATTTCTCTTCCAAGGCCTTAACTAAATCAGAGAGCTCCAAGACACTCATGCCTTCGATTGACTTAATTAATTCTTCCAGATTCTGTGCCATTTTCTTTCCTCCTAATTTTCCCTCGTACCTATGTCGGAAAATTATCCCGAGCGAAGCGAGGGATTATTTTGTTTCTTTTTTCTCCCTAATCTGATCTATACAGATAACAAATTTCGCCAATATCTGATTCAATGTTGTCACTAATCCTGATATAGGAAAATTTAATGTCATAACAACTTGAGCCCTTAATACATCTTTGGAAGGCAGTTTTGCCAATGCCTCTATGTCTTTTCTTTCAAGTACCCTGTTTTTTAAAAACCCCACCTCTAATTTTAGCGGTTCATGTTCTTTTGAAAAACCGCATAAAACTTTTGAGGTATTTACCGGTTCATCCTTTACAAATACCAGTCCGCAAGGGCCCTCAACCGACTTAATTAAAGTTTCAGGGACGCAGTTCTTTAGGGCTCTCCGGGCAACACTGTTTTTTACCACGAAAAGCCTTGCGTTTGAGTTTTTTAAATTCTGCCTTAATGCGCTTAAATCTGGGCTGGATAAACCCGAATATTTTACAATAAATAAGGCGTTTGATTCCTTAAGCGAACGTTTGATCTGGTTTTCCGATACTTCCTTAAATAAAAGCCCTAACTTTTTCACTTAAGCCCTTTCTCTCTTCATCTTTATATTTCAATATTTAAACCGGGATTCATTGAGGCGGCTATCGAGAGGCTGCGGACAAACTTGCCCTTTACCGATGCCGGTCTTGATTCATTTATCGCCTCGATTACCTTGGAAGCGTTATCATAAAGCTTCATCTCTTCAAAAGAAATCTTACCGACTGATAAATGAATCCCCCCCTGTTTGTCTACGCGGAATTCCACCTTGCCTTTACGCACATCCTCTATGGCTTTTTCTATGTCGTTAGTTACTGTACCGGTCTTAGGGCTCGGCATCAACCCGCGCGGGCCTAAAACCTTTCCCAATTTGCTTAAGTCCTTCATCATCTCTGGGGTTGCTATGGCGCAATCAAAATCTAGAAAACCTGCTGTAATTTTATCTATCAATTCGTTTCCGCCGACATAGTCTGCATTCGCTTCACGGGCTATTTTTTCATGCTCGCCTTTACAAAAAACAGCAACCCTTACTTTTTTACCTGTCCCATGAGGCAATACTACGGTTCCCCTTATCATTTGGTCGGATTTCTTGCTGTCTATGCTTAGATTAAAATGTAGGTCAACTGAACCGTCAAATTTAGGAGAACTCATTTTTTTGAGGGTTAGAATTGCTTCCCTGAGTTGATATTTGGTATTTTTATCAACCTGTTTTTCCGATTCCTTATATCTTTTGCTATGTTCTTTCATTCAACGATTATACCCATGCTTCTGGCTGTTCCTTCGATAATCCTGACTGCCTGAGATAAGTCCGATGTATTTAAGTCATGGGCCTTCTGTTTTGCAATCTCTTCTACCTGTTTTTTTGTAACCTTTCCAATAACTTCCTTTCCTGCTGTTCCAGATGCCTTGGCCAGGTTTGCCGCACGTTTTAACAAAACCGAAGATGGAGGGCTCTTTATAATAAAAGAAAATGACCTGTCCTCATAAACACTAATTACAACGGGTAAAATTAATCCGTCTCTCCCTTTTGTCTGGTCATTAAATTGTTTGCAAAACTGCATGATGTTTACTCCGTGCTGTCCTAAGGCAGGACCTACCGGAGGCGCGGGGTTTGCCTGTGCTGCAGGAACATGTAATTTAATCTGAGCTTTTATTGTTTTTTTTGCCATATTTATATTTTTTCAACCTGCCAGTATTCCAACTCAACTGGAGTAGATCTGCCAAAAATAGAGACGCTAACCTTAATCTTTCCTTTCTCAGGGTGTATCTCTTCAATTGTTCCGTTAAAATTCAAGAAAGGCCCTTCAGTGACGCGCACCTGTTCGCCTTTTTCAAAGATGGTCTTCGGGCTAGGTTTTACCTGTGTTTCTTCTGTTTTCTTTAAGATGCTATCGACTTCTGACTGCGGCAGGGGCATTGGCTTTTTTCCTAATCCGATAAATCCTGTTACCCCGGGAGCGTTCTTTACAGAAAGGTAGGTCTTTTCGTTTAACTCCATCTCAACGAGGAGGTAGCCAGGAAAGAATTTTCTTTGAGAGATTTTCTTTTTTCCAGAGCGAACCTCAGAAACCTGTTCAGTAGGGATGATAACTTTTGAAATAGAATCCGCAAGGCCCTCTGTGGCGATTTTATTTTCTAAAGCGCTCTTCACTTTATCTTCGGAACCAGTTTGGGTATGGACGACGTACCAGTTTTTCATTATTTAAACACGACAGATAAAAACTTTGAAAGAATAATATCGATTACCCCAACGAATACCGCCATAATCGCCGTCACGGAGATTACAACCATGGTTGAACTCATTAATTCCTGCCTTGTAGACCATGCGACTTTCCCCAATTCTGTTTTTACTTCTTTAACAAAATTTACGGGTTTTTCGATCAGCTTCATTTTTGTTTTACAACAACCATCGCACTTTTTTGTTCAAGTCCGCAATCTACAGGAGCGGCAGGACTGTGAACCTGTCGCTCATCCGCTTTTGCGGATTCGCTCCCCAAAGGGGCTCTGCCCCTATGGCGCTCTTGACTTTAAAAATAGCTATCGCTGTTACCCCGAAAGCGTGGGGAAATTTATTTCCCCACACCCTTTTCGGTTCAAGTCCGCAATCTACAGGAGCGGCAGGACTTGAACCTGCAGTCACGGTTTTGGAGACCGTTGGTTTGCCATTAACCGACGCCCCTA
>CAKKQZ010000060.1:62241-70832 GCA_919902445.1 Omnitrophica bacterium GWA2_41_15 | reverse complement strand
CAAACCCTAATGCCACAAATGCTGTGATTGGAAATAATATAGAAAGTATTTTATCGGTAACGCTGCGGCCCCCTATACATAACCATACTGCCAGGCACACCAGGGCGTTGCATAGGACCCCCCGGGAGAATGCTACCAAAAACGGCAAACCCACCTTAGCATTGGCTATCAAAAGCGCCTTTGCGCCCACTAAGTTGCTGTTTGCGCTCCACTGCCGCGTAAGATATATCCATAATACCATAGAAAGCGCGCCGATAAAATTCCCCAAGTAAACAATCACCCAGTTTCCCAATATCTGGCGCAAGGTTATCTTTTTAGAAACATAGGCCATTACTAAAAGGTTATTTCCCGTAAATAACTCGGCGCCGGCTACCACCACTAATATCAGCCCCAGGCAGAAGGAAAGGCCTCCTAAAGCTTGAGTCATGCCGAAGCTAAGTTTAGAATCATGCACAACCAGCGTAAATAATGCCGCTCCAAAAGCAATAAATACCCCTGCCAGCATTGACAAAGTGAATTTTGCCAGGAAATTTAATTTTGCCTTGCCCACACCAACGGTTTCAACACGTGAAGCTATCTCTTTCGGCGAATATGCGTCAAATTTTATCTCTTGAAATATGTTCTCTGGCATGTCTTAAGCTCCTTGTGTACAGACACAACACCGGCGCAATTCCGATTAGCGCCGGGTATCATCATTTTTAGCATGGCTAAGTCGTCCTCGGTATTGATATTTTTCAAAGAAAGAAGAGGTTTATCAAACCTTTCTATTTCCTTCCGAAAGATAAAACCTGTCTTTACTTTTGGAAATATGGCTGATACATTCAACCTGTTTCCCTTGAGCGCTTTTTCTATAACGGGAATGCAATTTTTAGAATAAACACCGAAAAGGGGATGGTATTTTCTATCTATTTTAGGTATTATTATATCATAACTTTTTTTATTTTTCATTATGTATCTAATCAGGCTTAGGGTTATAAATGGCATATCGCAAGCCACCACAAAATTATAGAAAGAATCCGAAACCGAAAGCCCGGCGTGGATACCGCTTAAGGGCCCCAGCCCGGGAATAATATCCCTGATTACTTTAACATTTTTGAGCTTATACTTTGCCGGCGTATTAGTAACAACGATGATCTTCTTGAATATCTTCTTTAAGATTTTTATTTGTTTTCTTATAAGCGAGGCGCCTCCGATTTTTATAAAGGCCTTATCGGAACCGAAGCGGCTTGACTTACCACCCGCAAGTATCACGGCGGTTACTTTTGCTATCACTTTTTTTTATTCCTCGAAAAAAAAGAAACCCAGATACTTATTTCATAGAGAAATAGCATGGGCAAGGCTATGAGCGACATATTAAATGCGTCTGGCGTGGGAGTGATTACAGCGGATACTATAGCTATCGCGACTATCGCATATTTATATTTTTTCCTTAACACTGCGGAGTTAATGATACCTAGCCGGGTTAAAAGAAAACTTAATATCGGCATCTGAAAAACCAAACCCGAAGCAAATATGATACCTGTTACGAAAGAAATATATTTACTGGCGGAGATAACCGGCTCTAAATCCTCTCTTGCAAACCCGAGCAGGAATTTTAAGGCCGGGGGCAAAAGGATAAAATACGCAAATAACCCTCCGGCTATAAATGAGAGGGTGCAAGTTACGATAAAGAAGGGGCTATGCTTCCTTACCCTCTCCTCCATTGCCGGAGAGCAGAAATCCCATAGTTGATAAAGAATTACCGGCATAGAGAATGTAAAAGCGCAAAGAAAACCAATGCGCATATATATTACAAACGCCTCCTCCGGGCTAAAAAAAGCCAGCCTATCTATTATTCCCCTTGCCGGATATTTTAAAATTTTTAGCAGGTGCGAAGCAAATGGCAGGCTTAAAAGGGTAGTTACGCCTAAGGCAACTAACGAAACGATGATTCTTCCCCTTAGTTCGCTAAGGTGCTCTACTAAAGTCAAGGGTCTATCCATAAAACTTAAGGCTGGTTAGGGCTTTTTCTCTTCAGATTTATTTTCTTCTTCGTCGGAGCCTATCTCCTTAAACGATTTCTTGAACTCTTTTATGGTTTTGCCCAAAGCGCGGCCTATCTCAGGAAGCCGGGCAGCGCCAAAAACTAAAAGGCAGATTAAAAGAATAATCAAAAGTTCCTGCATCCCTATACCAAAGATTTTCATCTTCCACCTCCTATAATTGTTTAATCTTAGGTTATTATTTTACCACAAAAATTTAATTTTGGCAGGATTATATTAACGGGAGCCTGTAAAATAGCGAGAGAAATTATATCTCTTTTTCTTAATTTTACACCTTAACCAGATTTACATTAGTATCATAAAAAGCAACTGAAGCACCGACTAAATCCTGCAGGCAGACATTTTTAAGGTACGGATCCAGGCGCATAGCGGCATTGGCGTGAATCCCTGTGCCCCTGCGTTTATCCGCAATAACCCTGCGGCCATCGATAAAAATATCCCTTGAGCCATAAGCCCAGTGGCCGTGCCCCAAGGAAAAAGCGGTTACTCCCGGCCTTATGCCTTCAATAACCTTAAGCCTTCCTATCATTGGTTTCTTTCCCGCGCCTTTTAAATCCCACTCTCCGGCAGGATTCGTCTTGGAGATAACCCTGACCGAATCCCCGTTTCTTAAACCGAGGCGCTGCGCATCCAGGGAATTTAACAGAATAAAATTTTCAGGCAATAAGCTTAAGAGCCAATAATTAGAGATAGTGCGAGATTTACATTGCGCCATCTCACGGTAAGTTATCAGGTTCAAGGAAAAACCATCTTTTTCATCCTCAATTATATTACCCTGAGAATCTGCAATCGGTAAATGCGTGGCTATAGACGAAAAACCTTTACCGCTTATGGAATTCTTGGCCTTTGCCAATTTTTCGATATACATATTTATCTGCTTGCCGTATTTATTCTTCAATTGTTTTCCGTCAAATGCAGCCCCAAAATCGTCAAAGCGGCCTCCGCGGTTTAGTACATAGACAACCTTTTTCCGGTATTCAGGGCTGACAGCTGCCTGCCATTTTTCTAAATCAAAAACGCTTTTTGGAAGATGCCTGCGGGCTTTTAAGAATATTTCCATCTCTTCGTCGCTAGCGTCAGCCACCGACTTTGAACCGTCTTTTTCATCTCCGAAAGCAACATTAGCAACCATCTTTAAATAGAAATCTTCCGGACGGTTTAAGTCTCCAGCGTCTTTAAATGCTTTTTTCCCGAAACCCGGCATATTCATAAGTTCGGCTACTTTTAAGAAGAATGCCTCCAGAGAAATAGGTATTTTTTCACCGAATACCTCTATCTCCTCAGGTATAGGCGCAACTGTAGGCTGGCGCACCGGCTGCACCTTCCATATTACCGAAGGATGCGAACCCTGGAACTCCCATCTTTCTAAATAAGAAAGATCGGGAATGATGTAGTCGGCGTACATAGAAGACTCTCCGACGGTAATATCCGAGGCAATCACAAGCGGGATTTTATTTACGTCCGCTAATACTTCGATTTGAGTCTGGCCAGCAGGCAGAGAATAACCCGGAGAGCCCATATACATAATCAGGGCCTTGATTGAATACGGATATGCGTCTCCTGCCGAAGGCAGTATCTCCTGATAAATATCGGAAGCCATAGGAAACCACGGACGTTTTGCCGGATACCCATTAAAAATAGTAGTTTCTTCATATTTAACATCATGCCGGATAATGCTAATACCAAAGGACGAAATCTTCTTAGGGTGTAATTTGGTCAAATCATAGGGCTTACCTTCCTTTTCTCCCACATTATCATAGGTGGAAGCCTGACTCATGCCGCCTACCCAATCGAAATTTCCGATAAGCAGGTTTAGCGTATACCATGCCAAGACATTGTAGAAACCGTTTGTGTGCTGGGAAACTCCTCGATGAATATCAGCGCAGGCTCGCTTCCCATGAGAAGTGAATTCACTGCTAACAGCAATAATATCTTCTTCTTCTAATCCGCAGATATCCGCCCATTCTTTGATTGAATGTTTGTAAGACTCTGCCCTTATAATCTCAAGCGCAGACTTAACTTTGATACCGTTTATTTCTGTATCTACCAACAGCTCCCCCTCTGCTGCTGTTTCTGCGTTGTTGGGGTCAAAAAGTACCGGTTGTCCGTTTGAATAACATACAAAATTATCAAACTCATATTCAACAACAGTCCCATCCTGTAATGTTTTTGTCTTGGGAGTTTTTAGCATGCCTATATCTGATGCGCGTAAAAACTCACCCGGTTTTCCGTCTTTGACTTTTACCAACCAGCAGGCATTAGTCCACGTCGGCTCTTTATCACCTTTTGCCGCAGCCTTGTTAGCATTGGATAGATATTTTAAATCGTATTTTCCGTTTTCTACTATCCAACGGATCATAGCCAGAGCTAATGCGCCTTCTGTCCCCGGTTTTACAGGCATCCACTTATCAGCCTTTGCCGCAAGTTTTGAAAAACGCGGGTCGACTACCGCGTACTTCATTCTCCCTGAAACAACCCCCTCGGTAATCTTATGGCTGCGGTAAGGAGGGCCGTAATTCGCTTCGAAAGCCGATGCCCCTACAAAGATAACATATTCTGCCCCGGATAAATCGCCTTGCCAATAAAATTTCTTACCGCCTCCCCATTTTGCCTTTTTATCTTTTTCATCGAAATCAAATTGGTCTGACATCGCTTTTCCGGTAAAATAAAGCGACCCCTGGCAAACAGTAGTGTGCCCGTGGAAATTAGTTGAGCCGAATGAATCCTGGATAAAACGCTTAAAGAATTCCGAGCGGCCGCTCTTTAACCTGCCGTGAATCCAGAGCAACTGGTTATTCTTAGGGCCAAAATCAGGATGGTTAGGGTCGATCATCTTATCCATGTGCTCTTTGTATTTCTCTTTGAACTCTTCTATTTTTTTCTGTTTCTTGTCTTTTTCTTTTATATGCCAAATCTCCTTCACATCTTTGGCCATCTCCTTGAAGACTTTTGGATCCCTTAAGACCCAGATGTCTTTTAGCCCTTCAACGTTTCGGTTTCCTTCTCCCGCGACATTAGCAAACAGCTTTCCTCCGTTGACTATCTCCTGCACTGCCTGTTCAAAGGAAATAGCTGCCCATTTGTTTTCTCCGCGTTTACCGAGGCGTTTAAGCACCTTACGAATACGATAGGGGTCGTATAACGTCTGGATGCCTGACTGCCCCTTAGGACAGATATGACCGTCAATAACCGAAGAATCAGAGAGTAAGCTTTTATAAGGTATGTGCGGCCACATTGTCCAAGGGCTGTAAGGATTACCGTCAATTTTGACTGCGAGTCCGTCGAGAATCTTTACTTTGATACCGCAGCCGGTATTGCACTGAAGGCAAACCGAGTTGATAATGTTATCCGCTTTATTTAAATCGTAATTAACCTCCCGTGTTCCCGCAGAAGCAAGCGCATCTTTCATTAGGCCAAAATCTTTCATCATCCCAAATCCTAATAACGCGCCTGCTCCGGTAGCGCCTGACATTTTCAAGAATTTCTTACGTGAGATACGCTTTTTCAATAAAGCTTTTAAGGAACCGCTGCTCTCTTTCATCTTGTTCTCCTTGTTTCCAATAATGGAAGGATTTTTATGCTTAAATAAAATAATCCTACTGCCAAAGCCATGATAAATAAGGTTACCTGCCACTCGTTCAAACTCGGCACATAGGAAAAGATCAGGCGTTTTTCAATAAAGGCATCCTCAAGCCCCTTTAGTTCAGGAATAGACAACGCCGGTATGACAATATTAAGGCGGACGCTCATAAAGGTAAACGCTATTAAAGCAGAAGCCCAGGCAAGGCCATTAATGCCTCTTTTTTTAAGTAGCAGATATAACGGCAAAACGCACCCTAACCCAACGTGCACAATCCAAAAAACCCACCAGAACTGCCCAAAAAGCACCAATTTTACAGCGTCAATATGATAGGCGATCTGTCCCCAAAGCGGCACTGCCAAGACAGAACCCTCCAAAATTATATTCGCCGTCAATAACCCTAAGATTATCTTGGATAAAATATCAAATAATCCTTCGGCTTCTTTTTTTACCAAACCAAAGCCTATACCAAGCAGGGTAATCAGGGAAATACCTGAGAGCAATGCCTCGAATAAAAACAAGACCGGGAATATCGAAGAATGCCAATACGGCCGCGCTCCTACCACCCCAAAAAGGGAACCACCGCAAACAGGGATCGCTATTGCTAAGGGGAAACCCACTTTAAAAAGAGTGGATGCCTTTTCCTCATGGTTACTAAAGATGTGGTATATCTGTAACACAATAAGCAGAAAGTAAACGCTGTAAAGCCAAACCATCCAACTCATCATTGATGACGGTGTAGGATGTATAAATACATACCAGAACCTTTCTAAATGCCCTAAGTCCAGTGTAATCGCGAACATTGCGCAGGCAAGGGTAACAGCGCTAGTTAATAATCCTATTTTCTTTAACTTATCAAACTGTTTTAACTTAAAAACAGAGGCTATTGAGATAAATATATACGAACCGCTTGATAACCCTATAAGATAGATGTAAAAAGAAACCCAAAGCCCCCATGTAACATAACTTCCCAGATTAACAAAGTGCTTACCTATAAATAAACGCTGTAAGACTCCTATCGCGCCTATAATAAAACATACCAGCCATAATTTTTTATATAACCCTTTCATTTTCTACCCCCATATATAATATACTTTTGGACGAGTGCCCAGTTCTCCCTTGAGAGAAGTGATATTCGGCCGGGCAATTAGATCCGCAACAAGGCTATTTTTATCATTAGCGTCTCCGAAATAAGTTGCTCCTCCTATACAGGTCGTTACGCACGCAGGCAACAAGCCTATTTCAATACGGTGTATGCAAAAATGGCATTTTCTGGCGTTTCCTATCGGAGATTTGCCTCTTTTGCGCGGCCATTTTTTCCGATATTCAAAGGTTGGCCTTAGTTCGTAATCCTGAACCTTTGGAGTGCCCTGGGTGTATTCTTCGCCAAAGTCAGCGGTACGGGCATTATAGGGACAGGCAGTTATACAATAACGGCATCCTATGCAGCGGTCATAATCAACAACCACTACCCCATCCGCGCGTTTGTAAGTAGCTTTTACTGGGCAGACCGGAGTACAGGGTGGTTTTTCGCATTGCATGCATGGCCGGGGAGTAAAACGACGGCTAACTTTTGGGTATATCCCAAATTCTTCGTCAACAACCGGGCGATAGACAACTCCGGGAGGCAAAACATTTTCTGACTTACAGCCGATAGTGCAGGCAGAGCATCCGATGCATTTTCTGAGGTCTAAGACCATAGACCATTTTCTTTCCTTTAGGGGTTTTTTTAATGCCCTTGCCAACTCATTCTGCATCCTTATAAGCTGATTATTCTGCGCTATTTCCGCAGGAAGGTTAGAGAGGTCCACTCCGGTATCTTTTGATACAGGCTCTTCTTTTGCGACAGCCTTCTTTACATCAAGTATTCCGCTTGCCAAAGTAGCTGCTGCGCAGGATACTCCTATTTTCAGAAAATCTTTGCGGCTTATACTTTTTTTATCCTGCATATGTTACTCTCCTTTTGGCTTTGCGTGCTCTGCGGGACAGTCTCCTGTTCATCGGCGGGACACCTTCCTGAACTACCCTTTTTATTGCTTTGACGGAAAATGTCCCGTAACTGTTTAAAACTGGGCAGCTACAATAGCAGAAAGAAGGTTGTTATCAGATCCAATGGTATTAGTCCCTGATTCTTTATTCCAATCATAACTGAGTTTTACTATTGTGTTTTCGCTCCAACGGTATCCAAAACCGAGTGAATAGCGGTCATATTTGTTTGCGGTAACGCTATTTAAAGAGGCAGTGATGTCGCCTCCCAAATCTACAAAGCTGTACCTACCCGCAGTATAAAATTTCTTATTCAGATTGTAGATTCCATCAACAAAACCGAAGGTGCCGTGACGGCTTATATTGGAAATATCATTAAACCCACCGTAAGATAACCTTGCAATGGCTTTACTATCGCTATAAACCATGGGCTCTAAAGGTTTCTTAGCCTTACCAAAGTCATAACGCGCATCTACCTCCCAGAACTTTCTCTTCCAGTCACCAACCCCTGTAGCAGGCCTACTTGTTAGCCCTGCAATGGACATTTCAGCAGCTGAACTCTTTAAACTCCCTGAATCATAATAGGTTGCAGACAAATATAAAGGATCAACAGGCGTATAGTAAAGTTTACCCATAAATGCCTTGCCGGAAGAATTATCCGAACCAACTCCAGAATTACCGTCGCTGACTGAAGCAACCCAGCCCAACGGCTTCAATGGCTTTAGCCCAATTTTGGCAAGGTCTATTTTACCTGATAATTCTAATCCTTCATCGCTTACGCCGACATTCCCTGCTGAGTTTGAAGGAAGTATACCTTCAACCAAATTATTCGACAATGTTTCTTCGCCGAATCCTAACTTAAACCTTCCTAATCTGCCGGAAAGGCTAAAAGGAGTATTTTTTAACATAGGCAGAAAATCCTTAGACTGCAAATAAAGGTAATCTAATAAAGGGCTTTGCGCAGTCGCGTTATTAAGGTTAAA
>CAKKQZ010000060.1:0-62141 GCA_919902445.1 Omnitrophica bacterium GWA2_41_15 | reverse complement strand
GTTTTTAAGGCCCCTATTTCATCGTCACGCTCATCAGCCTTTACAAAAGTAATGTTGGACATCAAAATAAAAGCCGAAATCAACCCTGCACAAAAAACATACTTACGCATCTTAGCTTCTCCTTTCTTAAAAATAGTTGTTAAGTTATTTGTAGGAATGCTATTTTTAATATAAACCTTATTCATAGATTGTATACAAAGAATGTATATAAGTCAATTGAAAAAGCGCCATGGTTACCAAAAGTTTCAGGCTCAGCGGCGCTTTGTAAAACTTAAAAGGCTCCATTTTCTAACCTCCTTAATGTAAGCAAATTTTATATGCGCAGGGAATAAAAAAAGGACTAATACTATCTTTACTACTTTTTGTATTTATACAATATTATAGCCTATTTGTCAAGCAGAATTTTACTTTAAGTTTGACAAAGTAATCTTAATAGGATAAAATGTAATCGGGGTGATTAAAGATGGGTAAAAAATTTTATACCACGCATGAAATAAGCAAATTCTGCGATGTCTATCCTACCACGGTCATAAACTGGGTAAAGGAAGGCCTGCTCCCTGCCTATTCCACTCCCGGAGGCCATCGCAGAATCAAAAGGGATGATTTATTAAAACTGATGAAGAAAAATAATATGCCCATCCCTGAAGAATTGCTGAAAGCGGAAAAACACAGGGTATTGGTTGTGGATGATGACCCAAAGATCCTGAGGATGATTGAAACCGTACTTTCGGCAGAAGCGGATTTTGAAGTTTCAACCGCAAGCAGCGGATTTCAGGCGGGGCTATTGATCTCTAAAGAACTCCCGGATATAGTGATTCTTGATTTCCTTATGCCGGAAATGAACGGTTTTGAAGTATGCAAACAGCTTAAGGCTGACGAAAAAACCAAGGATATACCTATTATAGCGGTGACAGTCTTAAAAGGCCCCAAGGAAGTTAAGAAAATGCTCTCCTGCGGAGCAAGTGACTACATTTCCAAGCCCTTTAAAGCCCAGGAACTGGTAAAAAAAATCAAAGAATACCTCCTCATTGAATAATGGATAAACCCGGTTTAAATATTGATTTTGCGTCTTTCGCGCAGGTAGTCAGGGAATTTATAAGGGCCCTTTGCCAGAAAAGAACTTATAATCTCTTTAAAAACTGGTATTGTTTCTTTGGCATTCTCTGGGGTATTCCCATACCCTTTGTAACCTTAGGGATTGACTTACTTTCCTCGGGGCTAAATGTAACTCTATCCAATATAAACCATTTAATCTCTATCCACCCTTTTCAAATCATATTCCTGCTGCATCCTCTATTTTTTGGCGTAGTCTTCGGGGCAATGGGGACTATAAGGCAGACCAAACAACAGAAAATAGAGGAATTTGAAAAAAACCTTATCAAAAAAAACCTGGAACTGGAACTTGTAAATAAAAAGCTAAAGGAATTAGACCGGCTTAAATCTAATTTTTTATCCATGGTCTCCCATGAATTACGCACGCCGCTTACCACTATACAAGGGTACATTTCTTTTTTAATAAGCGAGAAATCCGGAAGTTTAAATCCCGGGCAAAAAGAATGCCTACGGCTAAGCGAAGAAAGCGCTATTCATCTTAACCATTTGATAGAAGAACTGCTGGATCTTTCAAAGATAGAAGCTGGGGAATTCAAGGTTAACCTGCGCCCTGTGGATATTTTGGAAGTTGCGGAAAAAGCAAAAGCTTCCCTGCAGATTCTTGCAAACGAACAGGGCATTACCCTGGAAAACAGCCTGCCAAAAGGCCTGCCTTTGGTATTAGCTGACGCAGAAAGGATACTGCAGGTAATAACCAATCTTCTTGAGAATGCGATTAAATTCAACCGTGCGGGAGGTAAAGTTTCTATAGCTGCGGATACTTCTACGCAAAATGAGAAGATAGTTTTTTGCATCTTGGATACAGGTATAGGAATAACACAGGATAAACTGGATAGGATTTTTGATAAATTTTATCAGGTGGATTCTTCGGGAAAGAGAAAATACGGCGGGTGCGGCTTGGGCCTAACTATAAGTAAGCGGATTTTGGAAATGCATCATGGAAGAATCTGGGTTGAGAGCACGGTGGCTAAAGGAAGCAAATTCTATTTTGAACTTCTCACCCTTAACAAAAACACTAAACGTGATTTTATTATTCAATAATCAATTCGCCGCGCATCTGCATATGGCGGGTTGAGCACCAGACCGTGCACATAAACGGGAAAGTTCCTCTTTTGTCAGGGATAAACCTGACTACCTTTACCTCTCCTGCCTTAATCTGGCCAACCGCAACACCTAAATCAGGAATAGCGAATCCGTGGGTAACAGTTTCTATATTGCGTATGAGGATCTTCACTTCTTTCATCCCGTAGGGGATTTTGAGCTGCTGCGGGTACCAATTTCCGTTTTCAGGGGCCCGGGCAATAAGTTCAACAGTATAGAATTTTTTCCTGCGGTAATTCTCAATACCGTAAATACCGGCAACAGTCCCTACTGTTGATAAAACCACTAGTAAACCAGCGATTAATTCTTTTTTCTGCATATTCTCACCCCAGATATAACCACAAAAATAATATCGTAACTAAAGTTAAGAATATTAAAATCGGAATCCAACCCCGCTTTGCCTGGCTTAAGTCGAGGTAAGTCTGCTTTGAAAGACGAAACCCTAAGGCTGTTGCGAATAAGTAAAAAATTACCAGGACAAAGCCTTGTATATACCCCAAGCTTCCGGTGAATACCGGAGTCCAAGGGAAATGCGCTGTGCCAAAAAGATTCCAACCCCAGGCAAAGGGGTCAGAGATCACATGAATGAGGTAGCTGCCGTTAGGAAGTATTATCCCGACGCTAAATGCAATCCAAACGCCTAACCCAATAGGCACAAGAGTGTAAGCGAAATTTATAAAAATTTGCCTTAAGGAAACCTCTTTGTTTCCGCTGAATAATTTGGAGAGGCATGAGAAGATAAAGAAAATCCCCGGTATACCGACAAGGCAGAAGAATGAATGCAGGGTTATAAAAATAAGCCAGCCCTTAAATGTCGCCTGGCGGACCATATCCTTTAATACCCCCCATGGCCCCTGCATAGTTAAGAAAAACACAGCGGCAATCCCAAGCATAATAAAGGCCTTCCACGCCTCATCAAGCCGGCGCGGCTCTCTCGGAGTATCGGAAAGCAAATCTACTCCGGGCGGCCTTAGGAAAAATCCCATATTATCATAAGGGCAGGTCTTAAAACATTCAAGGCACATACCGCAGTAAGTATTTTTCTTAAAATCAAAGGGGGTGAGCATCCAAGGGCAGCCGTATCCGCATTCATTACCCACAAAACAGGTTTTAACTTTATGGTTCTTGCAAAGCTCAGGGTTCATCCTTCTTATTTCAGCAGTCGCAAACTGTGCATAAAGCCCCTGGAATCCTGAAACCGGGCAGACGTACAAACAAAAAGAGCGCTTTTCAAAGATTAAACCGATTAAGAAAGCAAGCAGAATTATTCCTCCCAAAAGCACAAAAGTAGCGAAAGGTTTTACGGTAAAAAGCCCGGAGAAGAATGTCGTGACTAAAAAACCGATATTCATCACCCACATATTTTTAAGTTGTTTCGGCCATTTAAGCCCCAGCCCTTCCAGCTTACCCTGCCTGACGCCGAAGAGCCTTTTCCTTTGAAACCAGTCGGAGAATATGGGAAACGGGCACATAAGGCACCATGACCGCGAAAAACCGGGAACCAGAATAAACATCAGCATTACCCACCAGAGTATCCAGACAATCATGATCCCGAAATTGTAACTCCCGGAGGAATAGCCTCCGATAAAACCGGCGAGTAAAATTATGACAAAAATAAAAAGATTTACGATAATAGGAAGGAGCGGAAACCAGCGGGATTTAAAAAGCTTCCCGACCTGCTTAAACTTTGTGAGTTCAAACCTCCAGTTTAGATCTATCAAGCCGAATAATTTATCTTTATTATCCATTACTGGTATTCATAGTTGGCTCCTGCGGCGGATTATTATCATGAGCCTGTTGCGGTTTATTCTTAAGAATTATTAAAAGGCTTCCCACTCCTAAAAGAACGGTCAAAAGCACAAATAAGTAAAGGCGCAGGTTTTTTTCTACTACAAAATATCCTACCATATAAGGATGAAATTCTCCGCAGGTAACCGAGCACCTAAAAGTAAATCTTCCCGGCTTATCCGCAACAAATTGCAGGAATCCTTCCTGTCCCGGATGCGTAGACGTATTTAGGCCGTAACCGTCGAGGAAAAAACCGTGGGTCACATCTTCGCTAATAAGGCGGATCCTGACTAAATCACCCTTATTTACCTTGATAATGCTGGGAGTATAGACAAATCTTTTCGCCTTGATTTCAAAGAACCTTTCAGCTGCGTAAGAAGTAGCTGTAAAACATAAAACCGAGAGCAGGACAATAATTAGTTTTTTCATTTCTTATTCCTTACCTTATTGGGGACACCCTTAAGATTGGCAGAAAGAGCGGCTTAGCTTTAGCAGAAAGGGTGTCCCTATTTAATTAGTAGTTCTACCCAGTCTGAGATGGATTTTCTGCCGCCGCGCTCTCCTTTTGAGCCGTTCCAGACGGCAAAGGCGCATAGCCGCTTGCCGCTATTAAAAATCGCATCATTCTGCGCATCAACCGCTTTAAGTGAACGTTTAAAGACTACCTGCCATACACCCTGATTATAAAACCCTCTTCCCTCAACATACTGGTTTTCTTTAGGAGTAACCGTGCCTACTCTTATAGCCGTAAGGTCATTTACTGCTGACTTTACGATTTCCTTGGAAACTACCAGCGTCTCTTTGTCTTCAAACGGATAATACAGGTCTACATACACCTTATTATTTACAGGCTCTTCCTTCAACCAGAACTGAATGTCCCGGCTTGCCTTCCAGTGCCAGATATCCGCTCTTCCCAGAAAACCCATCATCAGCGTCGGGGCCTGCGCCTTTTCATCCATCGGAAACATAATTGCGCAGGCATCAGAGAACTTATTTACTCCTAAAATCTTATCCTCAGTCTCATCAATCCATTCCATGTAAAAATAAATATCTTTGGTATTATGAAACGCTGTTACTTTAACCATAGGCGTTGAGCTTTTTGGCCAGGGTAAGGCCATGAGTTGATAAATAAGTTTTATTTCCTGCGGCTTAAGGCCGCTCCAGAAATCCGTTGCAATGCCCTTATTCAAGTCTATGTCTTTGTCAAAAAACGGCACTTCAAGAACCTCGGCCTTCTGTTCTACTATTTTAACCGGAACTCCCCTGACATGTGTAGCTCCGTAATTGACAAGGAGAGCGAATAATATTACTGCCGCAATGCAGATCAGGATTATAACAGATTTCTTCATTTCTTCTTTTCCATGTATTTCATTTCTAACTCAAGAAACTCAAGCATCTCTATCGCTTTTCTTTTATAAAAGCCCGCTTTGCTCTTGCCAATAACTTTTTGAGCGATTCTTTTTGCTGAGGGATAAATATATGTATTGAAAAACTTTTTTTGAGCATCAAGGCATATGGCGGCTTTTTCTTTTGAATCATTGATATTACGGCAAAGAGCGTACATCTGCTTAAAAATCAGAAAATGCATAAATTCAAGCTCCGTGGCCAGGAAATCAGGCCTTTCTTTATCTATTTCTAGCCCGAAGGCGCGGTAAAAACCGGATATATCGGCAAGGAAATTTGCCCTCTGGAATTCATTTTCAGCCAAATACTCTGTGCTATAAAGCCAGATTTCATTGGCGCGGAAAAGCGAATCATATTCCGGTAAAAGCTTTTCTTTATTTTCTTCCGGGAAAAAACTTAAAAAGGTATCGTCTGGATAATTGAACGCCGCAGAAAACATTTTATAAGCAAACAGCCTCTCCTGCGCAACTTTTTCGAATTGGCTTGATAACGCTTTTGATTTAGGTAATACTAACTCTACGCACATCTCGCTCTTCATCATATTCTTTCCTAATAATAACCGGCTCTTTTAAAGGAACCCTTACAATCTCTTCACCCTTATCGTTATAGCCGATGCAAAAGCCGTCATTTATACCCCCCTTGACATCAAATGAATCAATAATCAAATCAGTAGCGCCGAAAAGCATCAGCAGCCCTATAAGGCGCTTATCCTCAACAGCCTTTTTGTATGACTCAACGGACTTTTTCGAGCCGGGGCCGAATAATTGCTGGTTAAAGGCGTGCGGGACATTTATCGGCGGGATATAATAAACATTCGGCTCAGTGCCAAACTGCGGATAAAGCGGCAAGGCAATTTTTTTAAAATGTATGAGGTAGTCTATAGGGTTATCTTCGCGCGGCGAGCCGTATCTGCCTTTAAAACCGAATAACCTAATTTTTCCGATACAATTTATCACGCACTGGGTCTGCATTCCCTTTTCTACTGCGGGATAACAAGAGATGCATTTTTCTGACTTTTGCGTATGAGGCCTAAACATCGATTTTTTATACGGGCAGCCCTGCACGCACTCCTGGTACCCGCGGCATCTTTCCTGGTCGATAAGGACTATCCCGTCCTCCTGCCTTTTATAAATAGACTTCCTCGGACAGGCAGCCAAACAGCCGGGATAGGTGCAGTGATTACAGATCCTCTGTAAATAAAACATCCATGGCTGCTGCGGGATCTTTATATAATCCTTATTATGTATAATGCTGCTCACCTCATCTTCTCCGATATTCGGGTACACCCACTCAACTACTTCCGGTGTAATCCCCAACACCTCCTCGCCTTCGGGTGCGCTTTCAAAAATGGTCTTACCTATATATTTATCCCCCTTCCAGTCCTGGGGCCCTAATTTTTCCAGAAGCCGCACATCCCAACCTAACGGATAAAATCCCCAGGGCTTGGACTCTACATTATTCCACCACATATACTCCTGGCCCTTTCCGGATGTCCAGGCATTCTTGCAGGCAAGCGTGCAGGTCTGGCAGGCAATGCATTTATTGGTATCAAAAACCCAGGCAACCTGCTTTTTAGGCCGGTTATCCGGGTATTTATAATCCATCTGGCGTTTTAATTGCCAGTTATAAACCTTATAGTTCATGTAATAAATTCTCCCTTGAGGAATTTTTTCATTGCTTCAGTTTCATATCCCGGGCGCAAACCCAATTTTGCAGGCCGCCATAATTTATCCTTTATCCCGCCATCCTCTGCCTTGCTTATCTTTACAAATGATTCTTTCGGAGCTCCGGTAGTGCAGTAGATATCGGCGGCAAAACCTTTTCCTATAACCTGGCCGAAGTATTCTTTCCTTGCCAAGGAGTCTGTCATCAAGGTCGGCTTAAGCCACGCCCTTGTTGCCGATTGATGCGACCCGTATCTAAACATCGCCTGATATCCAGTGCGCGGGTTTCTGGCGAGTTTATCCGAATTCTGCTCATGCCCTTCAACTGAGCCGTAGGTAGCAACGTACATATTAAACCACGAGCGTAAAATCCCCCTTGGAATACCAAGATAATATCTTGCGCGCATCATCGCCCGGTGCACTTTATAGTCTTCAGGTTTTTTCTGCCAACCCCTGAAAGGCCTGTCATCAGGATCAGCGTCAATATATACGTAATCCCCGTCTTCGATACCTGATTCCTTGGCGTCTTCAGGGTTTATATCCACATAACCTTCGCCGACCCAGGGCATCCTGTTGTCCCTGCGATACGGGTCGCCGAACGGGCCGAACCACATGGAGATAATATCGGTATCAACCGGAGTCGTATGCGCTCCGTGGCGGTACTTAGGGGTGATATAAATAAATGCTAAGCCGTCTTTTATTCTTGGATGTTTGGTTTTTGTAAGATTTGCCGGGGCAACCACCACATTGCGCACCTGCCTCACTTCGCAGGATTGATCCTCAAGGGATAATCCGTAATCCTGCGGGCCCTTGGGCCTGATTAAATCTTTTGCTCCGCAGACAATAACATTCGGCTCATAAAAAGTCGCATCCACAGGCTCGCGGTGCACCGGAATATTTTCACCGTACTCTAAAAATTCGTTTTCATCCCGGTAAAACTCCATCCTTCCCGATTTTGTATAATGCGGCTTGTTTTCATTTGACTGCTCCCAACCCATTATTTTCGGATAGGTGCGCGTCATAATCAAAGCGGGTATCCCTTCTTTTGCATTCGCCTCTACTTCTTCTATATTATAACCTTTAAGCGTGCTCGAATTATCGATTATCCTTTGTAAATAAGTTTCAACTTTGCCTTCATGCACGAATTTCCAGTAGTCAATAAAACGGCTGTCGCCTGTAATTGCTGCCAGCGCCTTGCTTACCTGCGCAAATGTCTCAATATCGCTTCTTGTGTCGTGCAGCCTTTTTAAAGGCGTGCGGGGAAATATTTGAAAAAACGGGTTTGTCACGGCGGCTGTCATATCCGGGAATTTAAACTCCGCCCAGGAATCAACCGCAAAGACAACATCAGCGTATTCGCAGGATGCAGTCCACCACCATTCGTTAACCACTACACATTCTATCTTAGGGAGGGTGTTCATCACAAAATCATGGTGCCACTTCAAATTGCCGAGAATGGAATTTCCGTTTCCAAACCACATAAATTTAGTAGGGGTGGGTATGTGGGTCTTACCTGTAAAAAGCTTGTTGCCTACCCGTAAAGGCCTATCGCCGTAATTATAATAATGCGCTGACTCTGCCTTGTAGTAAGATTTTTTATGCGGTAATTTCTCCGGCTCTAATTCTATATTGAACGGGTCTTCTGTAATATAAAAAGGCAGTCCGTTAAAATACGCGCCGCGGTAATTTCCGGCGAAACTGCCTATATTACCGCTATGGAATCCGATGTTTTTTGTCAGGGCGCATACGAGGAATATCGCGCGGTCTTTAAGGTCATTATTAAAGAAGTGATTTGGCCCCATGCCGACAGCGATTAAGGTTTGGGATTTATCTGCGGCTATTTGACGCGCAAGCTCAACTACCGCCTCTTTGCTCACATGGCAGATATCGCTTGTTACTTCCGGAGTAAAATAAGAGGCATTCTCTTTTACTAAATCAAATACCGGGCGCGCAGTAATTTTCTTGCCGTCAACTGTTTCAAGGGTAAATTCTCCTTCCAGGGCAAAATTACCCGCAACCGCGGCATCATCCCTGCTAATCACCTCTATTTTATTTTTATCAAGGCTCCATACGAGAAAATCTCCCCATTCTTCCCGCAAATTTTCCGCGATTACCTGGCGGTCCTGTTTTATAGGCGCTAGGGCTTCTTCTCCTTTTTTAAGAACCTGCGTATTTTGCAATTCCTTATTTTTATAATCACGTATAACATCCTGCGGCTTTAAAAGTTTAAGGGTATCCATACGCACTAAAAACGGGAGGTCTGTCTGGGCTTTTATAAAATCAACGTCATAAAGTTTCTCGCTGATTATAATATTGGCCATCCCCAGCGCAAAAGCAGTGTCGCTTCCCGGACGGATGACTATCGCTGCGTCTGCCTTATTGGAGGTAGACTGGTATTCGCAAGCTATTGTTATTACCTTTGTCCCTTTAACCCTTGCCTCGGTGAGCCAATGCGCGTCGGGCATCTTGGTTGAAATCCAGTTCATCCCCCAGCAGATCACTATCTTTGAATTTTCTACCGTGGCTAAATCAAAATCTATTGTCTGCTGGCCGCAGACCATGGTGTGGCCCGGAGGCAAATCCGTATGCCAAGAATAACTATCCCAGCTGCGCGCGCCTATGGCGTTCTCTTTTCCAACATTCCTGATTTTATCATCAAGCAAGGCAATGGAATTAGCAAAACGTTGGAATCCAAAAATCCTGGTTGCGCCTAAAAGCGGCATTCCGCCGCGTACCTTTAATACCTGCGTCCCGGCACCTTTCATTGCCTCAATCATCGCTTCATCATATCCCTGTTTAGTCAGTAATTCTTTGCCGGTATCCCCGGTGTAAGTAGTTGCGATATTAACCATTGCCTTTGCTACGATCTCGCTCGCCTCTTCAAAGGTAACCTTTACAAATGATTCTTTCCCGCGGTTAATGTACTCCTGAGGAATCCTCCCCAGTTCATCCCTCGGGAATCCTGCATCCAGCCATTTCTTAAAACCCTCCCTTACCATCGGATACTTCACTCTTCTTGGGCCGTAGATCCTGCGGATTAAAGCCAATCCTTTTTGGCAAAGGCGGGGATCCCACCTGTGGCTTGCCTGATTACCGTAAATATCCTTTGCCTTTCCGTATCCGTAACTCGGGCCTATTTTGATTACAGTATCGTTCTTTACATAAGCCTTTAATAAACAGTTATGCGTATCATTGGGCGCGCATAGGAAGTGAAAGGTTGAGTCATACCTATACTGGTCGCGGTAAATCTTCTCCCAGTCCCTATCAGGATAATATTGCAATGGATCATCTACTTCAGGGATTACCTTGAGGCTTGCAAGGAGCGGCTTACTCATCATTAACCCGGCAAAAGAAGCAAGGGAAATCTTTAAAAACTGCTTACGTGTTATTTTTTTCATAACTTAAGAAAATCCCCGAGATTACATTCATCGAGCAGGCCTATTAACTTATCCTGTATTACGGATAACCCCGGCCTGACACTGCACCTTCTCCAGCGGCTGCAGAAATTAGAATCATACAGGCAGTCATTCAGGGAAACGCGGCCCTGAACCGCCTCTAAAACCTCTTTTAAGCTAATCTGAGACGGCTTCCTTGACAAAGAGAAACCTCCGCAGGGCCCGGATCTGGACTCAACAATCCTCGCCTTGGATAGCTTAAGAAGGATCTTCCTTAAAAAAGCAGGGGGCAGATCCTGTTTTTCCGCTATTGTGCTTACTTTGATTTTCTTACCCCTAGGAAGGCCTGCCAAAAAGCTGAGGCTTCTTAATGCGTAGTCAGAATTGCGTAGGATAAATTGCATGGGTTGATTTTATTTGGGACTATTTTTATCTTAAATTAGTATAATATAAAACTCACAGGTGTCAAGTTTTTTAGTATGCTGGGTGTCATTTAAGATTTAACTGGCTGGATTAGCGGCAAGGACGTTCTTAACCATTTCCAGGATTTTCTCTACGGTGGTAGGCTTTACTATGACAAACTGCCTGCCAAAATTTCCTCTTACCATTTCTTCTTCTTTGGTAAGGATTGCGGTTAAGAATATTATGGGGATTTTTGCAGTGGAATGGCCTTTTAATAGCGCGGCAGTAACTTCATCTCCTGACATATCAGGCATCATAATGTCCAGGATAATTGCGTCAGGAATTATTTTTTTGGCTAATCAACCGCCTCTTTTCCTTTAGTTGTGGAAAACTTTATAGTTAGCGCGCTTTAAAATACTGCTTAAGGCATCTAATATCTCTTTTTCGTCGTCAACTATCAGTATTTTTGTATTAGCCATCAATTCAAAAAATATAACTAACCATTGCGATTGTCAAGGCTTTTTATGAACTACCCACAAAGGGGATGTTTAAACATCCCATCATTGCCTCTTTCACATCAACAATCATATGCCCATATAAAAAGATATCTGTTATCTTAGCATAAAACTTATCTGATTCTTCTTTAACTATTTTCTCTGCTTTATGGGCTTCTTTTAATCTTTCCTTTAGATTTAACTGGCTTATCTTCTGAAGGTCATCAATATTATAAAGATGCGTATCTTTGATCTCTGAGACAGCGTGTTCTATATTTCTGGGAACGCTTAAGTCGATAAGAAATAATGGCTTATGGCCTCTTTCACTAATAACTGAAAGTATATCTTTTTTTCTTAAAATATAATGGGGAGAATTGGTAGAACTGATTACAATATCAACCTCTTTTAAAACCTCATTTAACTTATCAAACTTTATAGCCTCACCTTGAAAGATTTGGGCAAGCTTTAGAGCATTTTCAAAGGTACGGTTTGCCACCAGAATTAAATTTACTCCTCGCTCTGCTAAGTTTTTTACTGTTAGCTCACTAACTTTTCCTGCACCAATAATTAATATTTTTTTATCTTTTAAATCCTTTAATATCTCCTTTGCCAATTCTACAGCTACACTACCTATGGAAACGGCTCCTTTATTGATTCCAGTTTGAGTGCGCGCCATCTTTGCCACCCGCAAGGCCTCCTGAAAGACGGAAGTTAAAACTCTACCCGTTGAACCTGCTTCCTGCGCCCTCAGATACGCCTGCCTTACCTGATGGAGTATCTGATTTTCTCCTACGACCATAGAGTCTAATGATGATGTAACTCTAAAGGTATGTCTAAGCGCAAGCTCATTTTCATAAAAATAAAGATACGGGTCTAAGGAATCTTTGAGTTCATGATATCGGTATAGAAATTCTTTAAGGCTCTTTAAACCTTCTACTTTATCTTCCACAACTGCATAGAGCTCAACTCGGTTACAGGTAGAAAGTATAAGAGACTCACTAACAAAAGGGTATTTTTGTAAGAGTCTTAAGGCGCAGGAAATACCGGATGTAGAAAAAGAAACCCTTTCTCTAATTTCTACAGGCGCAGTTTTATGATTTAACCCTAAAATCAAAAAGTCCATTTTCGCTATTTTGTTTCTATATCTGGATAATTTACTGTCTCACCCGGTCTTACGGTGATGTTGGGTTTTTCACTTAGCTTGCGATACCAACTTTCACTGCCGGGAAGTGACCAAAAGATATCATATTCTCCCATAGGGATATTAGTTAACTCATACCAGCCTAATTCATTTGTCGTAGCATCAAAGACCAATTCCTTCTGACTTTCTACCTTTGGTCCAAGAATCTGGGAGAGCGCGCTCACCTGAGAAGGAACATTGACAATTCTAATCTTAACTCCAGATAAAGGGTTTCCTCCATTTAAAATTCTACCAGTTATCTTGCTTGTGCCTTTCCAAAAAGTAGCCTCCGGAGGCCTTCCTTCAGCTCCTGTTGAGGTTAGTTCTTTTTTTAAGCCTTTGGCGGCATCATATTCATCGCCTTTATAGTCCTCAGGAAGTATAATCTTTTCTTTTGGTAAATAAATAGTTATGTAGTCGCCGGTTTCTTCCCAGAGAATTCGTTTTTCATGCCAAAGCTTCGCCTCTGTGGGGCGCTTTCTCAGGATTACTTCAATCTCGTCCTTGGGAACCTTAATAATAAAGGCGTCTGCTTTTTCCTCCAAGATTTCAACTTCATTTCCCTCTTTGTCTTTTGGGACTTCTCTCAAACGCAAGACGTCACAAAATCCAATGCTAGGCAACAACAAGACAGATACAAAATGTAAAAGGCCAAATATAATTTTTATTTTTTCCACCATAATTATTGGTGAATATACCGCGTTCTCTGGCAGAGTTTTTTGATTTTTAATTTTATTTTTACGCATAGCTATGTAAACCTCTTAAAATATAATTTACACCTAGGTAAGTAAAAAGACAAGACAAAAATCCTAAGACGGCTATTTGGGCAAGTTTCCTTTTAGGCCAATTACCAAATAATTTGGCATGCATATAGCCAGCATAAATAAACCAGGTAATTAACGCCCAGGTCTCCTTGGGATCCCAATTCCACCAGTGCCCCCACGCAGACTTACCCCAGATTGAACCCAAGATTATTCCCAGCGTTAGAAATAAAAACCCCACAGAGATAGAACGGTGCATAATAGAGAAAATAATGAGCGCGGGATTGCTCCTGGCAAGGTAAATTATTGCGCAGATAAATGCAAGGGTAAAAAAACCATAAGCAACAATACAACTTGAAACATGAAAAACCAGCCATCTGCTCTGCAGGGCAGGCAGTAAAGGCAACAAAGGCTTTTTGAAAAAGTAAAAGGCTAAATATAGACCTGAAAGAGAAATCAAGCTAACACTCAAGCCCAATATTCTGGGCAATCCTAACTTCCATTCTAATGCCAGATACACTAGAACCACAAGAGTAACCAGTGAAAAAAGAGTCTCAGATGTGTTAGTTAAGGGTAAGCGTTGAGTAGTATAAAAATGTGTGCTTGCTAAATAGAAGCTACACAGGAGTCCTGTGCTTAAAAATATTAAGCCTAAGCGAGAAAAAAACTTATGTTTAAAAAAATAAGATAAAAAATAGAAAAGTAAAGAAAGTAAATATAAAATTAAAACTAAATTTTCCATAGGCGTCTGAATGAGAACACTAGACCTAACATCAAAATTAAATATCCACTATAGGCTAAAGGAAGTCCGGGATCTTTAACTACTTGCAGGACAGTTTGCTCAGGAAGCTTAGGTTCATAACCATACTGATAAAACCAAAACCCCTCAAAGGTTAAAGGCTTGTTTACTTCGATAGTAGCCTCTTTAAGCAATTTCCCATTTCTGCTAATTCCTACGGAAGTCTTATAAGCTTTAATAAAACGCATCCCTTTTACTTCTTTAGGATAAAATTCCACTGAAAAATCCTTTAAAGATAGGGAAAAGCCTAAGGATTTTGAAGACTCATCATTAATCCAGAAGTCATCTTGAGTCTGGCCTTTTTTCATCTCCATAAACCCTTCTTCTTTGAATAAGGATGCCAAAAGGCCCGCCAGTAAAACAAGAAGAAGGCCCAGGTAAATTATAGAAAATCCAAAATCTCTTCTTTGGACAGAATTAACAAAAACAATAATTATACCAATAGAAACAATAAACCAGAGGAACTTAAACCAAGGTGCCTGATAGAAATACTTATGGCTAGCTTCTTCAGGAAAGAGGCTGGCTATAATAAGTGAAAAAAATATTGCTAAAAAGCTAACAAAAATAAATTTTTTAAAAATTTTCACTCCTCATTTTTAGGTAAGATAACTAATCTGCCTTTCATATGTTCGTGGTCTTTATCGCAATATTGCCAACAGAGAAAGCCCGTATCTACTAATTCTTTATCTGTTTTAAGTTCAACCTCTGTAAATTCTCCTGGCTTTATATCATAAGGACCTATACGATAAAGAGGAATAGCAAAACTGTGTACCACGTCTGTGCTGGTTATGCGGAAAAAAATAGGAGTGCCGTCATCACGGATGGGAATTTCTTCTGCACGTTTAAACCTCTTCCACCAGTAATTAAAGCTGTTAACCGGTTCCTGGGTCCAGAGGCCTCCCTTGGCTATGCCGTAAAGGGTTATCACCTGTGCATTTTTAGGAAATTTTCTGGCCAGATAGTATTTATCAATTTTTATAATAACAAGGGGGAGTAAAATGACCGACGCCACCACTAAAACTAAAAGAAAAATCTCTATTATATTTTCTTTTTTCATTACCCCTAACCCAAATATAACCTAAAAAAGATTATAGTTATTATTAAAAGCAGCGCAACTATGGGAATAATACTTTTTAAAGCCTCTTCTTTTTGAGAAAATATCCTCTTGGCTATTTTAAATACAGATACTACAGAGTAGAAAAGTCCTGCTAATATAAAAAGTGCCTGTATGTAAGGAACCCAGTGCGGTAATATAGGGCTCCAATGAAGATGCGCTGTGCCAAAAAGGTTCCAGCCCCAACCAAAGGGGTCGGAAATCACTGCCAGGATATAACTGCCATTAATCAATAGTAGCGGCACGCTAAAACACACCCAGGCCATAAGACCCAAAGGAACATAAGCATAGGAATACTTTAAGAATAATTCTTTTGTCTCCACCTCTTTAGACCTAGATAACAACTGGGAAAATTTGCAGAAGAGATAATGAATAGATGGAAATAGTGCCAGGCACCATAAAAGCATATTCACACTAAGTAAGATAAAATGACCTACTGTGCCTGTTTCAGTAAAGTTAAGAAAATTCTTAAGCTTGCCCCAAGGGCTTAACAAATTGATAGAATAAATAATCGCTAAGACTAGCATAATAAAGGACTTCCAGGATTCATCATAACCCTTGATATCTTTATCCCAAGCAAATGGCCGCCAATAGAGCCCGATATTATCATAGGGGCAGCTTTTTACGCACTCCATACATAAGCCACAATAATTATTTCTATCCATTCCCCCCATCTTTTCAAACCAAGCGCAGGCCCATCCTTTATCTGAACCACGGTAACACGCCCCGCATATTCCGCAACTCAAGCATCTCTTGGCTTCCCGAACTGCCATATTTTCTGTAAACACCTCTTCTACTTCTTTAAAATCTTTAATGCGTTCCTCAATTGGTCGAAAGCGTGATTTAACCCTATCTTCTCTGTCAATTATTCCTATGGGTACCTCCTCAACCCTCTTCTCTGAAGGATAAAAAGAAATACGGCTTAATTCTTCACCTCGCAGGTACCTGTCAATGGCGATAGAAGCCCTCCTACCCATACCTAAGGCCTTAACGAGAATATCAGGCCCGCTCACCACATCTCCACCAGCAAAAATACCAGGGATATTAGTAACCATGTCTTGAGTATCCACGATTATGGTGCCAGCAGTACTTATGCTTAATTCCTTGGGTAAAAAGTTTATATCTGAATATTGTCCGGTAGCTACAATTATACTGTCAGTTGAAATCAGATACTCAGAACCCTTGATTTGCACAGGTTGTGGCCTTCCAGATTCATCAGGTTGACCTAACCTCATCTTTGTGCAGAGAAGGGATGTTGCCCTGCCATTGCTTCCTTCAATCTTTACCGGCGCAGTAAGAAAATCTATTTTTATACCTTCCTTTTCTGCAGCAACTACCTCTTCAGGTATAGCAGGCATTTCGTCTCTAGTGCGCCGATATGCTATCCTGACTTCATTGCAACCCAGCCTGAGCATTGCCCGGGCTGTATCTATTGCTGTATCACCTCCGCCAATAACTATAACCCTTTTACCCAAATCTAATTTCTCTCCCAAACTTACTTTCTGTAAAATATCTATTGCATTGTAAACACCTTTTAAATCCTCTCCTTCTATCTTCAGCCTCCTTGACTCTGAAGCGCCAACAGCAATAAATATTGCTTGGTTCTCCTTTCTTAATTCCTCAAAATCTAAATCCCGACCAATCTCTATATTGGTCCGAATATCCGCGCCACTATTTTTTATATACTCTATCTCTCTATCAACAATGTCTTTGGGCAGTCTATATGAAGGAATGCCCACTCTTATCATCCCGCCGGCAACAGGAAGTGCCTCATAAACAGTAGTCTGGTATCCATTCCTGACTAAATGATAGGCGCAGGATAAACCTGCAGGTCCAGCGCCTATAATAGCTATTTTTTCTTTATAACGCGGTTTAAACTCCTGTGCTGGCTGCATCTCATTGTAGCCTATATAATCTCCCACAAACCTCTTCAGGCGGCAAATAGAAATGGGCTCATCCAGTTCTTTGCGAACACATTCAGTCTCGCAGGGGTGAGTGCACACCCTGCCTAAAACGCCAGCAAAGGGGGATGCTTCTTTTATTACCTCCAGGGCTTCTTTGTATCTGCCTCTGCCTATAAGTGCAATATAACTTGAGGCATCCATGCCTGTGGGACAGCTTAATCTACAAGCTGCAATGCCATAATCAAAATTAAACTCTTCATCTTTCTTAATGCGGTTGCACAACTCTACATCTTTTGCCCGAAGCCCAAGTTTTGAGGTCATAGAATAAAGCCCTAAGAATCCACTTACCGGGCAAAGATACATACAAAATACCCTTTGTTTATAGATTAAACTTAATGCTGTTGCCGCCGCAAATAACCCACCCAAGACAATGAAACTTACAAAGGGGCGCGTAACTAAAAATGGGCTGAATACCGCCAAGGATAGAAAACCCAGGCTTTGAAACCAGATGTGCCTGTGTTTCTTTGGCCAAGGTTTATTTTTTCCGAAGTATTTACTTTTTAAGCCTGATAGGGTATCGCTAGTCCTTACCTTAATAAATGCCATACGTTGAAGCCATTCGCCAATAATCGGGAAAGGACATACCAAGCACCATATACGTGATGCAAATGGCACCATAAAACCGATAAGCAAAATCCACCAGAAAATCCAAACAAACACAATGATAATATTTTTGTTTCCTACCGGAGTTCCAAAAATGCCGGCATAAAGAAAAACAATAAATATTAATAAGGTAGGAAAGACAATGATAAACTGCAGCCATCGGCTTTTACAGACTTTTAATAAAAAGGGCAATTTTTCAAATAAATCAATCATCTTTTTCGCTTAAAATAAATCAGGCAGGTAAAGACCATACCTAAAGCTAACCCGGTAGAAACAGGGAAGAGGTAATTGGGCACAACAATCATTTCTCCCTGCATAAATGGGTGAAATGAGCCGCAAGTTATAGAACAACGGTAACGAAACTTACCCGGCTTATTTGCCACAAAGGTATAGGTTTCTATCGGGTTTTTATCGTATTCTTCGCTTTTCGAAGGATGCCTGATCCAGAAACTCGGCATCTCCCCTCTTACCTTGGCATCAAAATCATACCCCTCAAGATAAAAACCATGGGTTACGTCTTTAGATTTTAACTTCAAAGTAATCGTATCTCCTTGATTTACCCGTATCACAGCTGGCTCATATCCATATTTATAAGATACAATACTAATCTGTCTATGCACAGGAAGAGAAACCTTAGCCTTCGCCAGCAAAAGGCCTGCTAAAATACCCAGACCACAAAATAAAAAACCTAAGATAAGAATATTGTTTTTTATTTTCATCTATTTGAGCTCAAAATCTACACTTAGTTCTCCTGATGCAGCTACATCCACATCTTTTGTAACCGGCTTTAACCGATTATGCCAGGCCTTTAATTTATAGCTACCACTGGGAACATCTTTTATCTGGTATTGTCCATTTTCATCAGTAATAGCAAAATAGGGATTCTGGAGCACAAAAACATATGCCTCCATTTCAGGATGCACATTACAAAGAATGGCTGTATCTCCTAATTTATTAAAGGTATATGACTTGGTGATCCCCTTGGTCCAGGTACCTAAATCAAAATTTTCTGTACCTACAGCAAAGACATTATGCTTTACATCATCACTATTATGAAACTCAACAGTTGTGCCTTTGATTATAGGAAGAACATAAGGGATAAACACCAGCTTAATCTGGTCCATCTTTGCAGGCTCTCCAGATGAAGAAAGCTCTTTTCCTTCTATTTTGTCTATATATACTACAATGTCTTTGGGTGCCTTTAACTTCGCTGTTGAAACTTTGCCTTTAATTACTCCTGCAAAAGAGGGTTCTGAACAGAAAATAACCAAAAACAAAAAAATAGAAATGACTCTTCCCATTTGCTTACCTCCTTAAAAAATAACCCTTCCCCTCATAAAAAGGGGGGAAGGGTTCTCAATTTTAAGTAGCCAAACTAAGATACTGCTAACACTCACTAAAAGTTGGCATCCAAACGCGCTACAAAGTTATTCTGTCTATCACTGGCTACTTTATACTTACTGTAGATTAAAGCCTCTGCCACCAGCTTAATATTGGGCCTGATCTGAAAGATTAAACCAGGAACCCACCTTGCCCTATCTAAATTGGTAACTGTGAAATCTGTGGGCATATCTACGTCAAGTGCTTCGTATCTTAATTCTCCGATAAGCCAGGGTTTAAATACATAGTTTGTCTCCACAAACCAACTTTGTGAATTTATGTTCTGAGCGCTACTACTACCATAAGGATCATCATTGTTGCCCCAGATATAGCCGGCATTAAGATCAAAATTTTGGTAGGTATTGCGCAAAGCAAATCCCGCGCGCCAGAATTTATCGTCTTCCTGGTTAGCAGTAGCTGCTGCACCAATCTCCGTGGAACCAAAATAGCCAAAGCTGGCTAACTCCAAGGCATTATCCACCCAGAAACCACTTGCCTTCCCTTTTATGGCCTCTTCAGTTCCTCCGCCAGGAGCTGACTTGCTAAAAGGTGTCCCGCCGAATTTATATCTTGTAATAATATAACCGTCTTTATCCGTAGAATTTACTCCATTAACTACACCGCCACCGTACCAGAAGCGGTCAGCCAAAATTCCATTCAGTTCTAAACCTCCTCGATGATCTCTCAAACGAAAACCATTGGCTCCAGAAGAAGCGCTACTTAATCTCCAGTCATTATATAAATAGTGGTTCTTTCCGATTCTTAGGTGGTCATTAGCCATAGGTAAAGGATTAATCCCCAGCGTTCCCACTTTCAGATTAAGAGCCCTTTCCGGTAATGCATTACTAAATAGATTATAGAAACCAAGCCAGGCCTCAACATCAGTTTCTACTGAACTTGAACTAGTCTCTTTTTCAAATTCAATTTCGGCAAAAAATGGCAGATTTTCATCTAAAAGGCCAGCCATCATCAACTCTATTTCATGGGGAAAATTAAAGTCTGTACTTGCGGCTTCACTTGCCTGATTAACTTTAAAATCAGAAATGATTCTTACGGAAAGTGGCACCGGCCCTGGAATCATACCCGGCCAAACTGCCTCGGGCCAGACCCTTTTCCAGGCAGGCGCACCTAAACTTACCGGCTCTTCTTTTACATAGGCTGCATCTCCTTCGGGAATCTGATAACCATTCAAACGATAAGATTCACCAAAAGCAGTTAGTTTGGGTATGGCTATATGGCAGGTATTACAACTGGTGCGATACTTACGGGCAAAGGTAGGTATAGCAAAAGCAGAATTAATAAAAAATAAACTCATAAAAAAACTTATACCTAACAATACCAGATTTTTTCTTCCCATCCTAACCTCCCTCATGGCACACCTGTTACTGAATAAACAACTGAATAAACCTATGATAAATAACTTAATCCTGTTTGTCAAGAAAAATTTTCATTTAAATCTTCAATCTTGTCTTTAGCTTAAACTTTCTTAATGTCTTGAGATTCAAGATATTTTCTTTGCCAATTTTTTGGCCAAGTTTATCCAGGAACTCTTTTAATCTCCCATCCTTATAAATGAATACAGCCCAGAGATTAAATTCACCTTTACGCTGGAAACAATGGGTAATTTCCGGATATGCCGCAAGTTCTTTACCTAAGCTTTCAACCTTATCTTGCAACACTCTTAAGCCCAAAAGCGTACTCTTAAAACCTAAAATTTTATGATTTATGCCTACAGCATGGCCTCTGATGATTCCTTTGTTTTTTAATTCTTCTATTCTCTTAAATAAATCCTCTTCAGTAACGCCTGTATCTTTAGCCAATGCCTTAAATGGCTCAGGAACTAACGGAATATCTTCTTGAATTTTATTTAAAATCTTTTTGTCAAGGGCTGATAGGCGCATTTTGTATCCTCCTCTAAATAATTTCCTGTGGCTGCATAGGCACGCGCCCTACAACCACCACAGACATCCTTAAATTCACAAACTCCGCATTTACCCTGTAATCTTGAATTATCTCTTAAGGTTATAAAAAGTTCACTTTTAAACCAAATATCCCTAAAATCTTGTTTTCTAATGTTACCGGCTATAATAGGTAAATATCCACAACCAAATACCTCACCCTTATGAGAGATAAAGCAAACACCCTGACCGGCAAGGCATCCTTTGCCTCGACTTTTCTCATTGTCTGACCTTTCGTTAGTTTTTGCTTCTTTCATATGTAAAATCCGGTAATAATGGGGAGCGCAAGTTGCTTTTATGCGTAGAGGAAAAACTTTCTGATAATCATATAAGCGATTGAATGCCTTCTCATATTCTTGAGAGGATATTTCATCATCCTCGATATATCTTCCTCTGCCTGTGGGAACTAAAAAGAAGGTATGGTACGCTACTGCGCCGATTTTTAAAGCAAAATCTCCTATTACCTCCAATTCTTTTAAATTTTTTTTGCTTATAGTAGTATTTATCTGCACATTGACTTTTGCCTTTTTTAGATTATTTATTCCTTTTAATGTCTTCTCAAAGGCGCCGTTTAACCCGCAAAATGAATCGTGAGATTCTGCATTTGCGCCATAAATCGAAACAGAAGCAAGGCTAAGGCCATTATCTTTTAATTTATAGGCAATTTCTTCGGAAATCAAAGTGGCGTTGGTTGCCAGCGCCGGCTTTAATCCCAACTTGTTTGCGTAACTAAGCAGTTCATACAGATCATTACGCAATATCGGCTCTCCTCCGGAAAATACTAAAATCGGCCTGCTAAATGTAGCCGCCTGTTCCATAAATTTCTTTACTTCATCCGTGGTTAAATCTTCGGGTGAAGGTTCAGTGGTTGCGCTAGCCCTACAATGAGGGCATCCGAGGTTACAAGCCCTTGTAGTTTCCCAGAATATCAGCCGGATATCCGTCAACATTTATCTCCTCGTTGCTTAAGTAACAGCCGGGGTCTTCTTCCCAGAAATCTCCGTATACTGCTTGCGCCCTGGCGCGCATATTGCCGTTACAGATAGAAAAAAAACTGCATCCTTTGCACCTTCCTTTGATAAAATCCTTGCGGTGCCTTAATCCGTAAAGCAAAAGATTGCTTTCATCCTCCCATATTTCACCGAATTTCCTCTTGGTTACATTACCTAAAGAATGCCCGCGCGTAAACTGATCTATATAAACATCTCCCCGGTAATCAATGCAGCCGATACAAACCCCTGATTGGTTTCCCCCGCTTTTCAAAAGAGAATTCAATATTTTGTTTGCCCTCTCTTCATCGAATTTTAGCATTTTATGGTAAATCCATACCCCGTCGCAGTGGTTATCCACTGTAAGAATCTCGGTTTGCTCATCCTCTCTATGGAAAGTATCCGAGTAATTCCAGATTAATTCAAGGCAGTCCCTTTTCTCTTCCAAGGAAAGTTCTTTCTCCCGCCTTCCTCTCCCGGAATAAACCAAATGGTAAATGCAGAGGCGATTGACCTTTTCTTTTCTCGCAAAATTAAAAATAAAATCTAAATCTTTTGAATTATCCTTCATTAAAGTAAAGCGCACGCCAACTTTTACCCCCGCATCTTTACAATTCCTTATCCCAAGGGCGGCCTTCTTAAATGAACCTTTCTCGCCGCGCAATTTATCATGAGTATCCGGTTTACCGTCAATACTTATACCGGCATATTCTATGCCTGAAGTTTTTATCTTCCTTGCCTTAGATTCGGTAATTAAAGTTCCGTTGCTGGAAAGCACCGGCCTTATACCGTATCGGCGGGAAAATTCTGCCAGTTCAAATATGTCTTTGCGTAAAAGCGGCTCTCCTCCGGAAAAAAGAAGCGCAGGAACGCCAAATCCCGCTAAATCAAGGATGATTTTCTTGCATTTTTGCGTATCGAGAATCTCGGCTGCAGGAATCTTTGATGACTCAAGGTAACAATGACAGCATGAGAGGTTGCAGGACGAAGTTATATTCCAGACTATTACCGGTTTTATATCCTGGCCGTTATTCTCAAAACCCCTCTTTAAATCATTCGGGGAGGATAATAATTTTGTCCAGGAAATCATTTTTTAATCCAGTAACCTTACCTTTACCTTCGATCCTTTTTTTATAACCTCTTTTTCTTCAGGAAGGATGATTAGACTATTGGCTTGCGCCATAGACTTTAAGATACCTGAGCCCTGCGGGCCAGTGGTGCGGGCCTGATAGGAACTATTCCTCCAGGTAGTGTTGCCTCTTAAAAAATACCTTAAACCCTTTTTCTTGCTGATATCTTCTTGCAGTATTGCTTCAGCTTCTTTACGGGAAGGCGCACTCTGATTTAGCATTTTTGCGATTGCAGGCCTTACAAAAACCTCAAATGCCACCATACTGGATACGGGATTTCCGGGAAGGCCGAATACGGGAATGCCCCTGATGAGCCCGAAGACCATAGGTTTACCCGGGCGCATAGCTACCTTCCAGAACTCTATATTTGTACCTAACTTTGATAATATATCTTTGACCAGGTCATAATCACCCACGGATACGCCGCCTGATGTAATGAGCAAATCGCAGCCAAGCGATTGCTTAATCTTGTTTATTAGCTGCGAGGGAGTATCCTTTGCAATGCCTAAATTTTTCGCAATACCTCCGGCGCTAATAACCTGGCTGTATAAAGTATAAGAATTGGAACTGCGGATCTTACCGGGAGTCAACCTTTCATTAACATCAATTACTTCATTTCCCGTGGCTAAAATAGCTACCATTGGCTTTCTTGCCACGCGCACTTTAGATTTTCCCACGCTTGCCAATACCCCTATATGCGCGCTATTTAAGAGGGTGCCATTACGTAAAACTAACTCGCCCTTTTTTATATCTTCCCCTGCTCTTCTTACATTCTCATTGCGCTTGGCGCACTTGTATATTTCTACAAATTCTTTTCCCTTAATTTTTACCTTCTTCGTTACCTCCACCATTACTACCGCGTCAGCGTCTTTAGGAAGTATTGCCCCGGTCATAATCCTTATTGCCTGAAGTTTATTTAATTTCTTCTTGGGGATATCCCCTGCCTTAACATCTTCTATTACTTCTAATATCTTAGGGTCTTCAACAGATGCCTTGGTTGTATCCGTAAAATTTAGCGCGTATCCATCCATGGCAGAGTTGTCAAACCCGGGGATATCAGAATCAGAATAAATATCTTCTGCTAAGACCCTGCCCAAAGAATCCCTAAGCGCTATTGTTTCTTTACCGATAACTTTTATTGCCTTAAGCACTTTTCTTAAGGCATCATCAACACTAATCATAGCTTTAATCTCTCAACCATAAAATCCGCTAACGCGCACATACTTTGCTTGAAGCAGGATTCTTCAAGCCCGCTTAAACTCTTCTTGGCTTTCCTGATGTAAAATAAAATATCTTTTTTTGTAGCAAGCGCTGCCTCGGAATTAATAAACCTTTCCCTTAGCTCCCTGAACGTTTCCCCATTATCCTTCGCACTTATTAATGACAGTATCCTGTTTTTATCCTTGGCCTTAGAGAGTAAATTTAATACCGGAAGCGTTAACTCACCCATTTTCAGGTCAGCCCCGGGGTCTTTTCCGAGATCCTCGACCTTCGCGATTAAATCAAGGCAGTCATCTATTATTTGAAAGGCTACCCCAAAATTAAGGCCGTATTCTCCCAGGGTATTTTTATAAGGATCCCTGGCATCGGCGAGTATCGCTCCTGCCCGGCAGGAAGCCGCAAAAAGCGCGGCGGTCTTTTTCTTGACCACGATAATATACCTGCTTTTTAACAACTCTAAATTATCCCTTTCGCAAACCTGTATTAGCTGGCCCTCGCACATAAGCCGCGTTGCCTGGCTAACGCATGATAATATATCTATATCCTTGCAATTCGCAATCAACTCAAAGGCCTTTGAATAAAGGTAATCGCCTAAAGTTATGGAAACATCCTCACCGTACCTTGAATTTATTGTCGGCTTATGGTGCCTTAAGGCAGCGTGGTCCATAACATCGTCGTGGATTAAAGAGGCGATATGGATTAGCTCTACGGCACAGGCAAGCGAAGCCATTGAATGCTTATTTAACTGATGAGTTTCCTTGGCTGCCTTGGCGGAGAATATTACCAATGCAGGCCTTAACCTTTTTCCTTTCGCCTCCAACAAATAATTGTTTACTTCTGATATGGACTTGTAACCTGTATTGGCAAGGCTTACCCTTAATAAATCCTCAACATCATCTAATTCTTTACTGATTGGCTGATAAATATCTTTTAACCGCATAACGACCTTCTAACCTTTACCGAAAAGTTTTTCCAATATAAAACTTGCACAGAGTAATAATCCGATAAGAGAATGTAAACCTATTGTCGATGCGTTTGCCGGAAGTAATTCAAAAACTTTGTCAAAATTTTTCTTAGAAACCGCGTATGCCTTTAATGCCAGGGGCAAACTTAAAAAAACAATCAGCGCTATTAACGGTAAAAATTTGAATATCACTAATAAAAGTATAATCAAATATACGCTGGCAAGTAAAATATGGTACAAAATCACCGCCCGTTTTTTTCCGAGCAATACCACTAAATTTCTTTTACCTACGCTTTTGTCTCCCGTATAGTCGGGAAATTCGTTGATATATAAAACTAAGGCGATAAGAATCCCGACCGGAATTGAAACAAGAAACGCCCTAAGTGAGAGCGCCTGCGCCTGGACATAATAAGAACCCAATACCATCAGCGGCCCAAATCCGACCCCCACGGCAATTTCCCCAAAAGCCCCGTAACCCAAACGCAGGGGCCTTGCGGTATAAAAAAATGCTAAAGGTATCCCTATCAACCCTAAGATAAGAATTACATTCCCGCCGGAAATATAATTAAGGTAAAGGCCTATTGCTGCGCCGATGCTAAAGGCAATCAGGCAGGCATATAAAACATGTTTTGCGGGGATCAGTCCCTCCTGTATTACCCTGCTGCCTCCGCTAAAAGGTGTGGGCGTAGGGTTTGCCTCATCGCAGCCGCTTACATGGTCAAAATAATCATTAGCCATATTTGTGGCAAAATGGATAATCAGGCCTCCGCAAAGAGTCAGCCAGAACCTCATCCACAAAAAAACCCCCGTATCAAACCAGCCAATTATTGCCCCCAGCGTAATGGGGATTATGGTTGCGGTAGAAAAAGGCACGCGGATAGCTTTCAGCCATTTTCTCAATGAAGAGGATTCTTTTGTGCTCATTAAAATTTATCGTAATAGATGTGTATCTCGTGGACGCCCTTTTTCGTAAGCACCTTTATAGACGCATCAATCATAGGAGGAGGGCCGCAAAGATACGCTTCTGTGTTCGGCCCGTCATGGACAAGCCTTTCCACTACCTGTGTTATAAGGCCGGTCTCGCCATCCCAGTTATCATGCGGTTTTGGCTCGGAGAGCGCGGGGATATATTTAAAATTAGGGTATTCGCGCTCCAAAGCAAAAAGTTCTTCCGTAAAAAACAAATCTTTTTTGCTGCGCGCGCCGAAGAAATACATGGTCTTTCTGGGGATGCCTTTTTCTTTCAAATGCAATAAAATTGAGCGTATAGGTGCCATGCCGCAGCCGCCGCCGATACAGACTATATTCCTGCCAGAATCCTCCCTTAAATAAAAATCCCCAAATGGGCCGGTTATAGTAATTGTGTCGTTTATATCCAATACCTCATGGATATATGTAGAGCAGATCCCTCCCGGCACTAAGCGCACAACAAGCTCTATCGCATTCTCCGAAGAAGGAGGCGAGGCGATAGAATAAGCGCGGAGTTCATCTGTCTCGGGGATTTTAAACTGAACGTATTGCCCGGGTTTAAATTTCAGCGATGAGGGCTCATCTAACCTTAAATATACCAGCTTTATATCCGAAGTAAGGTCTTTTATCTGCGAAACGGTTACTTTAAACTCCTGGGCTTCCAAAAGGTCAGAGGAAATCAAGACATCAATATCGTTTTTTACCTTGACTTGGCAGGCGAGCCGCACCCCCTTAAGCCGGTCTTTGCGCGGGATAAAAACTTCTTCCGTAGGCAGGATATGGCCGCCCCCGCTTAAAACCTCCACCTTACAATAGCCGCAGGTTGCCTTTCCGCCGCAAGCCGAAGGAATGAATATTTTATTCTGCCCAAAATAACTTAATAAATTTTCACCTCCGCTTACAGTTAATATTTTCTCTTTATTGATGGTAATCTTACATTCACCGTAAGTAACAAGGAATTTCTCCGCCACAACCAGGAGTATGGCAATCACTACCAGAATTCCATTCATTATGAATATTGGTATCATTCTATATCCTTGATGCTAGATTCTCAGTTCTCGTATCAAATATTAGTTACTGGAGGGTAATCATCCCGGCAAAACCCATAAAAGCAAAAGCCATAAGCCCTGCGATAATCATGGTGATACCCGCCCCTCTTAGCCCTAAGGGTATATCTGCGACTAACGCAAGTTTTTCTTTTATTGCCGCCATAATAACGATGGCGAACGCCCAGCCGGCGCTTGTGCCGAAAGAATAAAAAACCGTCTGGATAAAATTATAATTCCTTAAGACCATGAATAAACATACAGCCAAAACAATACAGTTAACCGTAATCAAGGGAAGGAATATTCCGAAGGAAGACTGCAAAGTAGGAAAGAATTTTTCAATAAGCATCTCAAGTAATTGGACCGTTGCCGCAATCACGATGATAAATATTAAATACGAAACAATCTGCGCTTTTGCCGGAACCAGAATAAGCCAGTATATGGGCCAGTTGATGACTGCGGTCAAGGTAACTACAAAGATAATCGAAACCCCCATACCGACCGCTGTTTTAAAATTCTTGGAGATGACTATAAACGGGCACATCCCCAATATATAGGTAAGGGCGATATTATGGGTGAATATTGAAGCAATAAGTAAAATTAAAGGGCTGGTTGTGTTCATTATCTACTCCGTTTTTTTGGCTATAGTCCTAAAAATCCACAAATACACACCTAATAAAAAGAATGCTCCGGGAGCTAAGGTTAAAACTACCCAGTTTGTCCAGGAACTCGGCATTACCCTGTGGCCTAAAAGAGTCCCGAAACCTAAGGGCTCCCTGATAATACCCATTAAAACAAGCATAAAACTATAACCCACACCGCATCCTAATCCGTCTAAAAAGGATAACCACGGCCCGTTTTTAATGGCAAATGCCTCGGCCCGGCCCATAAGGATGCAGTTAGTAATAATCAAACCTACATACGGGCCTAACGCCTCGCTTATGGGAGGAAAATACGCTTTTAGAAACCTATCCACGCAAATAACAAATGTCGCGATAATAACCATATAAGCAAGCATCCTTACCCTGCTCGGTATTGTATTACGGAAAAGGGAAACGAATAGCGAACTGAATGCGGTGCAGAATGTAACACCAGCCCCCATGGCAATGGCATTATCAACGCGGTTTGTAACTGCTAACATAGAGCATATGCCTAAGACCATGCAGAATGTGGGATGGTCCTGCCAAAGCCCGGCAGTTAAAACCTTAAACCACTTTGCCTGTTTAAAACTCCTTTTAAATTGTTTTTTCGGCATGGATTATTTTAATACCGCTAAATATTTCTGCACATTCTCATTAATAAGTTTTTCAAAGGCCTTACTTGAACCTGTGGCTCCGGTTATGGCATCCACTTGATTCTTTCCGCTGGCTTTTCCCTCCGGTACAAATACCAGGCGCGGTGAGAATTCCTTACTTTTAAACTGCTTCAGGTAATTTGACTCTGCGATACGGCTGCCTAAACCGGGGGTTTCTTCCTGATAGGTAACTTTAATCTTGCGTATTGTCTTCAGGTCCTTCTCTAAACTAATGATCCCTACGACAGGCCCCCACAGCCCAGGCCCGCGGAATTCAAAAGCAAGGCTTCCGTCTGTAGCATTATAAAATGTATAATTTCCCTTTTTTATTATCTTTACCTGCTCATCAAATATCTTTACAACGGTGGGTTTTTCATGAGGAATTTCAAGGACATCAAGAATAGCGGATTTTAATCTGAACTCTTCATTCTTTTGAATCAAAGGGGAAGTAAAGGCGCTTATCCCCACCAGCATAGCGCCTGAAACCGTCCCCATTACCAACACAAAAATAAAAATTTTTAATGCTTTCACTTTATTTTGTTTTCTTCTTGTATCTTGCCCCTAGCACTAATGTATCTATTAACGGAGTGAAGGTATCCACTAAAAGTATGCTAAACATAACGCCTTCAACATAACCTGAGAGCGCCCTGATTAAAACGGTTAAAAAACCAAGCAATATTCCTGCAATCCACTTTCCGGACCTTGTAAACGGGCTGGTTACGGGGTCAGTAGCCATGAAGAAGGCTCCGAAAAGCAGGCCTCCAGAAAGCAGTTGGAATAATGGCGGAGCAAAATTTGTGTGAAACAGATGATTACTAATCCAAGGAAAGGCCGCGGCAGTTGTTAAAAACGCAAAAGGTATCCGCCAGTCAACTATTTTTAAAAGAATCAAAAAGATTCCTCCGGCAATGATACCGATACGGAATGTTTCTCCGATGCAACCGGAATTAAAACCAAAGAGCATATCAGTGTAGGAGGTTATTATCCCCTGATTCTTAAAAAGCACCAGCGGAGTTGCAGAAGTTATGGCGTCAGTTAAAGGGACCCGCCATTCGCTGCTCATTATTTTAGGGAATGCGATACTTAAAAATATCCTTCCGACTATGGCTGGATTAAAGATATTACGCGCCGTGCCCCCAAAAACCTCCTTGCCGAATAAAACCCCGAATACCACACCTACCGCTACCACCCATAAGGGGGTTGTGGGAGGAAGTATCAGCGGGAATATAAGGCCCGTTACCAGAAATCCTTCGTGGATCTCCTTTTTTCTAATTGCCGCAAAAGCAACCTCTACCATTCCGCCAAAAGCATAAGAAACAGCGATTATTGCTAAAACACGTAAACCCCAGAAATATACGGAAGCTATCGTAACAGGTATAAGCGCGACAACCACCAATGCCATAAAGCGCTTGATATCCATATAGTCAACTATATGCGGCAGGTTGGTTACCTTATCAGTACCAAAAAAGAACTCATCGGTAGCAACAAGCACCGGCTTAAACTTGCTAAGAAATTTATTCTTTCCTATCAAGCCGTACATACTATCTATTACCTTATGTAAAATGCGCATAATTTATCCTTTAAAGCTTGGTGACACCGCGGTACTCCTCTATCCCCTTAAGGTCAAAATACGGTAATATGCACTGCCCGCGGTCACAGCCCTCCATAGTTAATTTATCCTGCCCTTCCTTTATATGCTGCATCAAAGAAATTTTTGAAGGGCAGGTAAAATTGCATAACCCGCATTCGATACAATAAAAGATATTATAATTTGTCAATGCCTCATCTATAATATTGCGTGTTACGTATTTACTTAAAAGATGCGGTATTATCCTTACAGGGCAAACCTCTTCGCAAAAACCGCAGGATATACAGGGCCTTTCATCTCCGTGTTTATTTGTATCGGATATCTTCGGAGCTCCGGGAATCCATTTCGAAAGAAACGCCCGTGTGTAGGAATCGCGCTTTGAGCCCGGGCGCATAAAAGCTAAAAACTTTCTCTGCTTATTTTCTGATATTGCGATTATCTGGGAAAATGTCCTATCAATAGGAAGAGAGAATTCGTTTAAGGTAAAGCCGGTAAGTAAACTGTTCAATACCACCCTTGCAGATTCCTCTGTTTTAAGGCGCTCTGTGATAAATTCGCTAAGCGGGGTACCTACGCGCACCCTTACATGGATATTCTCTTTTATGTTTGGGCCGCAGAGGGCTATAATCCTTTCAACTAAAGGCATTCCTTCAACCACCGCATTGTAAACCCCCAATACTGCCTGAATATTTAAAACAACAGCTCCGATATTAGCCGCAGAATACCCGTATGGGAATTTTTGCCCTAAGATCGTAGGCACGAGCATCTCATCATAACCCTGTGGGTATTTTGGTTCCAGCGGGTAAATATCAAGCCAGTCCAGCTCTGTAGATAACTTCACGAGTTGCTCGATAATCTTGCGCTTATGCGCATTGATAGCCAGATGCACTTTGGCCTTTGGCATTATCCTTTTTAGTATTTTTACTCCTTCGAAAAAATGCAGGAAATTCTTGCCTTCCAGCAATAAATCCAGCGAAATATTATATGGTTCTGAGCCGACGCCATGTATAATCAGGTGCTTGACATCTTCGGGTGAGATTATTGAACTTTTAAAATGGGTGGGGATGCCTTCCCTGTCAAGAGAACCAGCCCCCGAGAGGTAAATTAATTCTTCTATCTGCTCGTTGCTTAGTTTCCACCATTCATGGGAATGTCCGGTAAGCCGCGGGACTTCCGCAGAAAGGTTGCTTGCGCGGATTACCACCATGTTGATCTCGCGCTTGAAATAGTTCATCCGCTTTATATCTTCAACTACTCCGTTTATGGATGAATGTATGGGAGACGATATAGTGGCATCATCCCTTGCGATAATCTGCCCGGCAAAAACCGCATCCCCTACTTTTACAAGTGGTTTTACTTCTGTACCAAAACCCTGCCTTAACGGAATGATAACACGGGAAGGAATCCTGGACTCTATTAGTATAGGTAAGGCCTGTCCTGCGTAGTTTTTAAACCTGAAGCCGCCTTTAAATGTCCTGAATGCTTTAAACATTATCTATTGTGTAAACACCATTATAAAGTGCATTGAAAGTATTCTTATAGCACAAATAAATAATCTTTGCAAGTAAATTATTCTGGATTCGGGGATTTAAATATGTTATCATAAATATTAGGGATATCCTTTTTGCCAAAGCTAAGCCGTTCTTTCTGCCAAAGCTAAGGGTGTCCCTTGATTAGTTTCAAGGGTGTCCCTATGAAAATAAATTTGGCTAGGTCGGCTGGGTTTTGTTTTGGAGTGAAAAGGGCTTTGAATATTGCCTTTGACACGGCGAAATCCGAAAAAAAGGTTTATATGCTCGGGGATATCGTGCACAACGAAGATGTGGTGCGGGAAGTGGAAAAATCCGGTATAAAAAAGATTAAAGGGCTTGGTAAAGGAAAAAATAAAACTCTTTTAATCCGCGCGCACGGCTCTCCGATAAACACTTTTGATAAGGCAAGCGCCTTCGGCTACAAAATTATAGACGCAACCTGCCCGATGGTTAAAGAGATACATAAAATTGCCAAAGAAATGGAACATGGGGGTTATAAAATCATTGTGGTCGGAGATAAAAAGCATGATGAAGTGCAGGGGATAATAGGGCAACTTAAAACTAAGGCCATAGTTATTGACAATGCAGCCCATATTCCGCTAAGGCAACTTAAAAATATAGGTAAAGCTGCGGTTGTAGTACAGTCAACCCAAAATCTTGAGAATGTCCTCCGGATAGTGAATGCCTTAAGGCAACCTATCAAAGAGCTAAAATTTTGCAATACCATTTGTAATCACACCCGTAGAAAGCAACAAGAGATAAAAATAATGCCCAAAGAAAATGATGTGATGATTATTATCGGCTCAAAATCAAGCGCTAATACCAAGCGGCTTTACGAGATATCTAAATCTTTGAATGATCGGTCTCATTGGGTAAGTTCTAAGAGTGAGATAAAAAAAGAATGGTTTAAAAATACAAAAAGCGTCGGCGTTACTGCCGGCGCTTCCACCCCTGATTCCACCACTCAAGAAGTTATAAAACACCTGGGGACGTTCCCCTAGGTACCACCCTAGCTTATCCTAAGTGCTTGATCTACTATGACTTCGTAAGGCCTCTCAGTTAAAACATACTTTTTGTATAACTGCAGGCGCTCTATTTCATTCTGAGCTAATTCCAAATATAACGGATTCATTACTGTGATTAGCTTATCTTTTATCCCCTCCGCATAAAAGGCATAACTACTGAATTCGTAATCAGAGAGGTTTTGAACTATACCGGCCCTTAAAGGATTGCGTTCGATATAGCGCCCGTACTCAAAAAGGTAACTATCCTTCTCAATAAGTAAACTTTTGTATCTGTTTTGGAAAACAAATCCCGTAGAATTGTATTTTTTGCGAAAACAATCCGCGTACACTTGAAGAACCCCCTGCATAAACTTAGGTAATTCCTGGGCAATTTCCGCGCGAATCAATAAATGAATATGGTTTGGCATAATACAGTAATTAAGAATATTGAGATTAGATTTAGCTAAATATTTTTTCAAGATATTTATGAAATACCTGTAATCTGATTTGTAGCGAAATAGCTTTCTGCGGTCATTACCCCTTGTTAGGATATGATAATAACCCCCATCGATTAAAACCCTCGCTCTTCTAGGCATAAAAAATCCCTCCTTTCTACTATAATTGACGCTTGTGGAGGGAAAATCTAACGACTATTTTTTTTACTTAACGGAAATCAATGGGTTACGTAAGTCAAGGGTGGCACCTGAGGGAACGTCCCTATTGCTCTATTGCTCTAGCCGAATTTCAAAATAAGTCCCCTCTGAGAAGATCTTAACTTTATCTTTATATATCTTTAGGACTCTAAAGTTTCCGATGGCATCACCCTCCTGCACAATTGCTCCGTTGATCAATGCCTGCGGCCTTTTATCATCCCAGACAATTCCCGTAAGCCTTAAATCTATTGTCCCGCCTTCCCTGCCGGAATAAATCTTTCCGCTAAAGGGGCATCTTATCCAATCTGAATCATCTTTTTTCTGCTCGGGTGCGCCAACCGGTACAGCTGAATTAGGGGCTTCTGCTGTGGATAATACAGGTAATTGCCCAGCAGGCGTTGATAAATTAGGCAACGGCTTATATCTTGGCTGTATTTTTCTTATACTACTAGCTAAAGCAAGAATGAAAACAGGGATTAAAATAAGAGTTATAATTAAGAGTTTTCGCTGTTTATCATCCATCTTTATTGCTGGCTTTCCGATAAATAAGCAGAGACCTGTAAAGATACTGATAGCTCAGGCACTCCTTCTCCGCTACCCTCTATGGCAAGCTGCTTCACTCTGATAAAAACCGGAAAATCTGTCCTTAATTTATGCAGATACTCGCCCAAGTTCTTGTATTCGCTGGAAAGTTTCATGGAAATAGGCAGTTCTTTAACAATATAACCGGGGATTTTACCGGAATATTTCTGCTCCGCTGAAAAGGCAATATTTTTTACATCTACTTTAAATTGCCTTGCTGCATCCGATAAGCTCTTTACCACATCTTCTATCCTAAAAGGCAACTGCGCAGTAAGATTCTTAAGCTGTAGATTCAGGCCGCTGACTGCCTGCTCGAGGGGTTTGCCTTGCGTTATCCGGTTAATCTCGGCAATCTCGCTTTCAGCATAGCTTAATTTCTTTTTGATATCGGATAATTTTCGCTTCTGGGGGGAATAAACAAAGATAATAAATAAAATTAAAAAGATTATTGCCACACCGGTAATATAAATAATCTTTTCCTGCTCACGAGAAAGTTTTTTCATTGCACTTTAAAGTTGACTTCGTAAGCAGCCACCCCTTGGCCCTGTACGAAACTCTTTGTCACCGAGGAAATATTTATATTCTTAAAATAACCGGAACTATTCATATCGCTTATAAACTGAGTGAGGATGCTATCCGGATTACCGCCTGCCCCCTTGACGAATCCGCTTATGGAACCTAACTTAGTTTCGCAATCCAGTGATAGCGTGTTAAAAAACAATTCCTTGGGCGCAATATTGCTTATTTTCTTTAAGATAGCGCCTAACGGGCTTTCCAATCCGCGGATCTGCGCTTCGAAGGTATTAAGAGCATCGATACGCACTTTTATTTGTTTAATCTCCGATAATATAGTCAACTGATAGAGTGAATTTTCAAGGCGCTTCTGATAAGCCGCTATCCTTGCTTTTCCTAAGAAAAAAGATAAAATAAGAAGCAATGCCGCAACAAAAGCTATCCAACGCAAAGACACCTTTTGAAACTTTTCTATCTTCTCGCTGCGGAATTCTGGCGGAAGGAGGTTTACTCCTGTTTCACAGTCAAAAGTCAAACCAAAGGCGGCGTAATTTTCCGATAGTAAATCAGGATTTACTCCCCGGCTTAAGCCGATATTTTGCGCCAAGGAAAGGTTGGAAATATCCATAGCCAACTCACTGCTTAAAAACTTATCCAAATTAACTATCCCTGCCCCTTTTCCGGATAGCAGAATCTTTTTAACAGGGCCTCCTTGAAACTGTGAATCATAATAAGCGAGGGAGCGCTTTATCTCCTGTGCCAGCCGTTCTAATTCCGGGCGCAACATCCCTAAAATCTGCCCTGCGGTCATCCCCTTAACGTTCGCGGAAACTTCGACAGGAATCCCTTGTTTGAACAAAGCTTCCTCGATTTCCAGGGCAGTCAATTGAACTTTTCCGGCATCCGTAACCAACGTGCCTCCCAGCAGCTCTTTTAACCTGTTAATTGTCACCGGAATATCTCTATAAAAATCCAGTTTGTTATTTTTAAAAAGCGCAATGTAGCAGGCATCTTCTTTAAGATGTAAAACCCCGGTTGCCTGGCTATCCTGCTGGTTAATATATTTTTCTATTAACCTTGCATATCCGAAGGGAAGGATATTTACCGAATGGCAGGTAAGGCCTGACTGCTTTAATAACAGAACCTGTTTTTTAACCTCTTCGTATTCTGCAGCAACACAGATAATATCGAGAACCTCTGAACCATCGCTTTTAACTGTCTTTTTGATAATCTGATAATCAAGGAGAGCCTTTGAAGCATCAAAGGATGCCTCATCCTTAATCTGCCACCTTAAAGTCTGCGGCAATTCCTGCTTAGGCACTGCCGGCAGTTGCAGGCGCTTAATAAGGAATGATTTTAATGCCGGGCTAAGGATTGCGTTATTATGATGGATGTTATTTTCTTTAATAAATGAGCGCAGCGACTCAATGATGGACTCGTCCTTTTTATCCGTAGGCAGAACGGTTGTTTTAATGGCTGTGATTTTCGGCTGGCCATTAAGTTCAACATTAAGCAGTTTAAGTTCGGAGCTGATATCAACTACAATAATAGAAGTAATTTTCTTGGAGAATAAATTAGCTAGGATTTTTTCGAATTCGGCTTTCATATTAATTTAACAGTATAGCATAAAATCTAAATAATTGTATCAATTTCCGCTCCAGGAATCTGCCTTCTTGGTGGTAAAACCATCAAAACCTTCTGGCGGCGGGTCAGGAATAGCCGAAGGATTATAGGTTATAGTCATAGAGCTTATGGAGTTCCCGTCAAATTGATTTGCAATCAGGCTTCCGGTTATGGTTGCGGAGGCAATATCTGTTTCTCCGGTATTAGTAGTATCGTATTGATACAAAAGCCCGGTTACGTTTGCGCTGGTATCTACAGTAAGGGCAGAAGCTAAATTTGAATTTGCGCGGGCAATTATTTCACTCACAAACTTCTCCCGCTCTAAAGAGCTGATAAACTTTGTGGCTAGGAACTTAAAGATTGCGTTTGACTCAGAATACTCCAGCTCATGGCTAAATTCATAGGCCTCATCTAAATTTTTAACTTTCCCTAACATATCCAGGACGGAAAACTTTAAGCCGCACTTTATTTTTTCAAATAGTTCAGGGCCAACCGGTAAAAAGAGTTTCTCAAATCCTATCTCTTTGCGGGTATTTTCTAATTCCTGGATGTGTTCGATTTCGTCATCAGCCATACTCTGCCAAAAAGCCTGGATTTGCGGCAGGTGAGAAAACTTCTCGGTCAAACCAGAATAATAATCCTGCATTATTCTCTCTGCCAATATGGAAAGTTCGAATAGTTTGTCTACGCTTTGGTTATCCATCTACTAAATAAACCGCTTTAAATATCTCAGATAGGAATTCAGCCCCATTACTGATACGTTCTTGGTGAGATTTATGTCGTTTTGGGCTAAAGAAATAATCCTGCCCGTATTAATCTTTAATTTGGAGAATATTTTTTTGCATCTTTCTATAGAATCGGCCATTCTTATATTGGGCGTTTTAGTCAATTTAATCTCAAACGGATAAAGCTCAAGATTATTTTCTATAATCAAATCAATCTCCAGATTATTATGGGTCCGCAGGTAAAATAGATTTGGGCTTATGCCTCTATTAAAAAAGTATTTTAATGTCTCTTGGATAATAAAATTCTCAAATAATGCTCCGGATAAAGGCCCGCCGAGCAGGCTCTCTTTATTGCTTATGCCGGTCAAATAGCAGGTTAATCCTAAATCTAAAAAATATATCTTTGGGCTCTTGCTGATTCGTTTACCTAAATTTCGGTAGTAAGGGGCTAAGAGATAAACAATCCGGCTCGCCTCTAATATTGAAAGCCATTTTTTAATTGTGTTAACACTTACTCCTAAATCTGAAGCCAGGCTACTTAAATTCAATATTTGCGCAGTGCGAGCGGCCAATAACCGCAAGAACTGCTGGAATTCTCTCAAAATACCTACGTCGTAAATTGTGCGGATATCTCGCTCAAGATACGTCTGCAAGTAACTACCATACCAGGTGCGCGCATCTATATTCGCCTGAATAGTAACCTCGGGGAAAGAGCCTCGTAAACAAGAGTGTATAAAACAGCCCTCGGCAGAGGAAAGTATCTTGCTTAAGAATGAAACCTCTCCTTTTTCTTCAATACTAAAAGGGAGTAAATCAAATAATGCGATTCTCCCCGCCAAGGTATCTCCAATATTTTTTATCAGATTAAACTGCTGCGAACCGGTAATAACAAACCTGCCCATTTTTTGGCGCCTATTATCAATGAGTATCTTAATATACGCGAGCAACTCAGGGACATATTGGATCTCATCAAGGATTATCTTTTCGCCGCAGGTTTCTAAAAATAATCTGGGGTCAGAAATTGCCATCTCTCTGGTAACCGGGTCATCAAATGAAATAAATGTATGGGTCTTAGAAAAAATATGTTTAACCAAAGTAGACTTGCCAGATTGACGTGGGCCGCTAAGAGCTAAAGCAGGAAAATATTTCAGCGAATTTTTTAGGGCCTTTTCTATAAATCGAGGAATATATTTATCTTTTTGTCTTAGCATAACTTCTTTATATCATTATGGTTATGGTGTGTCAAGACAAATTTGCATTCTTAATGCACTTTTTACTTCTCACATTTGACCACTTACGACTTAAACCCTCCCACTGCCTTCTTCAGTTCGCCTGCCAGCCGGTTTAATTGTGTGGCTGAGGCAGCGGTCTGCTTGGCTGAGGCGGCAAATTGTTTGGCCACGGTGTTGATAGACTGGACTGCGATAACCGTCTGCTCTGAGGCAGAGCGTTGTTGCTGGGTGGCAAGCGAGATTTCTTTGGCGGTCTGGGTGGTTTCCTGGGTAAGCTCTAAGCCTTTTTGCGCCCATTTTAAGGATTCTTCAATGCCCATAATGGTGGAGGAGGTTTCATTCTGGATTTCTGTGATCAGGTTACGGATATCCGTGGTAGACTCACTGGAGCGCTCGGCTAATTTCCTGATTTCTGAAGCCACTACGGCAAAACCTCTACCCTGCTCACCGACTCTGGCGGCCTCAATAGCCGCGTTTAAGGCCAAGAGGTTGGTCTGCTCGGCAATATCATCAATAAGCTTGGTGACATTACCTATGGATTGGGAGCGCTGGCCAAGTGAGAGCATCTTTTGAGAAGTCTCCTCTATCTTGGTATGCATCTGCTGGATGCCGGAGAGGGTCTTTTCCGCGACTAAAGCTACTTTCTCCGCTCCTTCGGCAATCTTGGCGGCAGTGGCAGAGAATTCCTGAATGGTAGAGGCGATTTCAGTGATGGATGAGGACTGCTCCTGGGCTCCGCTGGCTTCTTCTTCCACCGAAGAGTGGATTTGAGAGACGCTGGAGGTTATAGAGAGGGAGGCGGTGTTAATTTGGCTGACCAATCCCCTTAAATTTGTGACCATCTCCTTCATACTCCTTGAAAGCACCCCGGCCTCATCTTCTGACTTATATTCTTTAACTTCTTGGTTTAAGTAACCTCCTGCCACGGCCTTAGCCAGAATAGAAATTTCTTTTAGGGGCCGGGAAATCTGGATAGCTAAATAATAAGCAATTAAAACCGCTAAAATACTCATCAGAAGACCCACAAATAGGATGTGATTTCTTAAGGCAATAATCGGCGCAAATGCCTCTTGAGCATCTATCTCTGCAAGAATTGTCCAGCCTAAATAACCAAATTCTTCTGCCAGCTCATCACCCATAGAAGCGCCCAAAACCGGCACCCCGCGGTAATCCGGATAAACGCCGGTCATCACCTTCTTCTCTCTCTGAAACAACCTTACCGGTTCAGTATCTACCTTTTGTTTAAGAATCGCGTCTTTTATAAACCTGCTTTCAGTAATCATAAAGCCGTCTTTATTCACAATATAAACTTCGCCGGTCTCACCCATCCCTTTCCTATTCGTAGTAACCTTATTCAGCACCTCTACTTTTGTCTTCACCATCACTACGCCTATCGGCTCTTTATGTATTGCCTGATGTGAAAATATGGGCACAATCGTTTCTCTATGCGGCTTGCCGGTTTTCTCATCCATTTTTACATCACTAAGGAATTTTTCTTTTAGGCCTCTTTTAAATCTCTAATCCTCGGATAGGTTTTTACCTATTATAGATTTATCCGTGGCAAAATAAACCTTACCTGTCTTTCCGATAAAAATATAATCGTAAAAAGACGGCGCAACTTGCCTATATTCAGGAAGCTCTATTTCCACAAAGCTATCCGTATTTTTCTTTAAGGCAATCCTCTCCACCGGCTCACCCGCTTCTATTTTGTTCCATGCCTCCATAATATCCTGTAAGATTTTATTCGTAGCCAAAATCTCAATCTCCTCAAAGCGGAATTTTAAAAGTTGGGCAATCGCCTGCTCCCGTGACTCAGCAATAGAGAGTAAACCGGCCTTAACCTGCTTCTCAATCGCGGCCTTTCCTGAGAAGTAACCTAAGGCTCCCACAGCCGCGATACAAATAAGCACTAGCGATAAAACCAGGGTGATAATTTTATTCTTTAAACTCTTATTAAATATATTTGTCATTGTCCTGCCTCCGTTTCAGTCGTAAATCATAAGCCGTAAGTTATCCTGCCACTTGCGGTTCAATCTTGGCTAATATCTTCTCTACCTTTAATATCCCCACTAATCTATCTTCTAATTTAAATTCTCCTTCAATATACCCTGCTTTCTCTGGCGGCAAAGTAGTAAGCGTGGGGTCAATTCTGGTTACAGCGACATCCGCCACACAAGCCACTTCATCCACCAAAAGACCGGTCTCTAAAGGCCCAAATTCAATTACGATTAACCTTGATTTTTCTGTCAATTCCTCTTGAGCAAGGCCAAAGATGGTTTTTAAATCTGTAACCGATAAAATATTGCCTCTCAAATTTACAATCCCGGAAATATATCCCGGGGCAGAAGGTAAATAAGTAATCTTGTCTATCTTAGTTATCCCTCTTACCTTGATAATCTCAAGCGCATACCATTCAGAGGAAATCCGAAAGATTATGAATTGCCGTGTTTCCTCTTTGGGCTCTTGCCTTTCATAGATATCCGCTTCGTAAAGGGTAATTTTCTTTTCTTCTTCCATCAGATAATCTCCATTCTCACTTACGACTTACCACTTACAACTTACTACTTTTTATCAGGCTTTCTATCTTCTCCACCAATTCTTTTCCTTCAAGAGGTAAGCAAACATAACCGTTAGCGCCTGCGTCTTCTGTAATTTTGCATATCTCGTCTTCTTCTTTAGCGGACATAAACACCACCGGTATATCTTTGGTATGCTTTTGGCTTTTTAAAATCCGGCATACTTCTGCGCCATCCATACAGGGAAGGGTGTAATCTAATAAGATAAGTTGGTATTGCGCTTCTTTTGCCTTTTTAATCCCCTCTTCACCGGACTCTGCTGTCTCTACGAAAAACCCCGCTGATTCCAATCTGAACTTAAACATCGCATTCACGGAAGGGCTGTCTTGAATAATCAGTATTTTGTCCATCTTTTTTTCCCGTCCTCATTATGCATGAAATGAAAGAATCGTATGCGCAACTTTATAAGGCAGTAACGCCTTTACTTTTTTAAAGGCTTTCTGACAGGATAAGTTAACTAAAAAGCACCTCGCGCCGGAATAGCCCCTTCCAAAGATTTTAAACGCGGATAAATCGTCGCTTGCCAACGACTGTTTAAATTTTACCTCTATTGCTGTTAACTTTTTGCTTCCTTCAAGCAGAAAGTCTACTTCAGTTTGGTTTTTATCCTGCCAGAATTTAATTGTATCCGGCTCTATGCCGCCTTTAATCAATTCCGAGAGGACATAATTTTCAAACAAAAAGGGTGCGTCCTTCCTTAATTCAAAGCCGTTAAAATTATTAATAAAAAAATTGGCAACGCCTGAATCTAAAAAATAAACCTTAGGAATTTTTACTAATTCCTTGTTTTTATTCGTGAAAAATGGCTTTACTTCGGCTATCAGGAAAGTTTCCTTAAGCAGCTCTATATAGATCTTCACTGTCTTTTGTGATAGGCCTGCGATCTGGGCGATATTCTGATATTTGATCTTCTGGGCATTATTGACCGCTAAATATTGAATCAGTTTTTTTACTTCAAGGATTTTATCAAGTTTGAGGTATTCAACCAGCTCCTTCTTTACATATAGATCAAAGATGCTCTTTAGGATCTCTATCTTTGTCTGTTTTTTATCCACTAAGGCGGCTTCAGGGTAACCGCCGAAAATTATAAACTCCTCTAACCCAGCATAAAGTTCCCTGGTGGCTCTAAATAAATTATCTCCATTTAACAAAGAAGTATTTTTTACCTGTGTAACCAGCTCTTTCCTTCCTTTAAAATGCAGAAATTCTTCAAAGTCCAGCGGATATAAATGGGTGATTATCTTTCTGCCGGCCAGGCTCTCCTGTATTTTGTGTTTTATAGCCAAAGATGATGAGCCGGTAGCGTATATTTTTATATTCTTATGATGGTCATAAATATTTTTGATGATTATGGAGAGGTCATTAAATCTTTGAAACTCATCGAGAAAGACATAAAATCTCTTTGGGCTTTGTGGATTATACCCAGCTAACTTAAAAGTAGCCAATGCGTTTTCGTAGCTTGAGACCTTCTCAAAATTGGAATATATGTCCAAATCCAGAAATATGCCGCTCGCCTTGTCGCGGCCTATTAGCGCTTCATGTATAAACTTAAGGGCGGTGGTTTTACCGGTCTGACGCGGCCCCAATACAACCGACACCTTATCATTGCCCGTTTCAACTAATAGTTTTTTGAATACCTTTCTCTCTTTAATCATATCTGCATAATAGAATACTCTATTTTGTACATTATGTCAAGAATAGCTTAACTCACCAATATAAGTAGATATCCTTTTGACAGCTTCTTTTATGTCGCAAAGCAGCTCAAAATCCTGTCTCTTAGACATAGAGCGGGCTCCTTTTAATATCCTGGGCAACCTTTCTTAATTCTTATGCTTTTTATGCCGTCGGCAGTCAAGATATCAGTTTTCCTGCCTAATCTTTTCTCAAGGTATTCTGCCAAATCCATAAACCTAAGGCCGATTGGCCTAATGAATTCTACTACCATATCAATATCGCTTGTCTTAGTATATTTACCCTTCACAAATGAACCGAACAGCGCTATTTTTTTTTCACGCCGTAATTCTCTTTTAAATAAGGAATTCCTCTGCGTAAAACTCTAATTGCTTTTTGCTGTGGCGACATTCGCTACCTCCCTGATCAGGCCTTCCCCACAAGGCCATCAATGCTCACGCCAAGAGCAACAGCCAGTTTTCTCAAAGTATTCATTCTTGGATCAGTGATTCCCCTTGATTCTAACTTTATTACCGTATTATATGAAATATTCGCTTTTCTGGCTAATCCTTCCTGAGTTAGTTTAAGTTTTTTGCGGTATTTCTTTAGATTTTTAGCTAGCACAACTTTCTCCCTGACTCGATTGTATAACTATAGTAGTATTGTTATACAATAATAACTTACCCTGTATAATACTTATCAATAACAATTATGTTCTATACTAAACTAAAGTTTATTGCAAGATGATTTTGGCTCATTAAGCGGGGCAGAATTATTTTATTGATATATACTTTAAAAATCTGGAGAGGATTCTTTTGGTTTTACCTTCTAGGGCAGTGAACTCAAGACCTATTTTGTACTTAATGGCCCTCTTTCCGGTAAGATCCTCAATAATGTTTTTTATCCAGGCGATCCTGCCTTGCATAACCAGCGATTTTACCTCCTCAGGAAGCTTCATCTTTATACGTATCCGTGAGTCGGTCTCAAGCGGCTCCCTGCTCATAAAACAGATGCCTCCTATTGAGATATCTACAGTTTGAGCGGATTCTTTTTTTCCGCCCTCATGCAATATTTCTATCTCGCAGGAGTAACTAATCCTTTTATGGCGGCGCACCTCTGAGCCGATATAAAGTTTCTTGATATTAAAATTCGCCAAGAGTTCCTTACTAGTCATAGGTTCACCCTGCGGCGAATAAGAAAGGACCGCTAAATTTACAAAAATGCCATCTATTTTATTCTCTTTAAGGAATTTGTTTACTTCATCCTTAACCAAGGTGCATAGCCTCGTGGCTTCTTTTTCGCTGGCCCTAGGGAAAAGAAGGCTTATTTCCGCGTTTTCCATATTCACCAATAAAACCTGCGGCTTTTCTTTATGCGCAGTCTTAAAATTCACAACTATTTGATTTATAAGGTGTTTTAACTCTTCAAAAAACTTTAGCGGTTTCAATCTAAGTTGTTTTCTTAGCCTGGTGAAGTTAACGATTAATACGTTGATAAGATAAACAGAAACACCCGTACTTAAAAGGCCATTGAGCTGCTCTCTGACATGTTTATCTAAAAGGTTCTTTGAATAGAACCTCGGAAGGGTGAAGTAAAATTTACTCCCCACCCCAAATTTTGATTCTACCCATATCTCTCCTCCGTGCATCTCAATGAGTTCCTTGGCAATATAAATACCTAAACCCAGCCCCTGCCTCTGCGCCTCGGCATTTTCCGAAACTTGAGTAAATTTATGGAATAATTTACTAAGATCCTGCCTGGATATTCCTATACCGGTATCTATAACGCCTACCCTTACTTTATTTTCCATTACCTTGACTTCGACCCTGATTTTTCCTCCCTGTTCAGTAAACTTTATGGCGTTGTTTATGAGGTTGGAAATAACCTGATTTATCCTCTCGGCATCAATAAAGATATTGGCTTGCTTCTTAGGTAAAGAATAGCTTAAATCAACCCCTTTTTCACGCGCGGAATTTTTGAAGAAATCATCTGACTCATCCAAAAGGTCATTTAAATTAACTAGAGAATAATGCAGTTTGAGTCGCGCTCCTTCTATGCGCGAAATATCCAGCAGGTCGTCAATCAGCTTTTTTAGCCGCTGAATATTACTGTGAGCTTTCTCAAGGACACCCCGCTGTTTTAGGTTAATCGGGCCCGGAACCTCATCTGAAATAAGATGCACCGCTTCTTTTACTATTGCAAGCGGAGTCCTTAATTCGTGAGAGACGATTGAGATAAACTCTGATTTTAATTTATTCAGTTCCTGCAATGCCTCGAGTTTTTTCTCGATACGCGCCTTTTCATTCTTAAGGCGCTCAAGCTGCATACGTTTGGTGATATCCCGCGTAATGCCGATGAGCCCGATGATGTTTCCCTTTTTGTCATATCTTGGCACCTTGGTGGTAGAAACATAATTATCAACCCCGTCTGCGCGCGTGCCCCTTTCTACCTTATCAATGATAGGCTTTCCTGTTTTTATTACCCTCAGGTCATCCTCGATCATCTTTTTTGCGCGCTCCCTGCCAAATATATCGAAATCAGTTTTTCCGACTACCTGCTCGGGCGTAAGCCCAAGGCATTTTGCGTGCGCGCTGTTAACAAGTATCAATCTCCCCTCTTTATCCTTAAAATAAATCACGTCAGTGGTATTATTCATCAAGTCCTGAAATAAACCGGGCTGATATAAGTTAATATAACTGATTTTTCGCAGGATTTTTTTCTTCGCTGTCTTTATCTTCATTTTATTCGCTTATGAGTGTTTTTATTGCCGGAAGCAACTTAAGGGTTTCTTCCTCGCCTTTTTTAATCATTTCCTCAGACTTAAAAAATTCAAACCAGTCCACCCCTGTTACAATAGGCCTTAAAACTATATCCGCGCTCCGGCAATTGCTTTCCGCTACCACATACTCCAGTGCCTGGATACTATTGACAATAACATCCATTATGTTCGGGAAGAACATCTTATTAAGCCGGGCACCTAAACTATAGATTATTTTAGCAAAAAAACCTTTTGCTGCGCACTTTTTCTTTTCCTCATCCGCGCGCTTTTTGTTAAACTCGCAGGTATGGGCAATGTCTTCGGGGCTGGGGAAAACATTTACCGCGATTAATTTCTTTATCCCCATCCTGACCATTGCTCCGACAGGAACAGGCTCTACGATGCCTCCGTCAATAATAAGTTCACCCTCTTTTTTTACGGGAGCAAAAACCCCGGGGATCGCGATACTTGCCATAACCGCATCAAGGAGCTTGCCTGAATCATAAATTACCTCCTGCCTTTTGCTTAAGTTGCAGGCAACTATTTTAAACGGGAATTTTACATCCTGAAATGTCTTATTGCCCAGATACTTCTCTAAGAACTTTCTTATCCCTCTTCCTTTGGCAAGAGACAGTTTAGGAAAACACGGGTCAACCAGAAGTCGGAATACCCTTTTTTTATTATTATTAAGCCACATGCCGATTTTTTCTAATTCTTTGCTATTTAATCCCGCTGCCCATAAAGCGCCGACCAAAGCGCCGATGCTGGAACCCACAACCATATCAACCGTTATATTCTCTTTTTCTAAAGCCTTTATTACCCCCATATGCGCAATGCCGAAAGCCGCCCCGCCGCTTAAAGCAAGGCCAACTCGCACATCCCCAACTTCTCTGGCTATTCTTCTGATTGCTTTTGAGTATTCTGTTTCCGGAGATTCTAAAACTATATTTGCGCTTAAGATAGAAACTGTGGGGAGTGTTGCGTATACCCTGTAATCCAAATACCTGAATACTTTATCGTACTCGCGTGTATTACCATGCTTTCCCGCATTCGTAATGACCTTAATTTTATCCTGCGGGTAATTGACTTTCTGGAAAAGTTCTGATATCAGGAATCTGGTTTGTTGCAGGTTATAAATATCATAATCCGTTATGATATGGATGCTATCCGACTGGTTCAGTATCTGAAAAATACACTGGTCCTTTAAAACCGGAAGGTCAACAATTATGAAATGGTATTCTCCGGTTAGATACGTAAGAAGCGCATTAAGATTATTAAAATACGCGCTGTGTTCGCTCTCATGCTTAAGATTTAAAAAACTTAAATCCCTATACTGGTCTTTAGGTATTGCCGCTTTTATTGCGCTGTCTGTAAGAAAATGTGCCCCTAGTAAGTTCAGGGACTCACTTACTTCACTTTTGCTTTCGCGTACATTTATCAGGATAACATTCCTGCCGGTTTCTTTCTTCAAGCTATGCGCAAGGTTAACCGCGTATGCCGTGCGGCCGACTTCCGGGACTGCGCTAAAAATAGATATTATGCTGCTTTCAAAAATCTTTTTTTCATCTATATCCTTCTTTCTCAGGCGGCGCGAGAGCGTTTTGCTTAAATCGATAGCCAATTTCGGTATTCTATCCAGAATCTCCTTAAAATCCTCTTTGTTTATCCTTAAGATTTTTGAGTCATTAACTGCCTCTGCGCTAACAGAATGCGGTTCGCCAGTTAACACTGAAATCATACCAAAATATTTTCCGCAGTTTAAATACTCAAGTGTATTCTTTTTCTCAACCCCATAATTAAAAACCCTCACCCTCCCCGTTATCAGGCAATAAAATGCATCCGGAGGGTCTCCCTTTTTATAGACGATATCCCCTTTTTTATACTCGACTACCTTACTTTTTTCTATAATTATATTCTTGGCCAGAGTATCAAGATGCGCAAAGATAGGGGCGTAATTGACGATAAAGGACCTGTCCGGGTCTTGCCGGGAAAAAAATGGGTAATCGTTATTTGATGATTTCATTCTCTAACCATTCATATTCGCTGCCAAGCATTTTTTTGCCGATTTCGGTAGATATTTTGTCGTTATTCCTGCATACATCCTGAAAATTCCTGGTAACGCGCGCCCTTGCCTCGCGGCAGAAAAGGTCTGCCAACTCAACCGGAGTTTTTCCGTATGCGTTATCTTTTTTGTTAACAAGGCTTGCGGCATAAGAGCAGGCTGAAGCCATAACGAATAAATCGGTGCCGATATCCACAAAGCGCGCTAAGATATTCTGTTTTGCTTCCAGCCGCTGCTGGTATATTATCATCTTTAAAAATATCTCCCTAGCTAAGTGTTTGCTCTTACAACGTATGAATTTTACATGTTTTTTTAACCGGACCGGTAAATCTTTCTCCCCTCTTAAACCAAGGGTTGGAAGCCATAAACCCGGATACCAAAACATATAATATAACCCGGCTGAAAAAACGGATTTTATTCTCTTTAGGATAGGAACTCTGGGGTTTAATATGGACATAATTCTTTTTAAATGAGGATCTAATGCTTCACGCGCGATAAAAAGCCGCATAATCTGGCTTGTGCCTTCAATGATTAAGTTTACGCGGCAATCCCTGAAAGCACGCTCAACAGCATACCCAGGCTCACCCCTTCCTTTAAGAGAAAGGGCTGTTTCAAAACCCCTTCCTCCGCGTATCTGAAAGGTATCATCTATTACCTTCCAGCTTGCCTCAGTGCAAAAAAGCTTTGCCATTGCCGCTTCAAGCCTTATATCCAGTTTTTTTGCATCGGCCATATGAGAAGTCAACCAGGTTACTGCATCCATGGCAAATGTGGATGAGGTTATTGACGCTAGCTTAGTGGCTATTACCTGGTGCTCACCTATCGGCGCTCCCCACTGTTTCCTTTCTTTCGCCCATTTGCGCGCTACGGATATACACCACTTGCTCATTCCGGTTACTGCCGCAGGAACGGTAAGGCGGCCTGTATTTAAAGTAACTAATGCTAATTTTAAACCCTGGCCTTCGCCTAAGAGAATATTTTCTTTTGAAACCTTGACATTATTAAACTTCAAAAGCCCTAACTTTACCCCGTTAAGCCCCATAAAGCTGCAGCGGTATGCTGCCTGGAATCCCGGAGTATTTGTTTCAACAATAAAAGCGGTAATCTGCTTTTTTTCTCTGCCTCTTTCTATTTTAGGAGGCGTAAGGCACATTACTACCAGAATATCCGCGATATTACCGTTTGAAATCCATAATTTTTCTCCGTTAATGAGATAATGTTTTCCGTCTTCAACGGGCGTAGCTATTGTCTTCATAGTGTGAGGGTCTGAGCCTGCGCCCGGCTCGGTTAAGGCAAATCCGGAAATAGCGCCTTTTCTAAACCGCGGAAGGTATTTTCTTTTTTGCTCCTCGGTCCCGAAAATGCTCAACGGATAAGGAACGCCTATACTTTGATGAGCTGATAATAAAACAGCGGTAGAACCGCAGTAACTTGCCACCATATGAATTGCCCGGTTGTAATTGACCTGGCTTAACCCCAGCCCGTCATATTCGGGTGAAATCTTCATGGCGAATGCGCCTAAATCCTTAAGACCCTTGATAACTTCATCAGGTATTTCACCGGTCTTATCCACCTGATCAGGGTCAAGATTATTTAACAAAAAACTTTTTAGTTTTTCTGAATATTCCGTGCCGATCTTCCTATCTTCAAGGGATTGCTGGGGAAAAGGATGAATCAGGTTCCAGAATAATTTGCCGTGAAAAATCTCGCGCACAAAACTTGGATATAGCCATTCCGCCTGCCTGCTTGCCTCTGCCAATTCCAATGCCGCCTTTTTTTCATGGCTCATCTTTTTATCATACATCTCCATATCTTCTCCATAGGGACGTTTCTTAAGCTGAATATAAGGTGTCCCCGCCATGGGGACACCTTATAGCTAAGTTAAGAAACGTCCCTGTTTTTTTAAATAATCACAAGGCGCAAAGCGGTCATTACTAAAACGTTGCGCAAATTTTTCTAAATCACCTCTAATTTTATCGCACCCTACAGAATTCGCGTAATGCAGGAGCCCTCCCCTAAAAGGCGGAAAGCCTATACCCATAATCAGACCTATATCTACATCAGATGCCTGCGCGCAAACTTTTTCCTGAAGGCAAAGCGCCGCCTCATTAACCATCCTGTAAAGCATGCGCTTTAAAATATCTTCGTCAGATACATTTGATTTCTGCCTGAGCGTTAAATTATAAATTTCTTTATTAGGAAATTTGGTTTTCCCTTTATGAATATAAAAACCCTTTCCGCACTTTTTTCCGAGCCATTTTTGAGCATAGGCCTTTTTTAAGATTTCAGCCACTTTCATTCTAACGCCAAAATTTTCTTCTAATATCAAAGCCACTTTATAACCCACATCCAAACCAATCTCATCTACCAAACTGAAAGGGCCCATCGGCATACCAAATTTTAAACAAATTGAATCAATCCTCTCAAAATTTATTCCTTCATCCAGCATGAACCCCGCTTCATTCAGATACGGAAGCAGAATCCTGTTAACCATAAATCCGCAGGAATCTTTTACCACAATAGGAGTCTTTCCTATTTTCCTGGAGAATTCGACTATTGTTGCGACAGTTTCATCGCTTGTCCCATTAGCGCGTATAACTTCGACTAATGGCATGCGGTGGACAGGATTAAAAAAGTGCATGCCGATAACCTGCGATTTATTTTTTACTCCTTCAGTCATTTCACTGACAGATAAACAGGATGTATTAGAAGCAAATATTGCATCCGGCTTTGTAAAAACATCTACCTCTTTCCACACGGATTTCTTTATCTTCATATCCTCAACCACTGCTTCAACAATCAAATCCGCGTTAGAAAAACCGCTGTAATCGGTAGTTGTTGAAATCAACCCCTCACCGACAACCGCCTGATTAGGCCTTATCTTTTTCTTCTTAACCGCATATTCATAAACTTCTCTTGCCTGCCTTAAGGCGCAGCCGAGCGCCTGATAATTCAAATCCTTCATGCGCACAGGCAGCCCGTAAAAACTGAAAAGTTGGGCAATCCCTCCTCCCATAACGCCTGCGCCTAATATCCCGCACTTATGTATCCGGCGCGGCTCGGCCTCTACCCACTTTTGCTTTTTATATTTTTCAACTAAGTAAAAAACAGAGATTAAATTCTTTGATATGGCTCCAATGGCCAATTCGCCGAAAACTCTTGCCTCTCTTAACAGGGCTAATTCTTTAGAAGAAGAGTAATTTTTAGCAACTACCTCAAGCGCCTTTAAAGGAGCGGGGTAATGCCCTTTGGTAGTTTTTAAGACGAATTTTTTAGTCCGGCTTTTTAAGATAGCGCGGCCAAGATAAGTTTTATCTAAGAAAATATTAAACCCACCTTTAAGTTTCGGTTTATAAACTTTGCGCTTGCAATTATTCTTCTTTAAGAATTGCATTCCTTCGATAAGCAGCCTATTCTGGGCCGTTAAACCGTCAACTAAACCAATCTTTAATGCCTCATTAGCGGATATGGCTTCACCGGAGAGTATAAGCTCTAAACCTTTGCGTAAACCAATAAGCCGCGGAAGCCGCTTAGTTCCGCCAAACCCCGGGATTATCCCTAATTTTACCTCGGGCAAGCCTATCTTTACCTTATGGCCGAAAACAGCGATGCGGTAATCGCACGCCAATGCCAATTCCAAACCGCCGCCTAAACAAGCTCCGTTGATTAAGGCAATGGTTGGTATAGAAAGCCCTTCCAGTGAATTCAGAATCTTCTGGCCCCCTTGCGCCTTTGCCATTGCCTCAGAAACAGTAGTTATATTTTCAATCTCCTTTATATCCGCTCCGGCAATAAAGATATCCTGTTTATTGCTTAAAATACAAACTCCCCTCAAATCATTTCTTGCATTTAGCTTAAGAATTATCTCCTGCAATTCCGTCATGCTTGCTTGGGACAAGACATTCGCCTTGGAATCCGGCTGGTCAAATTCTATTATCGCAAATTCATTTTCTATTCTTAACTTTAAATTCATCTTTATCTCTCTAAAACCAATGCCGCCCCCTGCCCGCCGCCCACGCATAGTGAAGCTAAACCTAAATGAAGATTTCTTCTTTTCATCTCCTTAAGAAGCGTGAGGATTAACCTACTCCCTGTTGAGCCTACAGGATGGCCAAGCGCGATTGCCCCTCCATTGACATTGAGTATATCCCTGTTTATTTTTCCGATATTATTGGTTTCAAGCTGCCTCTCAACTGAAATTACCTGCGCGGCGAATGCCTCATTTATTTCTATCAGCTCTATTTCGCTTAATTTAAGTTTTGCTTTTTCCAGGACTTCCGGGATAGCAAAAGCAGGGCCTATCCCCATCCTATGCGGCTCAACACCGACATATGCATAGGCGCGTAAATACCCTAAAGGAGTAAATCCTAATTCTTTTGCCTTTTCTTCCCTCATAACTAAAAGCGCGCAGGCGCCATCGCTAACCTGGCATGAATTACCCACTGTTACCGTTCCGGAATATCTGTCGAAATATGGCTTTAGTTTAGCAAGGTCTTCCATAGTGATATTCTCGCGCACGCCATTATCACGCTCAAGGAATTTCTTATATTCAGGAGGAACCGGCACGGGAATAATTTCTTCTTTTAATTTCTCTCTGGCTGCCAATGCGCGTTTGTGGCTTATTAAAGCAAACTCGTCCTGCTCTATCTTGGTAATTCCGAATTCTTTTGCCAATACTTCCGCGGTCTGGCCCATATTTAAACCGCAGACAGGGTCAGTTAAACCGAATTGCAGGCCGATATCCGGTTTTAAAAAATGGCTGGGCCGAAAAGTTAAAAACAAGTTTAATCTTTCAAGCGGGCTTTTTGCCCTGCTAATCTTCATAAATATCTTAGCGGTATCTTTGCGGTAAAGCAGCGGGATATTAGACATAGACTCAGCGCCCCCTGCAATCACAATTTCATCAAGGCCGGTATTTATTTTTTCCGCGGCGCTTGTAACTGACTCAAAACCCGAAGCGCAGTTACGCGATATAGTGTAGGCGCGCTTTTCTTTTGGGATTCCGGCTAAAAGAGAAATCACCCTTGCGACGTTAGCCGCTTCAACCGGCTGCGCCACTGCCCCAAATATCACCTCATCAATTAATTTTGGCTCAAGCGCACTCCTCTCCAATAATTCCCTTACCGCGATCCTTCCTAATTCCTGCGCCGGGATATCCCAGAAATCCGTCCATGCCTTTGCAAAAGGCGTCCTTATCCCATCAACTATCGCGATTCTCGGCATTGCTTTTAACCTTTCTTTTAAGCCTTTGGCCGCTTGTCAACCAGCCTTTTTACCTTATGGGAAATCTCCATCTCAACCCGTTCCAGCATCTCTTTATGCGGCAGGACAACTACCTCATTCGGCGTAACTTCTGTCGAATCATGAATCTTATTTCTTAACTTCTCTTTTATCTCCTGCTCTTTGGCCCCGCGCGATAAACTCACGTAAATAATCAACTCATCAACCTCATAAGGGTCATTATCTTTTTTTCTGATTTCAACCTGCCACTCCTCAACCACTTTTTCCCCTTCTAAAATCTGGCCGAAGGTATTCAGGTTTACCAATGCCCCTTTTATCTTTGACAGGCGTAAGGATTTAATATTAGAGGCGCGCGTTATTTCGCTGGATATGCGCGGAACGGTCCTCTTGCAATAAGGGCATCTTTGATAAGTAATCCCCCCTTTAACTAAATCTCCTGTGCGATAACGCAAAACGCAGCTTCCACGCGCATCTATATTTGTATAAACAAGCTCTCCGTCTTCTCCCTCATTTTTCACGTCGCCTGTTTCCGGGTCAATAACCTCAAAAATTTCTTTATCAGGGTAAGTATGATATCCGCTTGAAATCTTTACAGGAGTAGGGCATTCTCCCCATGCGCATTTTGCCTCGGTAAACCCGTAAGTCCCGAAAACTCTCACGTGTTTTGCTCCCATGCTTTTTAACAATGAGGCTAACTTCTCTTTAAACCCCAGAGGGACAGCTGAGGCGCCTAAAACAACCTTCTGCACAAAACTAAAATCCTTGCCCAGTTCTTTGGCTGTGCGGATTAAATGATACATATAACTTGGCACGCCAATGATAATGCTGGGCCTGGCTTTTGATATGGCGTCGATATTACCCTGCGTGCCCATTACCTTTCCTCCTCCGGTACTAAGCAGAAAATTATTATGCGCTAAACCTGCAAATACTGTCTGCCAAAACGCAAGGTGCGGGGCATAAGGAAAAATATTTACCGCGCGGATATCGCCTTTACCCGCAAATACCTCCAATAACCTGTATCCTGATATACGTAAATTTTCTATGTCATAATCGGTGTACAAAAAAGAAACCGGCTGGTTTGTGGTGCCGGTTGTTGCGGTCAGAAAAATCGGGCGGTATTCTTTTTGAAGCCTCATCCTTACATATTCATTCCCTTTAAATGCCTTCAATAACAGCATCCCAAGGAGTTTATGTTTTGGCCAGTATTTTTTTATCAGCGATTCATCGGGATGAAGGATAAAATCAACAAAACGGCTGGGATTTTCTTTTGTAGGAAGAAAATCTTCTTTTTTTGTAAAGGGGATAATCCTAAGGTCTTCGACAGTCTTTATATATTCCGGCTTGATCTTATGCTGGTCTAATAACTTGCGGTAATACTGGCTAAAGGGGTATATCTGGCGGGATAGAAAAAAGCGCAGTTTGTTATTCTGTAATTCCCTTAATTCTTTGCGGGTGAGGAGATTTAACTTATTCCAATTGTCCATTGAGTTTTATTCTTCCCTCAAGGTGCGCAATGCGCTTTTCTCTTCTTAATTTTATTTCTCTACTTTTCTCCTTCTCCTCTTTTGTCTTTAAAATAAGGCCCGGGACTTTTGTTGGCCTTCCTTTTTCATCAAGCGCCACCATCGTCAGGTACGCAGAGCCGATATAGACTTTCTTCCCCTCCTTGATCTTCTCCGCCTGAATTTTTACCTCTACATCCATTGAGGTCCTTCCTACGTGGAATATTGAAGCGGAAAGGGAAAGCAGGTCTCCGACGTTCACAGGATGCCTGAATTCCATATGGTCCATAGAGGCGACTACTACATTTTTTCTGGCGTGTTTAGTCGCACTAACAAATGCCGCTTCATCGGCTAACTTTAGAATCGTCCCGCCATGCACGCTTCCGTAGTGGTTGGCGTATATGGGCATCATTACTTCTGAGAGCGTTGTCGCTGATTCTACTACTGTCTTATTTCTCATGAGTTTAATTATAACATTACTTTCATTTATTGTAAAGCGGGGAAGGGTCCATATAAATGCGGTAATCCGATATCAGTCCGCCTTTGATTTTCAGGATATCCGCGAATGGAAGGGTCAATTCTGTTCCGTCATGCTTTATATAAGTTACCTCCCCTTCACAAATTAAAAAATCTCCGGCTTCATATACCATTAATATCCTGTGGCGCAGGCCCTTTATACTTGAGAAAAAGTTAGCTACAGCATTTTGGATATTCTCCCTGCCAACTACTTCCGGAGTATTTGCGAATTTAAAAGAGGCACCTTCAGCGAGAAAAGAGACGAATCCCGCTGCATCCTTTTTGTCTATGGTTTTAAAGAGGCTCTCTATTTTTTCTTTCATTCCAATCTAAAAAGTAACTACTTTATCGCTTTCCTTGACGATTTAGTACATGTCCTTCATCGTGTTGATAGGACACATCTCGGTGCCTTCCTGATTGCGGGATTTAATGCAAATACCGCAAGCAAGGATCTTGCCTCCTTCTATGGATGAGGCGTGATTGCCACAATAACAATCTCTCCCTTCTGCTGGCCGTAAAAGAAAAATATTCTATAGGCAGCAGGCGTATTCTGCTCGGCATAAGCCTCAAAAACTTTCTCTCCACGGGGCCCCTTAAACGAAGAGAACTCATGTGTCTGCAAACTAGGATGGCGCGGGTCCTCTTGTAGAAACTTCAAGGCTTTAGATACTGACTTAAAGCGCTTCTCAAGATGAACTGGCTTCTTTAGCTCTTTAAGGTTAGCCTTGGCGGTTGGCGTAAAGCTTAAGAAGAACCTCATAATTTATCCAAGAATGATTCCAGATCATCTACGCGTTCAGTTTTGCCTTCCCGTGCTTCTTGGAGACCCTTACGGACCTTTTCAATGACCTCAGGGTTTTGGTATACCCAAGCCTCATTGCTAGGAATAGATACTGACGGCCTTAACAAAATATCCCCATTTCTACCGACAAAAATCTGGTATGCTTCCGCATTCATCCGCCTGCCAATTAACTTAGTAAGTCTACCACCTAAAGTAATCCTATATTTGGAGTCAAGCGGCTTAGTCTGGTACGGGATGAACTCCTCATGGATATCAACTGTTTCTTTCTTGGTCTTGCTGTGAGATTTAATTGTTTTCATACCTCCTCCTTTTCCACATAGAGTATACACTATAGTGGGAATATTGTCAAGTGGGAAAATGGGTTATTTCTGAGCTTTGGAGAGATGCTCGATTTTTATAAGATATTCATTCCCGATTACCTTTAATAACGTGCATTTGAAATCGTTGCCTTCGGTTAAACGCTGGATATCCTCAATCGAAGACTTCTTAAGCACGCAATAAGTTGTGGATTGCTTACGCAGGAAATCCTGCACCAATTCATCCTTATTAAGGAAGGGTATGGGGTGAGGGCTAAAAAAAGGAAGCCCGGGGATACTTGTGCAGGCAACCTCCTTTTGCGTATAATAACGCACCCCCCTTACATATGGCTTTGAGCAAATAATCGTATTTTTCACATCGTAATTTTTTAACAAGTAGCCGCTTGCCAATTTTGAAGACAGATACTGCTCAATGCCATTTTTTATTAAAGGGACAATGATTAATATTACCGGCATAACCAGGGCAAAAGAGCACACAGCCCTTAATAATTTTTTCTGAAGGATAAGTTTTATAATCAATATAATCAATGCGAAAAAACCTGCGATCAGGAAAAAAACCGGAAAGCCCGATTGCATATATTGAATTATTAGCCCCTGATACCGGATTAACCCAAAAATTAACCCCGACAGGATCAAAATAAGGATAAATATATTAAACAAAGAGATGAATAAAATAATGCGTTTTTTAGCTTCCATTTTTTCAGTAATAAAATGCGCGGTAAAAAGGGCGAGCGCCGGGAAAAGCGGAAAAATATAGCTGGTTAATTTTGAATGCGCGAATTGAAAAATGATAAAAACAGCCACGATCCAGCTGGCCAAAAATATAAGAAACGGATTTTCTTTTCGCCTTAAATATTTCGGCAGGTACATCAAAGAGCCGGCAACAAACAGGCTCCAGGGAAACATACACCCGATTATAGAGACCGGGTAAAAATACCATGTGTCGTTACCGCTATGCTCTGCTTCTAAAACGCGGCGGATATGGTCATTATAGAAAAATTCGTAGGTAAAGCTGCGTCCGAATTTAGTGGCCATAAGCATATACCATGGGAGGGATATCGCCAAAAATATTAAAAAACCCCAAACCAAACTTTTGCAAAATAAAAATTTTATATCTGCTTTAATAAACAGGAATACACATACGGTAAAAATAGGTATTAAAAATCCCAGCGGCCCTTTTGTTAAAACAGCTAAGGCAGAAAATATAAAAAATAGCAATAATCCGGCTGTCTTCTTGTCTCGGGCAGAATACCCCCAGAAAAAAGACAATAATGAAAACAGGATGAAAATTGAAAAAATCAGGTCAGTAAATAAAGTCCTGGCTAACCCTATATAAAGCCCTCCGGACATCAAGATTAAACCGGAAAGAAATGCCTTTTTTTCGTCTTTAAACCAAAGCAGCCCGAAGAAATAAACAGCGACAACCCCAATCATTGCAAAAAGCGCAGGAAAGAAACGCGCAGAAAAAGAAGTAATCCCAAAGATAATGAACGCGAGCCTTAAAAGCCAGTAGGTAAGAATGGGTTTTTCAAACTGCGGCTGGCCGAAAAGGTGAGGGGTCATCCAGCTGTTATGCTTAACCATCTCCCTGGCTGTCTGGGCGTAAAAAACCTCATCCGGATTAGTCAGGCTAAGAATCCCGTTCCCGAACATCAGGAAAAAATAAGAAAGGATAATTAAAATTAATAGATACTTAAATTCCCAGAGTTTTTCCATAGGGAATTAGGTTAACATAAGGAGCGGCCATTTTCAAGGCATTTTAGGTAAACATTACTATTTTAAAATGTTAAGTATAAAAGCGTAAGATAAAAATAAAGCCGTAGGGTAAATTTAAGCTTCCTACGGCTTTATTTATTTGCGGGGCTGAGATTTGAACTCAGGACCTCAAGGTTATGAGCCTTGCGAGCTACCAGGCTGCTCCACCCCGCTAAATCTTATTTAATTTTCTAAAGAACAGTGAATTTTATTTTATCACATTATCCTGATAATGCCAGAGAATTGTATATTATCTTTTATTTTTATCGATAAATATCTTTACGGGAACCTCGCCTTTTCTTACAACACCCATCTTTTCCCTGGCTATTTTCTCCTGGTAAAAGGGGTCGTTTTCGATACGGCTAAGTTCCTGCTGTAAAAGAGCGTTATCTATGCTTAAATGTTTTATCTTTACTTCAAGCTCTCGATTCTTATCCCTTAATTCCTGTAGCTTTGTGTAACCCGGCAAGAATATAAACAGTAAAAAAACCGAGAGGCCAAAAAGCCAGAATGCCTTTCTTAATATCGGTAGCATCGCTCACTATATCTATTTAAAAAACGTCCCTGCGTAAACCGCCTTAGGGCCCAGTCCCTCTTCAATCCTTAAAAGTTCGTTGTATTTACAGATCCTGTCAGTGCGGGATAACGAGCCTGTTTTAATCTGCCCTACACCTGTTGCAACTGCTAAATGGGCGATAGTCGTATCTTCGGTTTCACCTGAGCGATGCGAAATGACCACCTTGTATTTGTTTTTCTTGGCGATGTTTATTGCCTCAAGCGTTTCGGAAAGAGAACCTATCTGATTAACTTTTATTAGTATAGCATTCCCTATTCCCTCTGCAATCCCTTTTTTAAAAATCTTCGGATTCGTGACAAATATATCGTCTCCGACTAACTGTATTTTTTCGCCTAACTTTTTAGTCATATCTTTCCAACCCTGCCAATCATGCTCTGAAAGCCCGTCTTCTATAGAAAGTATCGGGTATTTGTTTAACCAACTCTCGTATATCTGGATCAAATCAGCCGGCCCCTTTAGTGAATTATCAAAGGTATAGCGCCCTTCTTTGTAAAAAGAACTTGCAGCGCAGTCAAGCGCCAGATAAACATCACGGCCCGGCTTATAGCCTGCTTTCTCAATAGCGCTCACTATCAAGTCTAATGCCTCCTGATTAGAAGCTAAATTCGGCGCAAACCCTCCTTCATCACCCACTGAAGTAGAGAGCTTTTTTGATTTTAAAAGGATTTTTAGGTTATGAAAAACCTCGGCTGCATACCTTAAGGCCTCGCGAAATGTCGGAGCGCCTACCGGCATAATCATGAACTCCTGTATATCAAGGTTATTATCAGCGTGCATTCCTCCGTTTAAAATATTCATCAAAGGCACGGGAAGGATCTTGGCTTTTTCTCCTCCTAAGAATTTATATAATGGCTCAACCTTAGCTAAACTTGCGGCTTTCGCGCAGGCCATGGATACGCCAAGGATTGCATTAGCCCCAAGATTAGCTTTATTCTCAGTCCCGTCTAATTTTATCAAAAGCTTGTCTATTTTTTTAAAATCAGGGCTTAAACCCTTTATTTTAGAAGCGATTACGGTATTAATGTTATTGACTGCCTTTAATACACCCTTACCTAAATACCTCTTCTTATCCCCATCCCTTAATTCCAAAGCTTCATTATCACCGGTAGAAGCCCCGGAAGGAACTGCAGCCCTGCCTAAACAGCCGTTTTCCAAAACTACGTCCACTTCAACCGTAGGGTTCCCGCGGGAATCCAGGATTTCGCGCGAAAGCACTTTTTTAATCTTTGGCATTTCTATTCTCCCTCACCCTAACCCTCTCCCCGCTTGGAGAGGGAATTTTATAAAAACTTCCAAAGCAGTAGGATAATTATACACACAAAAGCCGCGAAGTCAAGGATTCTCCTGTGGGCTGCCTGTTTGAAACAAACAAGGCGATACTGGTAGATAATGGCAGGAAATTCTGGATTCCAAAGTCCCGCATAAATAGGATAAGATTAAAGAATAATACCTTTGAGATTTATACAAAAGAAAGTACGGTAGGATAATGTTTAGGAATTCCTTTGACTCATAGGAAGCATTACATTATTGCCTCTAAGGAAAAAACCCTTGAAGATCTCTTTAAAAAACTACCTTTCGTTAATAAATCTTATTCCATTCTGCCTTCTCTTTAAGCGATTTTTTTCTTAATTGGCTTAAAAAATATTTGTACAAAAGGATTGCGTCATTCTCCTATTCGAAGTTCAAAATCCTTAGCGCCATCTTTTAAAATTACTTTATCTTGTTTAATATCAACTACTATATTCCCACTAACATTATCGCCTATTTTTACTATCTCATCGTTTATTATCGCGAGAGGTTTTTCTTTATCCCACATTATACCACCCAAGATCAGGCCCTCAAATACCTTGGATGAAGTTTTCTGGAGTGTAAACGGATTTCTAGCCCAAGAGGTATAATTTGTCCTCTTTGTAACTCTTTGGGCCAAAATAGGTTTTTCTGTCATTGAAACTTTTCTCACAGATTGAATATCTGACTCTTTCACTTGAGGTAGACGTCTTGTTTTAGAAGGAGTGAAGATGCCGTAGAATAAACTAAAAATAGCCAGGAGCCCTAAAACAGCCAATACTACCAATTTTTTATTCTGCATATTCTCCGCTCACCAGATACATATTTATTACTAGTTTTGTTTTGAGCTTTAACGACCTTTCTTTCTCCGAAATCACGCTAAAACTATCTATGATAGCTAAACTCTTTTCTAGTTTATCTAATGCACCTAAAAATATACCCAAATCTTCATAGGTAGATTCTATCTCCATCTCAATGGGTAGAATTTTATAGTGGGCTTCTTTTTCCTTTACTTGCTTAGGAGTGATGGAGATAAGATTAACGCCCTTTGATTTAGCAAGCCTGGTCAATTCGTCTAACTACATCTGCCCTAAATTGCAGTTCTGCGGCTTTTAGTTTGGTATGTGCCCATCCTATATCAGTAACACAGTACTTAGCAGGAAGATTATTTAGAGTAAGGGCGATTGTATCCAATCTACATCTCTGGCATCCGCAGAATTCTTTCTTATCCTTTAAGATACCCTCCAAAATCTCCATCGCCAGCTCTTCCATATAATTTCTATATTCCATACCTACCCTTAAGAAATAAAAAACCCAAGCATCTAAAAACTAGACGCTCGGGCTTAACTTTTCCAAATATGCTACTAAGCCAGTTATCCTTGCTTGCTTGCTTGCTTGCTTGCTTGCTTGCTTGCTTGCTTGTTTGTTTGTTTGTTTGTTTAAATCCACCTTATTTTCTTTCCATCAGTTAAGGATATCTTTAACTTTTCCGAATAATGCCGGTAATTTATTCTTTGCCACATCCCAGACAATATCCCAGTTTATCCCAAAATAATAATGGGTAATCTTATCTCTTAAACCAGCAAGCTTTTTCCACTCAATATCCGTATATTTTTTCTTAAAATCAGAGGTGATATTTTTTGCCGCCTCACCAATGATTTGAAGATTCCGAACAACGGCATCCTGGGTTTTTTTATCTTTCAGGAATTTACCGCAGTCAATTTCTTTAGTATATTCATCTATTCTTTTTATCGCTTCTTTGATATCGCTAAGAAATTCTATATCCCCTCTTTTAGACATAAACCAAGCTCCTTTTAATATCCTCTGCTACTTTTTTTACCCTTATCCCCCTGATGCCCTCTGGGGTTAGGATATCAACTTTTCTGTGAAATAAATTCTCTAAATAAAACGCCATGCCCATAAATTTATCAAAATCCGGCTCTTTAAATCTCACTACCATATCGATATCGCTAGATTTAGTATATTTACCCTTAACAACCGAGCCGAACAGCGCTATTTTTTTCACGCCGTAATTCTCTTTTAAATAAGGAATTTCCCTGCGTAAAACTTTAATTACTTTTTGCTGCGGCGACATTTAAAAACCTCCGAAAGTTCATCTTATTATTTAGCACATCCTCTCAATACAGATTATAGTCTCCCATAGACTACCTATTTCCTGAACATCGCTTAGAGCAGAGAGAAAACCTTTTGAAACTATTGCACTTACAGCATCTTATATCTGCATTTTTATATGCTTCGCAACCCGACTAACTTCTTCCGAATTAAACCCAGCGAATATCCTTCACTGACAAGCCTTGTTATTTGCGCTAACCTCTCTCTAACTTCTGTCTCACCATACAGCCGTACATTTCCCTTTTTAGTTACCACAGACAGTAAGCCTAAGTTGGTATAGTGATTAACTGTTTGAAATGTAATATTGAATTTATTGACAATTTCTTTTACCGTAATCAGCTTTTTGTTCATAACTTTTCGTTATTTAACAAAGCACCTCGCATACAGAAATATTATTTTACATGTATCTTAGACTTATTGTAATTACAATAAATACTATAGTAACTATATATCATATATAAGATTTTGTCAAGAATTTTAATTTTTTGTGAGGGACAAAATCACTTTGTTTCGTTTTTAAGTATTCCTACCACCTCCAGCCAACGCCTGCAAGTATGGCTAATTCCCGTCTTTCTTTAAGCAGGCGCAGGAATACCTGTCCGTCTTCGTTAAAGATATTATGCGACAACTCAAGTTCCGCGCCTATATCTTTGTTTAAGTTGTTCCTTAGGTTAAATGATACTGTGCCTATATTGGTTAGTTTTGCTTGCGCGCCAAAGACAATTTGCTGGATTTGCCTGCCTTCCCGCTCAACTTCAA